>JADJRF010000005.1:319053-638106 GCA_016712355.1 Vampirovibrionales bacterium | reverse complement strand
CGCCCATGTCCCCCATTTAATACGCGCAACGGCCGAATCTCGCTGGCATCGCTGCGCGATTACCAGCGTCAGCGCGGCGCCCAGCAGGACGAGAAGCGTCAGCAGCGGGTACAGGCGCGCCGTCTGACTGTAGATAATCTGAAAGCCAGACAGCGTTAGAATCGCGCAGGCCGCCAGCCCCAAGCGATTTCCGCCTGCCAGACGGCCCAGCCATGCCATGGCCGGGATACAGAGAATCCCGCAGAGAACCGAGAAAAAGCGCGCCCGCACCGGGTCCGGTCCGAAGAGGCGCATCCACAGACGCATCAGCGTGGGATACAGCGGCGTCTGAACGTTATGCGCAATCCCGTCGACAAAGGCGCTCCAAGGCCGCCAGCCCATCGCCAGATGTCGATAATACGCCGGGGCGCTGGCGTCTGGCGGATCCAGACGATAGGCGTCTGGCAGAATCGTCGCCTCAAACAGCCGGTTGCCGGTGGCCGAAGAGGCGGTAAACACTTCGTCTTGCCACAGGCTTCGCGATTCAACGCCCCACAGGCGTAAGCCCCCCGCCAGCAGCGTAAGGGCGATTACGATCAGCCAGAATCGCGCCTGCGGCGTCCGGCGTCCGGGGGCGCTGAGGCGGCGCCGAAAAAAAGTCGCGGGGGCGAAAAGCGCTAACAAAACGGGGGCGGGCCTTTCTCAGCCGTCGGGCGTCCGACGGCGCCGGGGGTGATCTCTATGCGTCACAGTATAGCGCGCCCATCGCGCCGGTCGGGGGAGGCGGCGGCGGCTGGTTTTTAAAAACAGGCTGCGGTATCCTGAAGCCATGGCCAGCGTCTTTCATCAGCTTAAACTCAGCGCCGGAATCTTACGGCGCAAGGGCCTATTGTTGAACATGCTGGCGATGTTTCTGCTCTTGATGCCGCTGTTGATTCAGCCGACGATCAAGGGGCTGTTTATTTTCAGCGGCGAGGCCTTGGCCTGGCGTCTGGCTCTGGCGGCGATTGTTTACTGGCTGCTGTTTTCTGCCTTTAGCGCCGGATGGTTCAATATGATTGCTGCGGCCGTGCGTCAGGAGCTGGCGCCTAAGGCGACGGCGCACAAAGCCTTTGCGTCTGCGGCGTCGCCAGCGTTGCCGGGGCCGCCCGAGCCGACGCGCGTGGCGCAAACGCGCGAGCTGTTGCGGGCTTTTCTGCCGGGGGTGGGCGAGTATTTTATGCCGTTTGCCATGGGCTGGCTTATCGCCTTTATTGCGCTCGGCGCCATTCTGGCGGGGATTCATGCGCATTTGACGGCGAGCGGCGCCTATCCGGTGGCGCTGCTGGAAGACATGGCGCGGTTTTCGCGCGATCTGCCCGCGGCTCAGCAGGATCCCAAGGCCCTTGAACGCTTCCTGATGTCTCAACCCGTGGGGCAATTGAGCCGTCTGGGTCAGGTGATGCTCGAATACATGGGTGGTATGGCCGTCTTTTACCTGTTCTGGTGGATGACCGGCTTCTGGGCGCCGCTGGTCATACTCGCCAAACGCTCGCTGCCCAAGGCGTATCTGGAAAGCGTCGGGCTGTTTCTGCGCCGCGCGCCGGGGCTGATCGCGGTTGCCCTGTTATTGACGGCGCTGGGTCTGGCCGCGTTGTTTGTCGGGCAGTTTCACATGATTCTGGAAATTATCGCCCTGTTTCTCCTGGTGGCCTTAAAGGCGACGGGGCTGGTCTTTATGTTTGTTCATGCGTATCAGGCGCTGGCGGATCAGGATGCCCAGCGTCCGCCGGGGGAACGGACGATTCTGGCGTCTGCCGTCAATTCGACGCCGTGAGTCCGGCGTCCGCCTGCGGTCCGCGTCGCCCTCTGATTGCGCTGGTCGGTCCGACGGCAACCGGTAAAACCGCTCTGGCGGTCGCCCTCGCCCAGCGGCTGCATGGCGACGTGATTTCCGCCGACTCGCGCCAGATTTATCGCGAGCTGACCATCGGCTCCGCCAAGCCTTCTGAAGCGGAGCAAGGCGGCGTGAGGCATTATCTGCTGGATGTGGCAAGCCCCTTGGAGCGCTACAGCGCTGCGCGCTATCGTGATGACGCGCTGGAAGCCTTGCGCGACATCGATGCGCGCCAACGCCTTGCCATTATTGCCGGCGGCACGGGATTCTATTTAAACGCCCTGCTTCAGGACGGGTTTATTCCTGAGATTGCGCCGGATGAGACGTTTCGCGCCTCGCTTCAAGATCAGAGCGATGACGCCTTGTATGCGAGCCTGCTGCGCCGCGATCCGCGCCGGGCCGCGCAACTGCATCCGCATAATCGCTCGCGGGTGGTGCGCGCGCTGGAAATTATTCACTTTAGCGGCGCGCCGACGCCGCAGCCGACCGCATCGGCGCAGACGCCGGGGGCGGTGATCTGGCTGGGGCTGACGTTTGATGATCGCGACGCGCACCGGGATGTGATTGACGCGCGGATTGACGCGATGCTCGCCGCCGGCTGGCTCGGCGAAACCGAGGCGCTGATGGCGCGTTACGGCCCGCAGGCCCATGCATTATGCGCCACCCATGGCTACCCCGAGCTGATGCGCGTGGCGCAAGGCGAATGGACGCTGCCGCAAGCCGTGGCCTCTATTCGCACGCAGATTCATCAGTATGCGCGGCGCCAACGGACGTGGTTCCGGCGCAACGGGGAGATTCACTGGATCGCGCGCGATACGATGACGCAGGACGAGGTGTTACAAGCGGCTTTAGACAGGCTGTCGTCTGCGGCGATCGTGTGAATCAGATGCCCCGCTTGTGCTTTACCGTCTGGCATGCGATGCCGTATACTCAATCCCGTCGCGTTTTTTCAGGAGTCTGTCTCTGATGTGGAAAGATTTTAAACAGTTTTTGCAACGCGGGAATGTGCTGGATCTGGCCGTCGGGGTCATTATCGGGGCCTCGTTCGGCAAAATTACCCAATCGCTGGTCGATGATATCATCATGCCGCCCATTGGGCTGTTATTGGGCAAAGTGGATTTTGCCAACCTGTATTTTTCGTTGACGGGCGGGACGTTTTCCACCCTGGCCGAAGCCCAGAAGGCTGGGGCCGTGACGATTAATTACGGGTTGTTCATTAATGCGCTGGTCAACTTCCTGATTGTCGCCTTTGCGGTGTTCATGCTGGTGCGCCAAGTGAATCGCCTGATGACCAAGCCGGTCGAAGCGACGCCCACGACCAAGCCCTGCCCGTTCTGTTGTTCGCCCATTCCGATTGAGGCCAAACGCTGCCCGCAGTGTACCTCTGAGGTCTAAGCGACGTTTTTCAGCAATAGTAGGCGCGGTCTTGCGAAGATCGCGCCTGCGGCTTTTCAGAAGGGATTGAAGCCTGTATTGTCCTGATGGTCTTGGACGGCTTGCCAATAGGCTGTTAATGCGTCGCGCTGCTCTGGGGGAAGGTCCTCTGTGTTGGTTTTGAGCCCCCTAATCCGGGCTCCCCGGCTGGCGTTGCGGATCGGCGCGTCATACGAAACGCGGACCCCGCTGTCCGGATTCGTTAATTCCAGACAAAAGCGATCCGCTTGCGTCATGTGAAGGCCGGTGAGAATCCAGGGGGCGTCCCCTCTTAGCCAGAGTTGATCGTTGCCGTCCGCCACGACCTCGTAAGGGCGCCCGGGCTTCATGAAATGGGGTTCCGCCACTACGAGGTCGCGCCTCCCGTTCTCGACGTTAAGGCCTCGGGGCGACTGTTCCAGCAACTGTACAGTAGACTGTCGGCTGTCCTCTGGCGGATCCGGGCGGCAGGTCACCAGGCTCACTTGCGTCTGATAGGTCGCGTTTTCGGAGAGTTCTTCTATACAATCCGCCGTGATCGCCCTCCGAGTGCCGATTTTCCATAGCTTGGGATCAGAACTCTCGATCAGCCTATCTTCTTGTCCCAGAATCAGAGACAGGGTTTTGCCGCGCATCCGGTCGGCCCGCACCTCAAAGACTTCCGGTACGCCGTTTTGGCCGTTGATGAGGTCGCCGTTTTTAAAGTCTTCCAGCCGATGAAACGCGGACCAACTGACCCCCGATGTTCCCATGACGCATCCCCTTGCTGGCTTGCTCAAATAACTTTTCTAATGGCATGAAAACAAAAGAATGAAATTTGTGCGCCCGCATTTTTGAGGCGCCTGATCCGAGCCTTGCCCGCGCCTTACCCGGCGCCGGTGGCGGCGAGATGACCTTCGTATAAAAAGCCCTTGAGCTGGCGCTGAACGTCGGCCGGGGCCATGGGCTGGCGCGCAACGCCGGTGGCGATGGCGGCTTCGGCCACCGCGCCTGCGACTGCGGGCGACACCCGAAAATCCAGCGATGAGGGAATAATCACCCGTTTGGCCAGCTCTTCTTCGCCGATCAGCGAAGCGATCGCATGGGCGGCGGCGAGCTTCATCTCGTCGTTAATGCGCGAGGCCCGCACGTCGAGCGCGCCGCGAAAGATGCCGGGAAACGCCAGCGAGTTGTTCACCTGATTGGGGAAATCGCTGCGCCCGGTGGCGACCACGGCGGCGCCAGCGGCCAGCGCCTCATTCGGCATGATTTCCGGCGTGGGGTTGGCCAGCGCAAAAATGATGGGATTGGGCGCCATCGTCTGCACCATCGCAGGCTTGAGCATACCGGCGGCAGACAGACCCAGAAACGCGTCGGCTCCGGCCAGAACGTCTTCCAGCGCGCCGCGTTTGTCGGCCAGATTGGTGACTTCGGCGATCTGCTCTTTAAAGGGATTCATGCCCTCTTTGCGACCTCGCCAGATCACGCCTTTGGTGTCGCAAATGGTGATATCGCGCACGCCAGCGCGCATCAGCAGTTTGGAGACGCTCAGCGCAGAAGCCCCAGCGCCATTGACGACCAGATGAATCTCGCTGAGGCTTTTGCCCAAAGCCTTCACGGCGTTGAGCATCCCGGCGACCACGACCACGGCGGTGCCATGTTGATCGTCGTGAAAGACGGGGATATCCAGCTCGTCGACCAGCCGCTGTTCGACTTCAAAGCAGCGCGGCGCCGCGATATCTTCCAGATTGATGCCGCCAAAGACCGGCGCAATGAGCTTGACCGTCTTGATGATCTCTTCGACCTCTTGCGTGCGCAGGCAAATGGGCACGGCTTCGACGCCGCCGAAGGTTTTAAACAGCACAGCCTTGCCTTCCATCACCGGCAGGCCTGCGCCGGGGCCGATGTTGCCAAGTCCCAGCACTGCGCTGCCGTCGGTGACAATCGCTACCAGATTGTTCTTGAGCGTAACGTCGTAGGCCTGTTCCGGGTGTTCCTGCAGCAGGCGGCAGGGTTGCGAGGCGTGGGGCTGGGCGTACAGCAGGTTATAGATGTGCGTATCGCGAATGGGCACATGCGCGGTGATTTCCATCACGCCCTGATAGCGTTTGTGCAGTTCCAGCGCCTCTTCGTCGCGGGTCTTGGGTTGCGGCGAGGGCGGCTCGACCCAGGCGCCGGGGCCTTCGTAGACAAAGCGCATCACTTTGTCTTCCACTGCCTGAGGATCGACTTGCCGCTGGGCCTGGCCGCCCGCCATGGCTTCGGCTGCCACGGCGCGCGCCACTTTGGCGGCAATGCGGTAGTCCATGGCATCCGGCAGAATGCAGGCCTCGTTGAGCTGATTTTCGCTCACCAGCTCGGCCACGGCGCGCGCGGCGGCCGTCAGCATCTCGTGGGTGACGCAGGTCGCGCGCACGTCGAGCGCGCCGCGAAACAGGCCGGGATACACCATCGAGCAGTTCATTTGATTGGGAAAATCGCTGCGTCCGGTGGCGACCACGCGCGCGCCAGCGGCCCGGGCGTCTTCGTAAGGGATTTCCGGTTCTGACAGCGCCAGCGCCAGTACAATCGGATCCGGCGCCATGGCGCGAATCATCTCGCCGCTGACCAGATCGCGATGCGCCAGGCCGATGAAGATATCGGCGCCCACGAGCATCTCGGCGAGCGAGCCTTTTTTATCATGGGGATTGGTGAGGCGCGCCAGCTCGGATTTAATCCAGTTAAGTCCTTCCGTCCGGCGGTAATACAAGGCTCCATGGCGATCGCAGACCTTGATATCGCCAACGCCCAGTTTGTGCAACATCCGTGCTGTCGCCACGCCCGAGGCTCCGGCCCCGGCGATGACCACGCGCGCGTCTTCGAGCCGTCGGCCCGTGAGTTTCAGCGCGTTAATCAGTCCGGCGTAGACGACCACGGCGGTCGCTTCCTGATCCGTGTGGATAATCGGCAGCGAAATGGCGCGCTTAAGGCGCTCGCAAATCGAAAAACAGCGCGGAGACGAGATATCTTCGAGGTGAATGCCCCCAAACGTCGGCGACAGATACCGGATCGTTTCGACGATCTCATCGACGTCCTGAGTGTCGAGCGCAATGGGAAAACCATCAATTCCGGCGAAGGTCTTATGGAAGACGCTTTTGGTTTCCAGCATCGGAATGGCGGCTGTGGCGCCGATATTGCCCATGCCGTACACGCTGGACCCGTCCGAGACGATCGCGACAGTGTTGCCGCGCATGGTGTAGTCAAACGAGGTCAGAAAGTCGCGCGCAATCTCCAGACACGGCTTGGCGACGCCCGGCGTATACACCAGACTCAGGGTTTCGGCGTCTCGCACCGGCGCCTTGGGCCGAATGCCGATGAGTCCGCGATATTTGCGACGATACTCAATGCCAGTGTCAGCGGTCATACGCGCGTATCTCCTTTTTTTGAATCCCCCGCGCGCGTCTCAACGCCGGGATCATCGCCCAGTAGAAACAAATAGCGCGCTTGCCACGAGAACGCGCCTCAGCACAGAAACAACTCAAACACAGAGAGGAGAGAAGACAGTCGGCGAGTCGGGCGTGAGGGACCCCTCGCCTGATTCAATTCAGCGTGCGGTTATCTTACCACAAAGGCGCCGCCCCTAAGGGCGACGCGTGAGGGGAGTCCGCTTGAATGAACTCTCCGCGCTTTACCCGTCGCCGTCGAAAGACATCATGGCCCGCGATGCCTCCATGTCGCGGCTTTTACGCCGTCTTTCCTCATTGTATTCGTCTAGCGCACAGTGCGCTTCGAGCATGACGTCGGCATGGGCGCGCTGAACGCCCAGCCATTTGTCCTGCGCGCCCAGCGCGGCGATTTTTTCAGGCGTATCCGCCTTCCATGCTTCATTGGCGCTTCTCATGATGGCGTCATTCAGCGCAAATAGGCGCGCGCCCCAGTCGTGGACGCCTGACGCCGCTGTCAGCGCGGGGCCAAGGGTGTTCATCTCTCCGTTCTCCATCATGCGCGTGTAAATTATTTTATAATTATAAAAACAATTAATAGAAACAAATTGTCTCATACAGGCGAATGGGCCTGAATAGCTCCCGCGTTTTCGCGCTCAACGCGCCGATCCTCGCTTGTGACCGCCCTCAGGCGCTGCCGGAAAGGCGAATGAGCCGGGCGCTGACAACATATCCCAGCCAGGCCAGCGCCAGACCGCACGCGACGCTGACGCCCAGGTACGCGGCCATCCGCCCCCACTGCCCATCGCGCGCCATCAGCAGGGCTTCCAGCTCCAGGGTCGAGAATGTCGTCAGTGCGCCCAAAAAGCCGCTGACGGCCAAAATCCGAGCCCACGCGGGAAACCAGCGCGTCTGCTCGCTAAAAGCCAGCGCCGCGCCAATGAGCAGACACCCGCAGAGATTCACAAGAAGCGTGCCATAGGGCCAGTGGGCGCCCCACGCCTGTTGCGCCCAGCGTCCGACGTAATACCGGCTGAGGGTTCCGGCGCAGCCGCCCAGCATTAAAAGCCATACGGCGTTCATCGGAGCCTTCATCAGAGAGGCGGCTAAAGCAGCAGGCGCGCCGGATTCTCCAGCGACTCGATGACGATTTTCATGAATTGGGCGGCTTCGGCGCCATCGACGACGCGATGATCGCCGCACATCGACAGGTGCATCATCTCGCGGATCACAATGGCGCCGTCGCGGACGACGGGGCGCGGCGCGATTTTATTGACGCCGAGAATGCCGACTTCCGGGGCGTTGATAATGGGGATGCCGAACAAGCCGCCGATAGAGCCGATGCTGGTAATCGTAAACGTGCCGCCGCCGGCCTCTTCGGGTTTCAGGCGTCCGGTTTTCGCCCGATTCGACAAGTCCTGAATAGCCTCAGCCAGTTGAAACACGTCGCGCCGGTCGGCGTGCTTGACGACCGGGACCATGAGCCCCTGCTCAGTGGCGGTTGCCACGCCAATATGATAATAGTACTTGGTGACCAGTTCGACGCGCCCGTCTTCGCCCGAAGGCTCTTCCAGCGCGCTGTTGAGAATGGGGAACGCTTTAAGCCCTGCAATCACGGCCTTGATGATAAAGGGCAGATAGGTCAGTTTGACGTGGCGCGCGTCGGCCTCGCCTTTGAGCTGGCGGCGCATGGCCACCAGCGCCGTCATGTCGGTTTCTTCGACGTAGGCGAAGTGCGGCGCCGTGCGCTTGGCTTGCGTCAGATGTTCGGCGATGCGGCGGCGCACGCCGATAAAGGGCGTACGTTTTTCAGGCTCTGGAAAAGCGGAGGCCGGGCGGTCGGCGGCCTTGAACTCTGCGCCGGTTTCTTCCGCGTCGCGGCGGGCCACGCGTTCAACGTCTTGCGGGGTGATGCGCCCATGGGGGCCCGTGCCGGTGACGCGGGCCAGATCCACGCCGAGTTCGCGGGCGCGCTTGCGCGTGGCGGGCGCCGCCAGCGCGGAAGAAGCGGGCGGCAGCGGCGCAATTGGCGGCGGGGCCGCGGCGATGGCGCAGGCGCCGCCGTCAGAGGCCTGCGCGTCGTCAATGACCAGAATCACGGCGCCGACTTTGACGATATCGCCTTCGCCGCCAAAGCGCTCGGTAATCAAGCCTGCACAAGGCGAGGGGATTTCGGCCGTCACCTTGTCGGTCATAATTTCAACCAGCGGCTGATCTTCGCTGACGCAATCGCCTACGTTGGCCAGCCAACGGACGATTTCGCCTTCCGCAATGCCTTCGCCTATATCGGGCAGCTTGAATTGCACGGCCATACTCTCTGCCAAGCCTCGCGTCACACGACCACGCCCCTGATAGTAGCATTAACAAGGGCTTGTGCCAAAGCGCCCTCGCCGGCGATGCGGGCCTTCGGGCCGCGCTTGCGCCAGCGGCGCGATCTCCGTACGATGCCAGTCGCGTAGACGCTCTCAATGCAAGAAGGCTCCGAATGACCGATATTCGTGGAGAAGACGATCCCCTCCTGATGGATTATTGCGCGGCCTCGGCGACAATTCATACGGCCGCCTGCGTCGATCGCCCGTGCCGCATCGGCGACTACACCGTCATTAATCGCTATGCGCACGTGATGACCCGCGCGATTATCGGCGATAGCTGCTATATCGGGCAAAACGTCACTATCGGCGCGGGCGTGATGATTGGCCATCATGTTCGCATCCTCAATAACAGTATGATTCTGAGCGGGGCGATTCTGGAAAACGGCGTGTATTGGGGCCCATCTACGGTAATGGCCCCGCTCGATCGCCTGCGGGCCAATCATGCGCCGCTCTCTCGCATTACGCCCACGCTGGCGCGAGAAGGCGCGACGATCGCTGCCCATGGCGCCATCGCTGCCGGCGTCACGCTCGGACGCTTCTGCTTTATCGAGGCGGGCGGCGTGGTCGATAGAAATATCCCCGATTTTGCGGTAGCATGCGGCAATCCGATTACCTTAATCGGCTGGCGTTGCGAATGCGGCGCGCCGTTGACCTTTCAGGACGATCGGGCGGCTTGCCTGCCCTGCGCCCGTCGGTATGTGAGAGAATCCGCCGAAAAGGTGACGCTGGCGAGCCCGCCGACGCCCGGTAGCGTTGAGCGAAGGCATCCGGGTTAGATGATTCCTATTTTTCAAATCACCCGCCAATATGCGCAGTTTCAGCAGGCCTTTGATGATGCCCTGGTGGCGGTCGCGGCCTCCGGTCAGTATATTCTCGGCCCGCAGGTCAGCGCCTTTGAAGCCGAAGCGGCGCGTTATCTGGGCGTGCGCCATGCGATCGGCTGCGCCAGCGGCACCGATGCGCTGGTGTTGGCGCTCAAGGCCCTGCGCATCGGCCCGGGCGATGAAGTCATTACCACGCCCTTCACCTTTATCGCCACTTCCGAAGCGATTGTGCAGGTGGGGGCGACCCCGGTCTTTGTGGATATCGATCCGCAGACGTTTAATCTGGACGTGGCGCGTATCGAGGCGCTGATCACGCCGCGCACGCGCGCGATTCTGCCGGTTCATCTTTATGGCTTGCCAGCCGATATGGCGGCCCTTCAGGCGTTGGCGCACCGCCATGGCCTGTGGGTGGTGGAAGATTGCGCCCAGGCCATGGGCGCCGACGTTCGCGGGCAAAAGGTCGGGAGTTTTGGCAACGTCGGCTGTTTCAGCTTTTTTCCGACTAAAAATCTCGGAGCCTTCGGTGACGGGGGCTTGCTCACGACGCAGGATGACGCGCTGGCCGATCGCCTGCGCATGCTCCGCGTCCATGGCAGCCGAAAACGCTACTATCACGAAGAATCTGGCCTGAATAGTCGCCTCGATGAAATGCAGGCTGCCGTTTTACGCGTAAAACTGCCTCACCTCGACGCCTTTAACGACGCGCGCCGCCGGATTGCCGCGCGCTATAGCGACGGACTTCAGCCGTTGTCAGACTGGTTGACGAGGCCCAGCGCGCCGCCGGACGCGCTTCATGCGTTTCATCAATACACCATTCAATTGCGCACCGACGATCTCACGGCGCGCGATCGCCTTCAGGAGGCGCTGGCCCAAGCGGGCGTCGGTTCGATGATTTATTACCCCATTCCGCTCTATGACCAGCAAACCCATGCGGGGCTGGGCTGCGATCGATCGCATTTTCCTGTCTGCGAACGCCTGCGCGCGCGCGTGCTGTCCCTGCCGATGTTTCCCGAATTGACGGATGCGGAAATTCAGCAGGTCATTGACGCCGTCACGAATGGTATTCGAGAAACCGTCGGCGCGACGGCCTCTTCCTGTTGAATTGCGCGTATCGGCGTCTGGCTCGCGCCGGGCTTTACCACATCGCAAACAGCAGTTGGAAAAAGCGATTCAGCCATTCCCGCCACATGTCGGGCGCTTTGGCATTTGGGGCGCTTGCCTTGGAGCTGGACTCTTTTCCGGCCTCGGCGGCGTCCTGAGCGACCTCTTTGGTAGATTTCCTGGCGACATACTGGGTGTCAGGCGTCTTCGCAGCGCTGGCGCTGGCGGCCAGATCCGTGGCGTTCAGGAGAAGATCGTGATCGCCGCCGTCGGATTTTTGAGCCAGATCAGAGCGCGATAGCCAACCATCGCCGCCCGACAATTCGCCAAAATTATCCAGCATAAATTGGGCTCGCCGGCGATCCTGCGCGCTCACGCCCGGCTCATTGGCCGGTAAGGCGAGGAATTGACGTAACTGGTGTTGCGAGACCTCGTTTCGAACGTGGGACGGCGTATACGCCGCGCCTGTATTCCAAAGGGTTGGATACAGATTGGCTTGTTCGGCTTTATCGAGCGTTTCAATGAACTTCTGGAAAGAGTCCTCTGAGTGATATTCTGCGCGAATGCGTTCAGGGAGCTTCAGGCCGTCTCCTTGATCCAGGCGATCTTTCGAGCCGCCTTTGGCGGCTGCGTTGAGCAGATCAGAGCGACTCACGCCTTTGGCGGAACTGGCCAGGGTGGCGAAGTTCTCTTTCATCAGGCGCGCGGGTAAGACAAATTCCTCATTCAGTTTGATTTTCGAAATATCTCCGGATCCGGGCTGAGGTCCGAAGCGCACCACGTGGTCATTCAGTTCTTTTTGCGTCACAAAACCATCGCTGTCAGCGTCCGCCCGTTGAAACGACTCCAGAAAACGAGCGACTTCAAAAGGTCGCGCTTCATGAATCGTCTGATATTTTTTGAAGGCGAACGCGTTGGCGACCTCTTGCTGCGGCGTGAGGACAGTCAGGCTCGCTTGTTCAGCGCTTGTGGAGGTTTGCAAATAAGAGTTGTTCACAGGCGTCATAATCTGACCTCTCTCTCTCTTCTCGCATGGCCGATCAAGATGCAGGCGTCTATGACAGATCGCTCTCAAGAATGGGATTGCTCATACTGCTCGCTTTAAAATAAAAACATTATAAAGAGCCAGATTGCCTTCATTTCTTAAAATCTGCCTATACTGTGCCAATAGGACGTTTTTGTGGCGTCTTTTTGAAACCAAAGAACCAAAGGAGTTGACGCGTTGCGAGCAATCGCCTGGCTGACGTCTCCGCTGCTTTTGATAGGCGGCTCGATGGCTGTGCTGGGGGCGGCCTCTTATTGCCCGATATGGGCTGCCTCACCGGATGAACGACCCAGCGAGGCCGTTTTTGACAGCATTACCCAAAGCTGCTGCCAGCAAATGGCGCGCAACGTGGTCTCGAACCCGGTGGCTGCCGCCTATTGCTACTGTTATGCGGAGACGCTCACGCAGCAGTTGTCACAGGCAGACTTTGAGCGGATGGGCCAAAGCGGCCCGACGGATCGCGACCGGCGGATTTTTCAGGCGGCGCACCGTCGCTGTGGGCGTCCGGCGGGTCGCTAAAAACCGTAAGCGCTTGAAATTTGAACGTCTTGCCTCTATAACCAAGGCATCCGCGTTCGGTTGCCCGCAACCGGCGATGCCCGTTAATCGAAGAGGAGACGATGTCCATGGCCCCGCAAATCGGCAAGCCCGCCCCCGAATTTACCACCCAGGCCTACGTGAATGGCGAGATTAAAGAGCTTTCTCTCAGCCAGTATCGCGGCAAATGGGTCGTGTTGTTTTTCTACCCGCTGGATTTTACCTTCGTGTGCCCGACCGAAATTCAGGGCTTTAACGAGCGTCTCGGCGACTTCGAGAAGCTCAACGCCCAAGTCCTCGGCGGCAGCGTCGACAGCGTTTATTCCCACAAAGCCTGGAGCGAAGGCGCTTTGGGTCAGATGAAATACCCCTTGTTCTCGGATCTGAGCCACCGCATCAGCCGCGACTACGGCGTGCTGGTCGAAGATAAAGGCCTGAGCCTGCGCGGTTGCTTTATCATCGACCCCGAAGGCGTCCTTAAGAGCTATGTCGTGAACGACTTGGCTGTAGGCCGCAACGTCGACGAGATTCATCGTCTGGTGCAGGCCTTCCAAAGCGGCGAACTCTGCCCGGTCGGCTGGAAGCCCGGCGAAAAAACCCTCGGCAAAGCCTAGCGCGCGCTGAGGCCACTCCTACCTGTCTCAGGCCGTTCGCTGTTCTCAGCGGGCGGCTTTTGACTTGAAGCCCACTAGCTACTCGGCTAGCCTTGCTCCCTCTCCCGGCTATCCCTCCAATGGGGGGCTTGCCTCTTCATACGCTTGTTCTCTATACTATACCTCTTATCTTTGGAGGGATTCACGCGACTGAGCGCTTGTCCAGCGAGCGGCTCCAGCGGCGGAAATCCGGTTTCGCTTTTCAAGCTTTGGAGGAATCGGGCGCGTGTCTGTACATTTCGGCAGGAGATTTAGTCTGGGGGATTCGTCTGGCTCTGTGGGGAAGGCAAGCGTGCCTCCTGCAATACCGGGGCCAGCCTTTTCAAAACGTCCTTTGAATGACATCATTGACCAATTTGTGCAGGGTTCGCAGCCCCTGCGCCAAGCGCTTCCCTCCGCCGTGAGTTTTGATCGTTTCGCTTGAACCCGCCTCCCCTCAATGTTACGATACCGGCTGCGAGAGACGCCCGATAAGCCGGTGTGGCGGAATTGGTAGACGCATGCGACTCAAAATCGCACGGAGCAATCCATGTCAGTTCGAGTCTGACCACCGGCATTCTGGCCTGCGACGCCCTCATCGAGGCGAGGCCTGTCCATGACCTTGACGCCTGAAGCTTTGGCGCGCGTCATCGACCATACGCTGCTTCAGTTTGATCCCGCTGAAGACGCCGACGCCCAACGCCGCCGTATTGAAGCCCTTTGCCGTGAAGCGACGCGCGAAGGGTTTGCCGCCGTCTGCGTGCGGCCAGTGCATGCGGCCATCGCCCGCCGGGCTCTTGACGCGCTGCAGTCGTCCGCGCATCTGGCGGTGGTCATTGCGTTTCCTTCCGAGCGGGCGGCCTTGCGGCGCGAATGCGCGCATCCCACGTTTGGCGGCGCCGCGACAGCCGATAAACTGGCCGAAATCGCCCAAGCCCTTGCCGATGGCGCCGATGAGCTGGATATCGTGATGAATCTGGCGCTGTTTCAGCGGGAGCGGGCTGAGAGCGAATGGACGCAGACCGCCCGGGAATGGCGCGCGTTGACCCAGGCTGCGGCGGGTCGGCCCGTCAAGCTGATTCTGGAAACCGATTGGCACAATCCTGACGATATTGCGCCCTTGTGCCGCCTGGCCGCCGAATGCGGCGTGGCGATGGTCAAAACATCCACCGGCATGGCGATCGACGCGCCCGGCGCGACGCCAGATATCATTGCCCGCATGGGCGCGGCTTTGGCGGGACAGTCGCGTTCGGTCGGCGTTAAAGCCAGCGGCGGCGTTCGCTCGGCGGCCCAAGCCCTTGCCTTGCTGCAAGCCGGCGCCACGCGTCTGGGAACCAGCGCAGGGCCGCATCTGCTTGCGCAGTTGCGCGCCAATGCCAGTACAGAGGCAATCACAGCAGCGTATTAAGGGCGGCGTTAAGGGGCGTGATCGCTGCCGGGATCGCTCGCGCCGTGCGCGAGCGGCAGATCGTCGCGCGAGCCCCACTCGGCCCATGAGCCGTCGTAGACGGCGGCGCGCTCATTACCAAGCAGATACAGGGCCAAAGCGGCGACGCACGCCGTAATGCCGGAGCCGCAGCTACAGGCCAGCGCCGATTGCGGTAAAACGCCCGCCCGCGAAAAAACGTCGCGCAATTCCGCTTCGCTGCGCATACGCTGCGTGTCAGGATCGACCAGTTGCGTCCAGGGCAGATTCACGCTGTTGGGAACGCATCCGGCCCGCATGCCTTGGCGCGGTTCGGGGGCGCGCCCCGCAAAACGATCGGCGGCGCGCTGATCGAGAAGGACGAATTGCGGCTGATCGAGATTGGCCTGTACCGCGCGCCAGTCTATCAGCAGATCGGCTTGCGGGCGGGCATGATAGGCGCGGGGCAAGGGCGCGCGATCGCCGAAAATAAGAGGACGATTCTCCGCCAGCCACTGCGGCAAGCCGCCATTGAGAACGCTGATGCGCTCGTGACCAAAATAGCGAAACGTCCACCAGACCCGTGGCGCGCTAAACAGGCCGTGCGCATCATAAACGACGACCTCGTCGCTCTCGCAGACGCCCAATTCGCCGACAGCGCGTTCAAATGCCTGCGGCGACGGCAACATGTGAGGCAGATGGCTTGCGCGATCGGCAATGGCGTCGATGTCAAAAAACGCCGCGCCCGGCAAATGCCCGCGCATGAACTCTTCGTGCTCATCGCGCGTAGAAGGCGGCAGATGATACGTAGCGTCCAGAATCCGCGGCGGTTGCGCCTGCGTAAGGCGCTCGGCGAGCGCGGCGGGCTCAATGAGCGCCGGATAGCCCATTACAGGGTAACGGGTTTATAAAACCGCGTGAAATACTCAATCACCATGCGATCCGAATTGAAGAACGATTCGGAGGTGGCGATGGCAAGCTGCATCATTCGGGCCCACTCTTGCGGATTTTCGTAGTAGGTCGGGATGATCTTCTGCTCAAGAATTTCCATCAGCGATTCGTGGTCCTGCCGATGACGCTCTTCAATGGGCACGTACTCGTCGGCGCGCTGCTCGTTAATCAGATAGCCGTTAATATCGTGGAAGGTGCCCTCGACCGCCCAGCCGTCGAAAATCGAGCAGTGGATGGCCCCGTTCATATTGGCCGACATGCCAGAAGTGCCCGAGGCTTCCATGGGACGCAAGGGGGTATTCAGCCACACGTCCGCTCCGCGCTTCAGTTGGGCGCTGAGTTCCAGCTCGTAGTTCATCAGGATGCCGATATTGGGCAGCGTCTGCGAGTGGCGGATGATGGTATTGAACATCTGATGGCCGGCTTCGTCCGACGGGTGATATTTCCCGGCGAACAGCAACTGGATTTTGTTTTCGCTGAGCAGGCGCACCAGACGGTCCTGATCGTAAAACAGCAGCCACGCGCGCTTGTACTCGGTAAAGCGGCGCGACCAGACGATGGTGAGAATATCAGGATCGAAGCGCTTGCCGGTTTCGCGCTCGACGCGCTCAAACAGCTCGGTTTTCATTTGTTTTTTAAGCGTGAGCAGCGCCTCGGGTTTTTTGACCGCTTCGGTAATGCGCTTGTCCTGCCAGTATTTGCGGTTGGCGGCGTTGGTAATGGCGATGATGGGGCAGCGATCATGCACCCAGCTCCACATGTTTTTGGCGACTTCGCCGTGCAGTTGCGAGACGCCATTGGCCAGTCGGCTCATGCGCAGAGCGGCCACTGTCAGGCAGAAGTCTTCGCCGCCCAGTTGAATGGCGCGCTCCAGCGGCGTATTGACGAAAAATCCAGCCTCGTGCAGCAAATGCGCCGGATGCGTTTCGTTTCCGGCTGCGACCGGCGTGTGGGTCGTAAAGACCAGGCGATTGCGAACCTGCTCCAGATCGCCGCCGAATTCGTCCAGCAGCTCAAAGGCTGCGGGCAGCGCATGGCCTTCGTTCATGTGCACCACGTTGGTGTGAACCGCAGAGGCTTTCAGAACGCGTAAGCCGCCAACGCCCAGTACGATTTCCTGCGCGATGCGCGTGCGCTGATCGCCGGCATACAGCACCTGGGTAATCTTGCGATGCTCGGGCTTGTTTTGCGGGATATCGGTGGTCAGATAGTAAATTGGCGCCGTGCCGAACTGCTCGGGCGGCAGCAGAAAGGCCTTGACCCGCACCGGTTCGCCGAAAATATTGATGACAACCGTCACTCCGGTGTTCTGTAAAAACGGGTAGGAGCGTTGATCGTAGCGCAAGTCGACTTCGTTGCTCTCATTCACGAATTGCTCGCCGTAGCCGTAGGACCACAGAATGGTGACGCCGACCATGGGCAGGTTCAGCTGCCCTGCCGAATACATATGGCTTCCTGCCAGATAGCCTAACCCGCCGGAATACGTGTAAAGGGACTGGTCGATGGCCATTTCCATGCAGAAATAGGCGACTTTGGGAAGCGTCATGACGTGTCAGGTTCCTGTTGGCTTATGGGACAGTGATACTCAGCGGAGAGCGCGTTTTGAGGGCGAAGGGCGTCCAGAAATTGGGTATATCTTACCGTTGGAAGCGCGCGAGTCAAACTTTTTTTCGCGCGACGGCTGCGGCGTTTTTGCGGCGCATCAAGCGCCAAGCGCTCTTGAGGGCAGCATAAAGCGCCGAAGCGTGATTACGCATCCTTCATTCAGAGGGGGGCTCTGTAAAAGCGCCTCAGGAGAAGACTCCTGAAGCGCTTTGTCTGGATTCCCGACGGGGATGATCGCGCGCGGCGATCGCTGTTTACGATCCAGCGTGCGTCATGACGCCTGCGACATGGTTTTGAGAATCGCCAGAATCGATTCGCTGGCCTTCAGTGCGCCGCCCTCAATCGTCTTGACCAATTCTGACGCCATGGCGGCGTCGATGCCTTGATCGACCAGAGTCTGACGCACGGCTTGTCTTGCGCTGGAATCGTTTTCGCCATTGGCCCGCAAGATTTCATACTGGGCGTCGGCCGATCGCAAGATGACTTCGGTCAACGACTCGTAGGTCTTCGCCAGAAACATGGTCGGCTGACCAAACACAATCAACGGGGCGGATGATTTCCCGAAGCCGCGCGGCAACTGGATCGTCATCCGGCGCTCGCGTCCCAGGAGGAAGGCCGCTTCGTTGCGGAAATCCAGTTCCGTGTCGCTGCCGTCGCCAGTAGAGCCGGACCCGCCGCCTGAGCCGCTGCCGCCAGTAGAGCCAGAGCCGCCGCCGGAGCCGCTGCCGCCGGTAGAACCAGACCCGCCGCCGGAGCCGCTGCCGCCAGTAGAGCCAGAGCCGCCGCCGGAGCCGCTGCCGCCAGTAGAGCCAGAGCCGCCGCCGGAACCGCTGCCGCCAGTAGAGCCAGAGCCGCCGCCGGAGCCGCTGCCGCCGGTAGAACCAGACCCGCCGCCAGAGCCGCTGCCGCCAGTAGAGCCAGACCCGCCGCCATTCTCAAACGTCGGCGGCGCAGGGAGCGGCAGATCGTCCGCATCGGCGGGAGGCGCGTTCACCCGGGGCGGCTGGGGATCTGCCTTCCAGTAGCCCAACGCCAGCTTTGAGGAACCCGCCTTGGTTTCCGTCAGGCGGCGTTCGCGAATGATGCCTTCCGTTATCGCGGTTCTACCGACCGCATGCGCGTGGATTTCGCCTTTGCCATCGGCCCCGTTCTGGCCGTTGCGCGCGCTATACGGCATCGTCAGCGAGCCGGGCTGCGGGACGAAAACGCCGCCTGCTGCGCCCCCGGCGCCGCCTTCGCCGGTAAATACCTGGGCCTTGGCGATCGCCACGCCGTTAACAGAGGAAGCATGCGCAAAGACGTGCGCTTCCGCATTGCCCGCTTTGCCGCCCGCGCCGCCATTGGCCGAAATCGTTCCGCCGCCGACAGGATTCACAGGACCATCAAAAATGACGCGTCCGCCGCGTCCGCCTTGGCTGCCGTCGGCCCCATAGGCGTACAGCGTGGCAATCACGAGCTCGTCGTGCGGTTTATTATTGGTATTCTGGGCATAGGCGTGCGAGTAGCTGTGACCGCCCGCGCCGCCATTGGCCTGTATGAGGCCGCTGCCGCCCTGCGTGAAAATATCGCCGTATTGAAGCAGAATTTCGCCGCTGTCGCCGCCGTCGGCTCCCTGATAGGGTCGCGTATCGCCGACGCGTCCACGGAACGTGTTGTCGCCGCCTTTGCCGCCGTTGGCCTGTAACGACCCGTTGTTGGTGACGGCGCCCAGGGCCTGAAGGGTGAGCGCCCCGCCCTTGCCGCCGCCCGCCGGCGCCGCGCCGGAAGACCCGTTTCCGCCGTTGGCGCGAATACGTCCTCCATTCAGGATGTCATCCGCCGCCAGCAGGGTCACGGCGCCGCCGTCTCCTGCGCGTCCGGCTGCTGTTGCGCGGCCTGAAGACCCGTTGGCTTCTAGCGTTGCCTGCGCCCCCACCACAATATCGCCGCTTTGAAGCGTTGCCAGTTGCGTTGTGCGCGCTTGCAGGGCGGTTTTCTCTCCAGAACTAAAGCCGCTGGCTGTGGTCAGGCCGTCCAGCGCGCTGGCGGCGCCGCCATTGGCCACCAGTCGAATCGCGCCGCCCGAAGAGCCGAGATTGTTCCACTGAACGCCGTTGGCGCGAACGACGCCCTCGACGTTGACCAGCGCGCCTTCGATGCGAATCAGCGCGGGATTCACCAGACCGATCACGTGACCGGAAGCGTCTATCACGCTGCCTTGCCGCAGATCGACGACGTTTTGCGCGCGCAGGGTGATTTGACCGCCTGCGTCACTGGCGCCCATGGCCTGAATGCGTCCGTTGGCCGTTTGCGTCAGTGAGCCGACGTCCATCGAGATTTGGCCGCCGCGCGCGCCATTGGCGTAAATCTTGCCGTTCTGATACAGGAAAGCGGCATCGAACGCGATGCTGCCGCCATTGCCCAGATAGATCGATCCGCTTTTGACAGCGCTGGCGTCAATCGTACCGTCAATGCGAATGACTTGTCCGGGAGCCGAAAAACGCAGCGAGCCGCCGTTATTGGTCAGGCTGGCGGCAGGACTGGCCGGATTGCTGACTTCCAGCGCGCGAACGGTTGTCCCCGCGCCGACGATCAGGCCTGAACCGGTGGCTTGAAACACCGTTTGCGAGCCTGCGGTGTTGTAATAAACGCCGCCCGCGACGTTGGTGACGTTGTGAGTGGCGTTCACGTCGCCGGGCGCCGCCATGGCGGCAGAACTCATGGCAATGGAGAGAGACAGGGCAAGCCCCAGCGAGCGGGTCGCGAGTGAACGGGCGATTAACGCAGACGCACAACGAGTGTTCATGGCAAATCCTCTAATCGACTATCCTTGGGAATTCTCAATTCTGTCAAAATCATCCCATACGCGATATAGGTTTTGCTCGTCCAACGTATGTAGACCCGGGATAATAAACGGGGATGAAATAATGATCAGCGTTTGCGCCTGACGGGGAACGCAAGCGCCTTAAGGCTTAATCACATAAGGCCCTGCTGAAAAGGGATTGGGTGTAAGATAGGAAGGCGCCAGGGCGACTGGGCGCAGCGCGAAGGCAAGCATCACGCGCAAAGCTGCGAAATCGTCATCAACTCCGAGCATCCTCCAAAGGCGGAAAATAAACGATGGAATACCGTGCGCTAGGACTCACCGATCTGCGGGTGAGCGTCATCTGTCTGGGGACCATGACCTGGGGCGAGCAGAACAGCCCCCAAGACGCGCATGCCCAACTGGATCGCGCGCTGGCGCTGGGCGTTAACTTTATCGACGCGGCGGAACTCTACCCCGTCCCCGCGCGTGCGGAAACCTCCGGCAGCACCGAAAGTATTATTGGCGACTGGCTGGCTGCGCGCGGCAATCGCGATCAGGTGATTCTGGCGACCAAAGTGGCGGGCCCCTCTGCCATGAGCTGGATTCGCGCGGGGCAGGCCCGATTGAATCGCGCCCATATCCGCCAGGCGCTGGAAGGTAGTCTGCGCCGACTGCAAACCGATTACATTGATCTGTATCAGCTCCACTGGCCGGATCGACGTACCAACTACTTTGGGCGTCTGGGCTACGAGCATCAGCTGGAAGAGGCAGCAACGCCTTTGGAGGAATCGCTCGCCGCGCTGAACGAGCTGGCGCAGGAAGGCAAGATTCGTCATATCGGTCTTTCCAACGAAACGCCATGGGGAACCATGCGCTGTCTGCAACTCGCCGGGCAAGGCGTCGGGCCGCGCGTGGTGAGCGTGCAAAATCCTTACAACCTGCTGAACCGGTCTTATGAGATCGGCATGGCGGAAGTGTCGTGCCGTGAATCCTGCGGGCTGTTGGCTTATTCGCCATTGGCTTTTGGCTTGTTGAGCGGTAAATATCAAGACGGCGCGCGTCCGCCGGGAGCCAGAATGACGATTTTTGGCCCGTATTTCGATCGCTACGCCTCTGCGCAAAGCGCCCTGGCTGTTGACGCCTACGTCACGCTGGCGCGCAAGCAAAATCTGTCGCCTGCCCAGATGTCGCTGGCCTTTGTCAATAGCCGCCCGTTTGTCACCAGCTCGATTATCGGCGCAACGTCACTGGCGCAACTTGAAGAGAATATCGCCAGTCTGGACGTGACGCTCGATGAGGAGGCGCTTGACGAGATTGAGTCGATTCATCGCCGCTGGCCCAACCCGGCGCCCTAACGTTGAACGGCGTGTCGCCGCTGCTTGTGTCCCTAACAAAAGGCTTGTTGCGTGATGCAGATTATCGTCGATTTATGCGTCGTGCCCTTAGGCGTCGGCGTCTCGGTTTCCAACTATATTGCTGAATGCGAGCGTATCTTATCGGCTGCCGGACTGAAGACGGCTCTTCACGCGTACGGCACTAACATTGAAGGTGAATGGGACGTGGTGATGGCGGCCATTAAACGCTGTCACGAGCGCGTGCATGAGATGGGCGCGCCTCGCATCACGACCACGATCAAGCTGGGTTCTCGCGTGGATCGCGCGCAATCGATGGCTGATAAAGTCGCCAGCGTCGAGCGAAAACTCGCCTCGAGCTGATTCTTGACCCCGTTGACGCGGGGATCACGGCATCAATGAAGAAGGCGGCTTGCGCGATTAGTCGACCCAGACGCCCAGCTGTTCAGTCTGTTTGGCAGCCGGACGGTCGGTAAACAAGGCCGACGGTTCAGAATCGTCATCGAGATCCTCGTTGAGCGACTCGACCGCTTCTTCCTTGGCAGGACGCGTGGCGCGAGCGGGCGGCGCGTCGCGACGCTCTGCGCCCGGATGGGCGCCATGGGCGCGGAAACTGAGAGAAATACGCCGCTCTTCGGGTTGGAATTTCACGATATAAACAGCGATGACATCACCGGGGGCGAATTTCTTGTCGAGCTGCTGTTCTTGATCGCTCATGTCTTTGTTAGGAAGCAAGGCTTCGACGCCGGGGAAGACTTCCACAAACGCGCCAAAATGCTTGATCCGCGTGATAGCGCCTTCCACTTGATCGCCCAGACCCAGTTCCTGAGAGACCTGTGTCCAAGGGTCTTCAAACTGACTCTTAATCGAGAGGCTGACGCGCTGTTTTTCAGGATCCACGCCGATGACTTCGACTTTCACCTTGTCGCCGACCTTCAGAACATCCGACGGATGTTCCACCCAGCGCCAGGACATTTGCGACAGCGGCAGCAAGCCATCCACCCCGCCGAGGTCGATAAAGGCGCCGAAGTCCGTCAGGCGAACGACCTCGCCTTCCACCAGCGAGCCGGGAACCAGATTGGCGAAGATATCGCGGCGCTGTTCCGCCAGTTGCTCAGAGACGACCTTGCGGTGCGACAGGATGATATTGTTATTTTGCTGGTCGAGACTCAGAATTTTAAAGGGCAGGCTTTTGCCCACCAGACTTTCGTACGAATCGCGCACGCGCAAGTGGCTAGAAGGCACAAAACCGCGCAAGCCCTGTACGTCTACCAGCAGACCGCCTTTGACCACGCTGCTGATGGCGCAGGTAATGACCTCGTCGGCGTCCATCATGTCCTGCAGGCGCTTCCACGTTTGGGCCTGGAATACGCGCCGACGCGACAGCACAAATTTTTCGTCCTGCGGGTCTTCACGCAAGATGAAGAACTCGTGGATCGAGCCGGGCGGCAGGGTTTCTTCCAGCGTCTGGCCCGGGGTGAACGACACTTCCTTGACCGGCAGCATGGCCAACGACTTGGCCCCGATATCGACCAAAATGCCGCCCGATTCATGACGGACTACTGACCCTGTGGTAATTTCACCGCGTTTAAAGGCATAATCGTACTGCGACAGGAGCGCTTCAAACTTCAACTTTTCGGCGGTGCGGTCAGTAGAGTCCTCCTGATGGGCTTGCTGTCGCGCGTGGCGAGCATGGGGCATTGGTCGGGACAACCTCCGGTTCAACAACTCAATGGATTTGAAATGGCCTGGACATACAAAGTGGACTAAGCCATAAATGACAGCTTAGTCCACAGGTGGCAAGATATCAATAGGGGTCGCGCGCTAATCCCCCAGATGTTTTAGGTATTGGGAGCTGCGGAGTTTGGCCAGCGCGCGGATCTCGGTTTGCCGCACGCATTCGCGGGTGACGCCGAAGCGCTTGCCGATTTCTTCCAGCGTTAATTTCTTGGCTTGGGCTTGGCCCAGGCCAAAGCGAAGCGCCAGAATTTCGCGTTCGCGAGGTTTCAGCGCGTTACGAAGCGCCAGCAGCAGGCATTCCAGCGATTTAGTATGATGAAGGCGCGTTTCAGGGTCGTAGTGTTCGTCTTCGATGGTTTCGCCAAGAGTCTGGGTGTTGCCGTCTTTCAGAATGGTTTCGGCTTCCAGGCTCATGGTTTTCTGGCCGACGCGCATCAGTTGCTGGACTTTTTTAACCGACAGGCTCAGTTTTTGCGCCAGTTCTTCGGTGGTGGGCTGGCGATCGAGCGTCCGTTGCATGTCGTCTTGCAGGCGGCGCAGTTTGCTGAGGCTGTCGATGACGTGCCCCGGCAGGCGGATGGGGCGATCATGTTCGGCGAAGGCTTGCAGCACGGACTGTTTAATCCACCAGGTCGCATAGGTGGAAAATTTATAACCGCGACGATAGTCGAATTTTTCGATGGCCTTCAGCAGCCCGACATTGCCTTCCTGTACCAGATCCAGAAAATCCACGTTGCGGCCGGCGTAGCGTTTGGCGATGCTGACCACCAGGCGCAGGTTGGCTTGCGCCATTTTGCGCTTGGCGATCGGGTCGCCCTGCTCAATGCGTTTGGCCAGTTGGATTTCTTCGCTGCCGCTAATCAAATCTGCTTTGCGGCCAATGGTTTTGAGGTACTGAACCGCCGCGTCCTGAACGCCTTGGGGCTCTTCGGCAATCGCGGGGGCGGCGTCGCGCAAGGCGTCTTCTTCAAAAATTTCCAGGGTCGCCATGGTCATGGGTGTCTTTCCCTCCTGCTTACCAACGTCTTCTCCTCGGAACTCAGTCAAAATTGAAAAAAATAAGATTATCTTTATAAATTCTATAAACAGTAAATTAAGGCGTAAAAAAACCTCCCAGTGCGGCGGCGGATCGGCGCTGATGTGCCGTCAACTGCGGATGTGACTCAAAAACAAAAATCGGGCAGAGGTCGGCGACGGCGTTGCCTATCAGGCCCCTCAACCTGATGAAGGCGCGGTTTGCTGTCTGCTGAACGCGGCGCGTCAGGGACGTAATCGCATCCCTGCCCGTTATGCGTGCGGCTATCCCAAGGCTCGCGCGGTGAGGCGCTGGCTCTGGGACAGGATTGGTACATCGTCGAAAACGGAATAAATGCGATAGGCGCGGATTGAGTCCGCCCTGACTGTATTTCCACCCTTCCTGTCTGGTGAAGGCGCTTTGATTGAAGGCCTTACATTTTCACTATATAGACAATTAAAACAATTTTCAATCACATGAGGCCATTGTTTTTACATTTATTTATATAAATAAAAAATGAGGCAATTTTTGCGCGCGCCGCGTTTTACGCGCTTGCGGTTTTACAGGCGTATAAAAGGGTCTAAAGCAGGATATCGACGGGCGCGACTGCGTGCTCGATGAAAAATATCCGCCTGTGCGCTGTTTTGGGCGGCGAGAGTCTGGCGGACGGATCCAGGCGAACGGATCTAATAGGTAAAACCGTCAGTTTCCATACGGCTCAGCACTTCCTCCAGCTCCTGACGCGGATTGACCAGTGAGAGGCGGAAATAGCCTTCGCCATATTGTCCGAACGCCGTTCCGGGGACGACGACGACGCCGGCGGTTTCCATCATGTCGGCGGCAAAGCGCTCACATGACGTGTATCGCGGCGGAATCGGCAGCCATAAGTAGAAAGTGGCGCGCGGGACCGCAAGTTCGTCCATCGGCCAGCCCAGTTTTTTGAAGCCTTCGACCATAAAGCGCTGGCTGTCTTCGTATTCGGCATTCATTTTTTCAATATAGGCGTCACAATCCGGGCTGGTAAGGGCGAAGGCGCCGACTTTCTGGATGACTTTCCACACGCCGCTGTCCATGGTGCCTTTGACGGTTTCCAGAATGCTGACGGCGTCCTGATTCCCGACCGCAAACCCAATACGCCAGCCGGTGGCCGCGTATGGCTTGCTGAGGCTGTGGAATTCAATGGCGATATCCCGCGAGCCGGGAACTTCCAGAATGCTGTGAGGCTTGTCTTCGCCTGCAAAGGCCATATCGGCGTAGGCGTTATCGCCAATGACCAGAATATTGCGCTCGCGGGCAAAGCGAATCGTGTCTTCGTAATAGGAATAGGGCGCCAGCGCGCCAATGGGATTGCTCGGGTAATTGAGAATGAGCGCCTTGACGTTCGCCGGATTCAAGCCTTCGGCCTTGAGCGCATCCAGCTCCTGCTGAAAATCGGGAAGATAGCGATTCTGAGGCGTCAGCGCCACCGGCTGGCTATAGCCGCCTGCAATGCGAATGGCGTCTCCATATGAGGCGTAACCCGGATCAGGCGTCAGAATAATGTCTTGATCCGCGCGTTTGGGTCGCGGCGTGATAATGGCGCGAAACATGGCCGCGAGCCCTTCTTTGGAGCCGAGCAGCGAGCAGACTTCGGTTTTGGGGTTGAGGTCGACGCCGAAACGGGTCTTCATCCGTTGGGCGACGGCTTCGCGAAAGAACGGCTCGCCCTTGGGCGTCGAGTAGGTGTGGATGCCGGGCTCTTGAAGCGCCTCGCGAAATTTCTCCATCAGAATGGCGGGCGGCGCGGCGGTGGGGGCGCCGATGCTCATGCGAATGGGCGGGCGGCCCTTGGCCTTGAGCGATTCCGTTAAGTCCAGAACGCGCTGGGCGATGCGAAACATGATGTAGGTTTCCATCTTCGCGCACGAATCCGAATACAGGCTTTTGATATCCGGGCCGGATAAGGTTTTCATCAGCGGCGTCCTTTACAAGATTGGGGCCAACAAGCGTTCATTCTTATACCGCGAACGCCTCTGCGGCGACGGTTCTGTTAAGGAAGATTGCGGGTATCGCGGCCTTATTCAATTCTTTCCAAGAATGGTCGATGGTAAAACGCGCGCGAGGGCGTGTCTGGATTGCGTGGATGCCCGGACCGACGCCCCCGGACATATTCCCAATGCTGAGAACGACCGATGATGGGACAACGTGGGGCCTTAGGCCGCTCATATTCTGAATACGCGTTGATCATCGCGTTGCTCGCGCTGGCGGCGATTCCGTCGCTGCAATTGATAGGGGGCTCGGTGGGCGCACTGTTTCGCCGTGAAGCCGCGGCGCAGGCAGAAGGGCTTTTTGACTTGATCGCCTCTGATCCGCCTCGCGTCGATGAAAAAGCGGCTGTCTTCGAGCAATTGCGTCTCAACGGCGGCGATCTGCAGATGTCTATGCGCAATGGCGCGCTGGAATTCCGCCTCAATGGCGTGCCGCTGGGCGAGGCCTCGGATACCACCGGGGCTCAGGGCGCTCTGGTGACAAGCGTCATGGCGGATCAGTTGCTGGCTCTGGCCAGCCAAATCGAAACCGATGGCGGCGATTCGGCCCTGGCGGCTCGATTACGCGCCTTGGCCATCACAGGACGCGATCTGGCTCAGGTGGAAGACGCGGTTCATCAGGCCCGGGTGAGTGGTGATACGGCGGCCATGATCGTCACCGACGTCACCGATCCCGACTCTCTGGCGAGTAAAACCTATGCGGCGCATTGGCGCTGGACAGATGCGGCCAATGAGGCCATTCAGTGGATGAAAGCCGCCTACCCGACCCAACAGGGCGATACCAGCCAGTTTGCGGATGCCAGAATTCAACAGACGTTTGATCGCCTGAATGTATACGCCGAAGGGATCGATACTGTTGGCAACGTCAATTTTATCAGTGCGCCGGGTCTTTTCTTCGCTGCGGACGGAAAAACGCCGCCGTTAACCCAACTCCTCGGTAAAACCGTCGCAAACGCCGACACGAGATTTCAGAATCAGGTGAACGTCTCCGGGATTACCCTCGATATTGCGCCGACGTTCACGGAGGCGACCGCCAATCGTATTGCGCGCGCCGGGCAGGAGGCTTCGGGCGCTCAGAACGTTGTGGCAGGCTATGCGGGCGGGGCGCTGCCCAATTAAGCGGCGCTCCTTCGCGTGGTGGATTTTGATGGGAAAAGACTCAGGATTTTCTCCCCTGCGCCGATGACTCGGTAAGACGTCTTGCTCCCGGCGCGGTTGGCGGGAGGAGACCTCCAATCATTACCCGTCGGCGGAGGGACCCATGGCGGACGATTTGCAATTGCTTCAGCAAGGCTACGATTTTTGGCGCAACGGCAAAAGCCGCCGCGCGACGGATATTTGTCGCCGTCTTCTGGAGAAAAATCCTTATCATAAAGGGGCGCTCGATCTGTTTCGACAGATGGTCGAAGACGCTGCGTCGCAAGCCAAAGACGGGTTGAAAGGGGTTCGCTCGTTTGAAAGGGCTTTCTGGCTGGGCAATTACTATATGGGCGCTCACAATAATGTTCTGGCCGAGCGTTATTACCAGGAAGCGGTTGCGTTACAGCCTCGGCATTTTGGCGCGTTGCGCAATTACGCCGGCGTCAGTCATGCGCTGGGTAAGCGCGATTTGAGCGCTGAGCTGAATAACCGGGCCTTTGCGCTGAACCCGCACTATGAAGTGCTGATCGAAATGGCCTTCGGTTTGCCGATGGTGTATGACAGCTATCAAGAGATTGAAACGGTCCGCCAGCAATTTATTCAGAATATCGGCGCCTTGTCGCGCGAAGACATTCGTCTGAGTCGTCCGATGGAACGCCTCACGAGCTGGCCGGGCTTTTTTCTGGCATATCAGGGGCGCAACGATCGCGAGATTCAAAAATCGATTGACGCTTTTTTCCGTCAGGCCCTGATCCACGAACCGTTTGTCGATCATCCGGATCACGACAAACTGCGCATTGGTTTTTTGTCGCGCCATTTTTGCGAACAGCACACCATCGGCAAACTGACGCGCGGCCTGATTGAACGCCTGCCACGCGATCGATTCGACGTCACGCTGTTTTATCTGGATGACAACTATGACAATAACCCGCTGGCCCATGAGGTGATTGCCGAGGATGCGCGTCACGTGCGCCTGCCGTATCGCGAACTCTATAATTCGGCGCGCCTTATCTCTGAAAAGCAGCTCGATGCGCTGATTTATACCGACATTGGCATGGATCCGTGCAGCTACCTGCTGGCGCAATTTCGCCTTGCGCGTATCCAGTGCGCGTTTTGGGGCCATCCGGTGACGACCGGCATCGACACAATGGACTATTACGTCAGCAGCCGCCTGATTGAGCCGGACGATTGTGCGGCGCATTACAGCGAAAATCTGGTGTTAATGGACACGCTGCCGTGTTATTACCATCGCCCGAATCTGGAGACGGATGCTTCTAAAACGCGCGCGGACTTTGGTTTTTCAGACGATCAGCATTTGTATTTATGTCCGCAGTCGATTTTCAAGATTCACCCGGATTTTGACGCCGTTCTCGAAGAGATTCTGGCGCGCGACCCGCAAGGGCGCATTCTCTTGCTGAAAGACGCGTCGCAATATAACAATGACAAGCTCATGGCGCGCTTGCGCCGCAGTATGCCCGAACATCACGATCGCGTCGTCTGGGTCGGTCGTCAAACGCTTCAGAATTTCCTGAGTCTGATGCGCGTCAGCGACGTGATGCTGGATCCGCTGCATTTTGGCGGCGGTAATACGACGTATGAAGCCATTGCGATGGGCATTCCCATCGTCACCTGGCCGGGAGAGTATATGCGGGGCCGCGTGACGTATGGCTGCTACCAGAAAATCGGGATGACCGAGACTATCGCCTATACGCTGGACGAATACGCGCCTCTGGCGGTCGCTATTGCAAGTAACCCCGACTTGCGCGCCGCTTTGCGCGAGAAAACCCTCGCGCGTCATCATGCGCTCTACGAAGACGAGGGCGCCGTCGATGAGTTCGCCGAATTCCTCGAACAGGCGATTCCGCGCGCGGGCGCGCGAGATCATCAGACCCTGCCGGGGAGGGCCCCCCATCCGCTTACGCAATTTCAGGAGGCGCTGACCGCTCATGGCTAAGATCCGCCCCTTTCGCAACCGCTCGCAACGCGCATTGGGCGCGCTGCTCATTGAAACGCCGTGTCCGGCCTGTGGTCATCAGCTTGCGTTCCCGTTTTACGATGGCGGGCGTCAGCCGCTCACGACGCTTGCCTGGCCGAGAAGCGCCGCCGAAGCGCAATCGATGGAAGCTCTGCCGCTGGATTTTATCCGCTGCGTGAGCTGCGGGCATGTGTTTAATCAGGCTTTCGATTACGCCAAGGTGCCGTATTCCGACAAGCCGAATCTGATGTTTAACAAGGGCGCCCTGTGGCGTGAACATCTGGAAGCGACTGCGGGCGAACTCTCGCGCGGCTTGCCTGCGCGCCCTACCGTTGTCGAAATTGGCTGTGGCGACGGTCATTTGCTGCGCACGCTTGCCAAGGCCAACCCCAACGGCCGTTTTGTCGGCTTTGATCCCAATGGCGCCATCGAAACCGGCGACGGCTTGGTGGAAGCGCAATACAAGCTGTTTGAGCCCGCCGTCCATTTACTGGAATACCGGCCGGATCTCATTATGATCCGCCATGTGCTGGAGCATCTGACGCAACCGCTGGCCTTTTTGCAGGCGCTGTCGTTTGCGGCGGCGTGGCATGGGCTCAAGCCGCGACTGTTTGTCGAAGTGCCCTGTATCGATCGCGTGTTCGCTACGCACCGCACGGCCGATTTCTTCTACGAGCATAACTCCCACTTTACCCGCGCGTCTCTGGCGACCTTGCTCAGTCGCGGCGGCGCTGCCGTCGATCGAATTGAAACGCCCTACGACGGCGAGGTGCTGACGGCCTTGGTGCAACTGGGGCGCGAACATCGTGACGCCAACGCGCCGATGACAGCCTCAGGCGCCGATTCTGTCGCGATTGCGCGCGATTCAATCGCCTTTTACAATCATACCCGCCATAGCGACGCCGTCTTGCGCGCCCGCATAGACGACCTGGCACAGACCGGATCGCGCGTCGCCGTGTGGGGCGGGACGGGAAAAGCCGCCGCCTTTATTAACCGCTATGGCCTGGATGCAACGCGATTCCCTCTCGTTGTGGATTCTGACGCCAGCAAGGTCGGGACGTTTGTGCCCGGCGCAGGCCAGGAGATCCTCCGCCCGGATGCGCTGTTGCGCGACCCGGTGGAAGCGATCCTGATTGCCACGCAATGGCGCGCCCGTGATATTGCCCGCGAAATCGAAGCCGCCGGCATTCCGTATCACCGTCTGCTGCTGGAGCACGAAGGTCGTTTGATCGACTACCACCGAGACGCTCACCCCTATCGCGATGACGCTGCGCGCGCGCAAAACGCCGATAAAACCGTCATTCGCTTAACGACGCGTCCCCAGGCGTAAGCGCTGGTCAGAATGGCGGCCGGCGCTGGCTCCCGTTTTAAATCGGCTAAGCGGTGACGTCGACCCGTTGAGCAGCGCGCTGCCCTGATCCGGCTTGTGCTGATGGCTGTAGGAAGATCAGTGCCATTGCCATTTGATAGATCTCGCGATCGTCGGAATTGGCAGTCTGGAGATCCAGCTTGCCATCGGGCGTAAGGGCAACAATGCGATTCGTATGTCCATTACTGTCCATCAAGCGAAGGCGATGAATATCTCTGTCACCTTCTAGGCTGAGCAATTCGCCATTAGGTCCCTGAACGGTTTTTAAGGGGATAAAGCGTCCCATCTGATTGTCCTGAAGAGGATTGTGAGGACGGCGTCGGTAAGGCCGTTTTCCGAAACGAATGGGATCCATGATCGGGTGTTCTCCATCGTGTAAGAAGGGACTTCACACGGGCTGGCTACGGTTGACGCGCCTCGGCGTCGGTCAGCAGGGTCAGGGCTTGTCGGTAAAGTAAATCGGCATGGATTGGCATTTTCCAACCCGTCGGTAAATAGTAGCGGCCTCCCGCTTCGAATCCTTCCATGGCTTTGTGCTGGGCCCCAAGCGCTTGCTCAGGGGCCATGATATAAGCCCCTCGAAGCGAGAGGTTGGGCTTGAGCAGAAAATCCACGATGAGGTGCGGATTCTCGGGCAGAAGCCCTTCGGTTTTAATGCCAAATCCGCCCCACGGCGACAGCCAGACGAGTGCTGCGGACCTGCCATTTTTTTGTGCGCTCAGGAGCGTTTCTTTCCCCTGCATCCTAAGCGCGTCCGCCGGGCGATAACGCTTTTTGAGCGCCTGAATCAGCGCCTCTACATCTGCCGGTGGCTCTGAGAGGCGAGTCTCATAGATGCGGGGCGTTGCAAGCGTCGAATTGCTCTTAAAGCGAATGGCAGAAACCATGGGTCAGTACAGCCTCTCTGTAGGGATAGGAGGATTGAAAATTACAAATATAACAAACGCGCGCCCCTGGCAAAGGACACGAAAGGCAATTTTATGAATTCTGGCGCGTTGTTTTTGGTTTGAAAAGACAACCTCAGGAGACACATGGCCATGAAACCTATCGCCGGGCCGCGCTTTGGCGGGTTCTCGATTGAGAAGCCTTCTGATAGAATCCCCTATATCCAGTTGCCTATAGCGGTTAGAAACCTCCCGGTTTTTGCAACGGGGCAAGATTGCGACGTCTATGATCGCCTTGTCAAGGCTCGCCTGCAGGCTCATAGACAGGAACAGAGTGATTCGAGAGTTATCGAGGAAATTAATGATAGACTCGACAAAGAATTGCAAAGGCTCGCTCAAAAGGCTTTGGAGTGGTTGAACACCCGCCACGCAAAAAACTCATGACCGCCGCTCCCCATACGTCGCAAGACTGGCTCGCAATCCTGGACGCGGAAGGCGTTGGGGGGTTTAATGCGCGTCGTCAGGCGATGGGCTATGAATACCTTGAATTGTCCGATCTGGATCTGTCGCATCGCGATTTGTCGGGCATCAATCTCAGCAATGCCCGTCTGCGCGACGTCTCGCTGGATTACGCCTATCTGGCCGAATCGCGCCTGATTCTGGCGGATATTCGCAACGCCTCGTGCCGCGAAACCGATTTTTATATGGCGATGATGGACGAATCTGAGTGGGTGGATTGCGACTGCGCGGGGGCGAATTTTCAGGCCGGGGGGCTGGCGGATGCGTCGTTTACACGCGTTCGCGCAATGGGCGCGCGTTTTCAGGATGCGGATCTGTCGGATGCGATTCTGGATGATTGCGATCTCGACGACGCGGATTTTACCGGCGCCTCGCTGCCGGGAACGGATCTAAGCAAGGCGCGCGCGCCATGGGCAATTTTTGACGACTGTCGCAACGATGAACGGACCCGCTGGGCGCCTTCGGCAGACGTTGTGTAACGCTTTGTAAGTATTTCTTCAGTTGGCGGTGCGCGTGTCGACATGTCTTATAGCTCGCTGCATACGCATAGAAGGTTTGTTGGGATGACGTCGTTTCGCAGTCATGGTCAATCGCTCAGTGAATACGGGTTAATTCTGGCGTTGGTCGTGCTGGTGGCCGTCGGCGGTCTGATTTCCTTCGCCCCGGATCTGCTGAACGTCTTGGGCATCATGGGCGGCAGCATTATGGGAACGGGCTCTGTTGCGGGTTCTTCGTCGGGCGGCTCAGGAGGGTCCTCGCCGGTGGTTTCGCCGGTGACGGGAACCACCACGGTGGAAATCAAGCTCAGCGACGGTAGCGTCATCGCCGTGCCGAACTACCCGGCGAGTGCGGCGCAAGCCATTGAAACGGCCGGCGTCAATGGCGCCACGAATCTCTATGTCAGCGCCTTGCGCGATATGATTGATCAATTGGTCGCAACCGGTGAAGTAGATGCGACTCAGGCCGCTTTTTTGACGCAACTGGCCAATCAAAGCCACTCGCTGGCAGAAGAACAGAAATATCTGGAGTCCAACTGCTTCACCAGTACGTTTATTGCCGCTAACGTTGGCAGCTTGCCCTCGTGCGCTTCCTCTGGCACGGGCGGCGACATCCCGCCGACGCTTCGTCAGCAGTTTCAGGACGCCGCAATGCTGTATTATACGAGCGGCTATAACCCGCCGCCGACCTCGGTCGATGTGTTCAGATTTCTCTACGATCGTCATTCCAACAATTTGTCTACCATTCTGATGTCGGCCCCATCGGGAACGGTGCTGGAGCAACTGAGCGCCGTGGGCTCGGCGAATCCCTCGCTGGTGTCCGCCCAGCCGCAAACGGGCGTGATCAGCGCAGTGGATCAGTCTGGCAATCCCATGCCGTTACCCTATACCAAAGCGCCGTCTCAGGCGGTTCTGGTGTATGACCAATATCAACAGGCGCTGGCCAACGGATCATTAACCAACCCTGCCGTTAAAACGGTCGTGGATCACCTGGTCAATCAGATTTTGACCATGGATATGCGCTTGGGCAATGCAATTCAACAATACACGACGGATGTCACCACTCAAAACAACGTATTGCTGTCCGGCGGTACGCCCACGGCAATCGACTTGGCGCCGTATACGCAGATTAAGGTATCCTCGCCCACGCATTCAAACGCCAGCGATATCTGCACCACCGGTCAAGGGACGGATTCTGGCGTGCAGTGCGCCGGATAGGGGTTCGCATTTAATAAGCCCTGCCGATGTGAATAAACGCGCGCCGCCAAGCGTTAATTCATCCTTAAGCGCGGCGCGCAGGATAGGCGAATCCGCTATGATGAAAGCGAGGAGACGCCCCAGGCGTCATCTCTCTGAATCTCTTTAAAATAAGAGGCTGGACCCTGCGCTAAAGCGAGAGAGCGTTTGCCATGATGATTGATCCCAACCAATGCACCGCGCAAGCGCAGCAGGCGCTTGCCAGCGCCCATGACATTCTGGCGCGCTATCAGCAAAACCAGCTCGACAATGAGCATCTGCTGCTGGCGCTGCTCGAAGACGAGAAGGGGTTGATGCGCCAGACGCTTGCGCAACTCAAAATTGACCCCAAGCCCCTAATTGCCCAAACCGAATCGGTGATTGCCTCGCGGCCCCGCGCGGGCGTTTCGTCTCTCGAATCGGGCTCTGTTTACGTGACGCCGCGATTCAAGAAGCTGTTTGACGCCGCAGGCGAGCAGGCGCGTCGCCTGAAAGACGACTACGTGGGCGTTGAGCATTTTTGGCTGGCTATCATCGACGACGGCGGCGAACTGACGCGGGCTTTCGCTCAGGCGGGATTGACGCGCGAGCGATTGCTCAAGGCGTTAAAAGAAATTCGCGGGGCGCATCGCGTCGATAGTCCTCATGCGGAGTCTAACTATCAGGCGCTGGCGCGCTATGCGCGTGATCTCACTGAAGCGGCGGCCAGTGGCAAGCTCGATCCGGTGATTGGGCGCCAGGAAGAAATCCGTCGCGTGGTGCAGGTGCTCAGCCGCCGGACCAAAAATAATCCCTGTCTGATTGGCGAGCCTGGCGTCGGCAAAACGGCTATTGTGGAGGGGCTTGCCCAGCGCATCGTTCAGGGCGACGTGCCGGAAAACCTCAAGAATCGCCGTCTGATGGCGCTCGATATGGGCGCGTTGATTGCAGGCGCAAAGTTTCGCGGTGAGTTTGAAGAACGCCTGAAGTCCGTGCTGAAAGAAGTGCAAGCCGCCAGCGGCGAGGTCATTTTATTTATTGACGAGCTGCATACGGTGGTCGGGGCCGGGGCGAGCGATGGCGCAATGGACGCCAGCAACCTGCTCAAGCCGATGTTGGCGCGAGGCGAGCTGCATTGCGTCGGCGCAACGACGATCAGCGAATATCGCAAATACATCGAGAAGGATGCGGCTCTTGAGCGACGTTTCCAGCCGGTAATGGTCAGCGAACCTTCTGTCAGTGAGACGGTCAGCATCCTGCGCGGACTTAAAGGGCGATACGAGGTGCATCATGGGGTGCGCATCAAAGATTCCGCCATTATTGCCGCAGCCAATTTGTCGCATCGCTACATCCGCGATCGGTTTTTGCCTGATAAAGCCATCGATCTCATTGATGAGGCGGCTTCCAAGGCTCGCATGGAAATCGATTCGATGCCCATCGAGCTGGACACGGCCTCGCGCCAGTTGATTCAACTGGAAATTGAGCTGGAAGCGCTGAAAAAAGAACACGATGACGCTTCGCGCGCGCGGATGCAGCGCGTACAAGGCGAGATTGAAAACCTGCGCGCGTCTCGCGATGAGATTCAGGCGCGCTGGGAGCGAGAGAAATCGTCTGTGCAGGAGTTGCAGCGCCTTAAAGAAGCGCTGGAGCAGACGCAGCTAGAAATTGAACAGGCGGAGAGAAACGCCGATCTGGCTCAGGCGGCGGCGCTGAAGTATGGACGTCTGCCCGAGTTGCAACGCGAATTACGCGATCTGGAATCTGGCGGCGCCAATGGAACGGGCGAAGACGGCCGTCTGGTCAACGAAGAAATTGGCGAGAACGAAATCGCCGACGTCGTCAGCCGCTGGACGGGCGTGCCCGTGGCCCGGCTGGTCGAAAGCGAAATTACCAAGCTCCTTCGGATGGAAGCGTTTCTGCATCAGCGGATTATCGGCCAGGATGAGGCGGTCAGCGCGGTGTCGCAGGCCGTGCGTCGCGCCCGCGCGGGGTTAGGCGACGAATCGCGGCCCATGGGCTCGTTTATGTTTCTCGGGCCTACGGGTGTCGGTAAAACCGAGTTGGTGAAGGCGCTCGCCGAGTTTTTATTCAACGATGAATCGGCCGTGGTGCGCATCGATATGTCGGAATACATGGAAAAGCACGCCGTCGCGCGCCTCATTGGCGCGCCTCCCGGTTATGTTGGCTACGACGAGGGTGGCCAACTCACCGAGGCGGTGCGTCGTCGCCCCTACAGCGTTGTGCTGTTCGACGAAATTGAAAAAGCGCATCCGGATGTTTTTAATGCCCTGCTGCAATTGCTCGATGATGGTCGGCTGACGGATTCCAAGGGGCGGACCGTGGATTTTCGCAATACGCTGGTGATTCTCACCAGCAATATCGGAAGCCAGACGATTCTGGCGCATCGCGCAGAACTGTCGCTGGGCGGATCGCAAGGGCTGGAGCGCTTAAAAGAGCGCGTGTTTGACGAACTCAAGGCGCATTTTCGCCCGGAATTTCTGAATCGCATCGATGATATCGTCTTTTTTGAGGCCCTGACGCCGCAGCATCTCGCCCAGATTGTGGACATCCAGTTGGGGCAGCTCCGTCAGCGTCTGGAATCGCGTCATATCACGCTGACGATGAGCGATGACGCCAAAGAGCAGCTTGCCGCCCAAGGCTTCGATCCGGTCTATGGCGCGCGTCCGCTGAGACGCGTGATTCGCCGCGCGATCGAAAATCCGCTGGCGGCGCACCTGCTGCAAGGGACGTTTTCCGACGGCGACGCCATTGGGGTTGAGGTTGGCCTGGATGCCGCAGAGCCGTTTGTGTTTCGCCGGCTACGCCCTCACGAGCCCACGCCAACATCTGGCGGGGACAGCGGTAATCCGTTTACGGGCGTTTCCTCTGGCCCGCCGCCGATGTAAGGGCGCGTCTGCCCGCTTTTGGCATGGGACGCGCGCCGAATTTTTATTTTTCAGGGCGACTTATTGGCCAGAAATTTAATGAGCGCCGAGCGCGGGAGGCCCTTCTTCGCAATGGGTTTCCGGCGCTTCATGAACGCGTTGCAGTAACAGCGCGGAAATCAGCACCGAGATGCCGCCTATCACAAAGGCAACGCCTTCGTTGCCGCCTGCAAAGCGCGAAATAATCTGCCCGACCAGCAAGGTGCACAATACGCCCGGCGCAGCGATAAAGATGTTGAACGTTCCCATCAGCAGGCCTTCCTTGCCCTTGGGCATATGATCGGTGAGCAGGGCAAACGGAATCGAGAGCGTCGTCGCCCAGCCAAAGCCAATGCACGCCATGGCGATCATTGCCTGTATCGGCGTGCTGATGAAGTTAAGCGCGATGAAACTGACGGCCATCAGTACCAGCGCCGCCGTATGCGTGGCCTTTTTCGAGAAACGCCGACACAATTGACTAATGCCGAAGGAGACGACAAAACACGACAAATTAAGCGCCGTTTGGCAGGAAGCCGCCCACCGAACGCCGTCATTATAGAGGTCTGTGCCGGGCGTGGCATGGAAAATCTGCTTGGGGATGAAGACCGAGAAGAAGATGAACAGACACATCAGCCCAAACCACGTAAAGCTATGCGCCACGCACAGCTTGAGGGCTTCTTTGGGCATGCGCGGAATTGCCATCAGAGTTTCGCCTAAAATCCCGGTGATAGCGCCTATCGCAGATTTCTGCCCGTTGGGGTGAACGACGGGATCCTTGTCGGTCGGGCGTTCGCGGGTGGTGAGCGCCGTCCAGCCGAGCGCGATCAGAATGGCGGCGGCTCCGAGATAAAATACCAGTTGCGGCACGGCGATTTGAGAGGCGATAAACGTCGACACTACGGCTCCCAGGCCAATGGTCAAGCTCATTAACGAATACGCCGTCGTTTGCTGCGCGCGCGGAACAACGTCCGGCACCAGCGCACGATACGGGCCTTGGGTCAGGTTGATGCTGGCGTCCAGTACCCAGAGCCAGATCGCCGCTACCAGTAAATTGGGAGAATGGGGCATGCAAATGAGCGCAATGGCTGTGGTTAGCGCGCCTAGGAGCAGGAAGGGCCGTCGCCGTCCCAGACGACTGCGCAGATTATCGCTCAGGACGCCGACAATCGGTTGCACCAATACGCCGGTGACCGGTCCGGCTGCCCAAATTAACCCGGTGAGCCACGCCTGCGAGCCCATGCTTTCCAGTAAAGGGCTGACTTGCGTCATCTGAACCGCCCAGACGAACTGAATCCCTAAAAATCCCACGCTGATGTTAATGGGCAGCGCCAATTGTCGGATTCCGCCGGGCGCAACGCCCGCCGTGGGCACAATGGGGGCCGAAACAGAAGAGGCCTCCGGGGAAGAAATATTTTCAGCAGAAGAGGGAATCGTGACGGAATCGGACATCGCAGGCGCTCGCCTCCCAAATTGTCTGAATTTTCTAAAAACTTGGATTAACCACAGTAAACTATCGTAAAACAGGCTCAAAGACAGGCCATTATAACAAGAACATACAAGACACAAAGCTTTGGCCCGGCGCCCATGGCCGCGCGGGGCGTTAAAACCTGTTGAATAGCCCCGTCATTGAATTCCGTGGGCGCGCAGTCTACAATAGACGGCGAGATGACCGACGCGAGTTCCCCCAAACCCCTCACCTGCCGCTCTTTATCGCGCAAGAAGGAGCGGGGCGAAAAAATCGTGGCGCTGACGGCTTACGATTACGCCACCGCGCGCCTGCTGGATGCAACCGGCTCGGTGGACCTGCTACTGGTGGGCGATTCGCTGGCCATGACGGTCCTAGGGCATCGTGATACGTTGAGCGTGACGATGGATGAGATGGCCCATCACGTCAAAGCGGTGACGCGCGGCGCTCAGCGCGCGGTGGTGGTGGCGGACATGCCGTTTCTGAGTTATGGCGTGGATTTGGCCGAAGGCGTGCGTCATGCGGGACGCTTTATTCAGGAATGCCGCGCTCAGGCCGTCAAGGTTGAAGGCGCCAGTTCGCCGGTAGTGGCCTTAATTGAACGCCTGGTGTCATTGGGCGTTCCTGTGGTGGGGCATTTAGGGTTTACGCCGCAGTTTATTCACGCCTTGGGCGGCCCTCGCGCGCAAGGCCGCTCCGTGGAAGCCGCCAGCCGTTTGCGCGAGGACGCGATGCGCTTGCAGGCCGCCGGCGCCTTTGCCCTCGTACTGGAAATGACGCCGCCGCCGGTGGCGCGTTGGATCGCCGCGCGATTGACGATTCCCGTAATCGGCATTGGGTCGGGCGCGGGGTGCGACGGGCAGATTCTGGTGATAGACGATTTGTTGGGCCGTTTTCCCGATTTTCATCCCCGATTCGCGAGGCAATATGCGCCGCTGGGCGAAATGACGCAAGACGCCGCCCGTCGTTTCGCTGCCGATGTCGCGGGCGGCGATTTCCCTGATGAGCAGGTCGAAGCCTACCCCCTGACGTCGCAGGAAGCTGCCGATCTTGCGGCGTTGCTGGCTGCGGAATAAGCCGGATCGCTTAAGCGCAGCTTGATGATGGCGCGGATATTAGGCGCGATCGTTTTGAGAGACGGGCAGATGGGCGTAAACGGCGGCGTAAATGCCGGGTTGCGCGCGCAAGGCGGCCAGCGTGGCATCATCCACAGGGCCGTCGAGGCTGAAAATCATCAATGATTCGCCGCCCGCCGTGCGCGTGCCCTGGCGGCGAGCGACCTGCATGGCGCTGATGTTGATGTGTTGCGCGCCCAGAAGAGAAGCCGTCATGCCGACCATCCCCGGTCGATCTTCGTGAGGGGTAAACAGCACATGCTCGGTGGGAGCAAGCGATACGGCGTATTCGTCGACATCCACGATGCGATACGCGTCGCCATGCAGGTGCGTGGCGGCCACGCGATAGGCGCGTCTATCCGTGGTCAGCGTTACTTCGAGCAGATTTTGGTAGCTGTCGAGCGTTTTGACGCTGGATTGCTTGAGCGCAACGCCGGATTCTTCGGCGATAAGAGGCGCATTGACGTAATTCACGCCCTCGCGGCTTTGCGAGAGCAGCCCTTTAAGGGCGGCCAGCATCAGGGGGGCCGTATCCAGAGACGCCAACGCGGCGCCTTTGGCAGTCAGTTCGACGGATTGCGCGCCGCCTTTGGCGATTTGACGCGCGAGCGCGCCCAGGGTTTCTGCCATGGGCATCAAATGCTTGACGGGATCCAGCGCTTCTTTTCGCAGCATCGGGATGTTGACGGCATTTTGCGCAAATCCTTCACGGAAGAAATCGCGCAATTGCTTGGCGACGTCCAACGCGACGTTAATTTGCGCTTCTTCCGTGCTGGCGCCCAGATGCGGGGTGAGCACCACGCGCGAGCCCAGCGTCAGAAGCGGGCAATCGGCGGGGGCGGGCTCTGCGGAAAACACATCAATGGCCGCCGCCGCCACATGACCGTTGCGAATGGCCTCGGCCAGATCGGCTTCGTTGATAATGCCGCCGCGCGCGCAATTGATAATGCGGACGCCGGGTTTACACTGCGCCAGCGTCTGGGCGTTGAGCAGGTTGAGGGTTTCGCGCGTTTTGGGCGCATGGATGGTAATGAAATCGGATTCGCGCCAGATGTCGTCCAGCGTAACGATTTTGACGCCCAATTCGTCGGCGCGCGTGGCGGCCAGAAACGGATCATGGACCAGCACGCGCATCCCCAGCGCGCGACAGACCTTGGCGACGCGCGCCCCGATTTTTCCCAAACCAATGACGCCCAAGGTTTTACCTGCGAGTTCGACGCCGGTGAGCTGGCTGCGCTTCCATTCGCCTGTTTTCATTGAGGCGTCGGCTTCTGGGATATGGCGGGCCAGCGACATCAACAGCCCCACGGTATGCTCGGACGCAGCAATCGTATTGCCTTCGGGTGAGTTCACCACAATGACGCCATGGTGAGTGGCTTGCGGCAGATCGATATTATCGACGCCCACGCCGGCGCGCCCCACGATTTTCAGGCGTCCGGCGACGGCCAGCGCATCGGCGGACACGCGGGAGGCGCTGCGGATCATCAAGCCGTCGAAGTCGCCGATACAGGCCAGTAGCGCCTCATGGGAGAGAGATTTCTCGAATGTGACGTCGGCGACGTCTTCGAGAATTGCCACCGCTGAGGGGTGAATGTTATCGGTGACCAAAACGCGCGGCTTACCAGCCATGCTATGAGGGGCCGTTTGCGAATGGGGGGAGGGGGCAGACGCCATGGGGTCGGGATCCTTCCTGTTCTTAGCCGGGACCAGGCGCGCGCCTGCGGCTCAATTCAGGCGGATTATACCCAAAAACGTCCGCGTCTTCGAGACGGGGCGCGTTCTGATTCAGTGCGTGATCCGGTTCACGATTCGCTCCAACTCCCCAATGGCGATTTCAATATAATGAACCCGCGTCAGGATTTGGTCGAGAGCTTTCCCCCGCTGCTCCTCAGTGAGCCTTTGACTGTTCATGACGGTCTCCAGACGATTGGATTCTTTGATCAAATCGCCGTGCGCTTGCTCGAGCAAGGGACCTGCCGTCCATTCTTTTTGAGCGCGCCAGCCGTCCGCATGAATGAGAACAGGATAACGCCGAATCTTTACTGAGGTGGACGCGAGCCCGAAGCGGACGGGCGTAGAGGTCCAATAAGGATCTGGCCAGGAGGATCGCATGACGTTCATAAGTCATGAGAAAAACAGCGTATGGAACGAAATTGCGCGCGGTCGTCTACGTCAACAGCGCGTCCAGTCCGTAGGTCAGACCGTTGAGCGCGCCGACGCGTTTGACGGCCAGCGCTACGCCCGGCATAAAGCAGGCGCGATCAAAACTGTCATGACGCAGCGTCAGTAATTCGCCCGCCGCGCCGAAAATCGCTTCCTGATGCGCCACCAGACCCGGCAGGCGCACGCTGTGGATGCGAATGCCTGCGGCTCCCTGAGCGCCCCGCGCGCCTGCGATGGTCTCGGTTTCAGGCGCGTTGTCGGCCCCAAACGTCTGCAGGCCGCGCGCCGCCAGCCCCTCTTGCATCTTGAGCGCGGTTTTTACCGCTGTCCCGCTGGGCGCGTCCGCCTTCTGGTTGTGATGCAATTCGATGAGTTCGGCATGATCAAAATAGCGGGCGGCTTCTTGCGCAAATTTCATGAGCAGCACGGCCCCGATAGCGAAATTGGGAACGACCATCCCGCCGATGCCAGCCGTCTGTAAGGCGTGAGCGATGGTTTGTAAATCATCCGGGGAGAGGCCTGTGGTGCCGATCACCGGACGGCAGCCCGACTCAATAATCGTGAGCGCATTGGTGAGCGCGGCTTGCGGTCGGGTGAAATCAACGCAGACGTCTGCTTGCGATTCGGCCAGCGCCGCGCGTAAATCCGGGCGAATGACCTGGCCGCAAGGCTGCGTCAAGCCCGCGATGAGGGCGGCGTCTTCGCCCGCATGATGCGTATCTACCGCTGCCGCCAGCGTCAGCGCCGGATCGGCCAAGACGGTTTTGACCACTTCGCGACCCATTTTGCCTGCGGCGCCTGATACCACCACGCGAATCGGGGGGGCGGGGGAGGAGGGGTTATTCAAGGCCATGGGGGTGATCTCCGGGGGCTTCTTCGGGATGTTCTTCTGGAAAGGCGTCAGTCGGGCTTGGCAACAACCCCTTGGGTAGCGAGGCGTCGGCGCTGGCAGGCGCGCGAAGAGACTGGCGCAGGGCGGAATGTGAGCGCTGCCAAGCGTCGTTTCCACGATGGAACGTTACCTGATTCAACCACTGTAAATTCACGGCGTCTATCGTGGGGACTTTTTCAAGAATAATCGGGATCAATGACGTCAACCGCGCCAGCCGTCGCGGCGCCGTCACATCCAGAGCGCCCAGGTTGACCTTCACTTGCGAAAACATCAACATCGTTTGTTGCGGATTGCGAAAATCAATCCACTCAAACGTTAAGCCGGTCATGCCGCGCGCAATTTCGGCAATTTCCGCCAATCGGCGGGACTCGGCGCGCGGTAGTCGCTGGCCGGGATTGACGTAAATCCGTAACAGACCTCTCTGTGGAAAGGCGGCAACCGCCCGTTGATAGGGCGCCAGGGAGAGAACGTCGGCGTCATACGTAATAACGGCGCTGGGACGCGTTGAGATGACATCCGTGTAAACTTGCGCCAATAGGGGTTTTTCTGACACCGTCAGGGTTAAGCGCGCCGGAAATAGCGCGCGGCGAACAACGGCCCGATCCAGAATCGGGTAGCGGCGTTTAAGCCATTTTTCCAACGCCTGCGGATCAATTTGGGTGATGGGAAGGCCTTTGAGCGCGCCGACGGCGGGCGCAATCGCATCGCTGGCGATCAGATGCGCGTTTTCTACCCGGATGCGCGGCGCATCCATTGCCCAGAAGGAGGCGGTGGCGAACTGCCACAACGTAAAACAGAGCAGCAGCAGAAAGCACAGTTTGACCAGAAATCGCAGCCGGGAGCACATCACCAGAATGCGTTTCCGTTTGCGTCGCGCCTGAAGATAGGCTTGTTGACGTCCGCGGGCGCGGTTTACGTCTTGAGCGCGCTTGCCTGCGGGAATTTTTCCGATTGGTTTCGGGCGCGAACCCCGGGATTTTTCAGGCGGCGTCGGCGCGCGTAAACGGCCCGGCAAGGCTTTGGCGACGGGCTTTGCGCGTAAGGCTCGCGAACGGGGGGGCTTGCGCTTCATCGCGGGTGTTGGGCCGTCATTAGAATGATTTCTACCAGCGCGTCATAGCCGATGCCCATGGCGTGAGCCTGTGCAGGCAGGTCGCTTAAAGAGGTCATGCCGGGAATGGTATTGACTTCCAGAAGATAAAACCGCAATTGGTCGTCCACCACCACGTCTGTTCGTGAGACGCCATGGCAGCCCAGCGCCCGATGGGCCGCCAGCGCGGCTTGCTGCAGCCGCTCGCTTGCCTCGGGCGGCAGTTCAGCCGGCAGGATGAATTCAGTTTTACCCTCTGTGTACTTGGCTTCGTAATCATACCAGCCTGAGGGCGTACGAAGTTCCAGAACCGGCAGCGCGGTGGGCGCGCCTTCAATGTCGATGACGCCGATCGTCATGGAACGGCCTTCGACGTATTGTTCGATCATTGCTACGCGGGCTTTGCTGGCGGCCAGCTCCAGCGCGCCGCCCAGGTCTTCGATGCGTTCTATCCGGCTCATGCCAACGCTGGAGCCCTCGTTAATGGGTTTTACCATGGCTGGCAACGGGCATCGGGTCTCAACAGCTTTTAGCGCCGCCTGAGCGCCGGCGGTGAGTCGGACGGTGAGTGAGGGCAGTACGGGCAGCCCGGCTTGCATCAACAGGCGCTTGGTGAGGTCTTTATCCATGGCCAGAGCGCTGGCGGCAATGCCGCAACCGGTGTAGGGGATGCCCAGAATCTCCAGCATCCCCTGAATCGCGCCATCTTCGCCGTAGCGGCCGTGAAGGGCCAGAAACGCGATCTCTGCGTCTTCCTGCAAAAGGCGCTCGGCAATGCGGCGATCAACGTCTATCAGGACCGTGCGGTGATACCCAAGGCGCAGTAAAGCGTCATAACAGTTTTGTCCCGAGCGCAGCGACACGTCCCGTTCGGAAGACAGTCCGCCGCATAGCACCGCGATACGGGCGTCATGGGTGATTTCAGCCGTCATGACCGTGCGTCTCCTGAGATATTCCTGATAAGAGATTCCTGTTGGGCGTCGGCTCCGATCGGCGATAAGCGCCTCTCGCCAGATTCGTTACGCGATGGATTTGTTACGCAGTCAAGGCCGCCCATAAATCCGCCTCTTGCGGCGTTGCGTCGCCGATAAACTCATTTTCGGGCCGGACGTCAACGCCATACGCCGATTTTATAGCGCGTTTCATCCGCATCATCAAGCGTAACACGTCGCTTGACGTTCCATTTGCGACATTCACGATGAAATTTGCATGCAGGGGGCTGACCCGAACCCCGCCTTCATGCCACGACCTGGCTCCGAGTTCATCGAGCATGCGTCCGGCCGTCAGATGCGCATTGGCAGCGTCTTTCGAGAAGGGGTTTCGAAAAACGCTGCCACCGTTGGGCTCGGTAGGATGATGCGTTTTTCGGAACGAGACGTTGGTTTCCATCTGGGCGCGAATCGCGGCAGGGTCTCCTGCCTCAAAAACAAGCGTTGCTTCGAGAACGACGCGCAACGGCGCAGGCGCTTGCAGCGCGCTGTGTCGGTACGCGTACTGCAGGGGTTCGCGTGGCCAGCGGGTGATCTCTCCCGACCCGGCGTCAAACAGCAAGACGCTGTCAATGACTGATGCGGTTTCTTGCCCCATGGCTCCAGCGTTCATACGCGCTGCGCCGCCGATTGTTGCGGGAATGCCAATCATGAATTCCGCGCCCGTCCAGCCTTGCGCTTCGGCCATGGTGGCGATTCGTGCCAGATGGACGCCCGCGCCTGCGATGAGGCGTCTGCTCTCTGGCTCGACGCGCGTGTGGGCTAGTTTTCGCGTCACCAGCGTCACGCCGCGAATGCCAGCGGAGGCGACAATGACGTTGCTGCCCCAGCCTAAAATCGTGACGGGCGCGCCTTGCGTAAGCGCTTGTCGCAAAACCTCTGCGGCCTGCTCGGGAGTTTCGGGCTGATGTAAATTGTCAATCGGCCCGCCCACGCGATATGTCGTAAACGCGGCGGCTTGGCCCGGCGCGCCGCAGGTCGTTACGTCCACGGCCAGCCGCGCAAGGCATGCGTGATATCGCCTGCGCCCATCGTCATAATCAAATCATCCCGGCTGCCTTCGGCTTGTAACTGCACGCGCAGGGCGTTCCAATCACGCCCGGGCCAGTAGCGAATTTCTGCCTGTATGCCTGCCTGGCGAAGGGCGGCGCAAAACGCGCGGCTGTCGATGCCGGCAATGGGGTCTTCGCTAGCAGCGTACACATCGCATACGTACAGGACGTCTGCGCCGTCAAACGCCTGAAGGAACTCGTCCCAAAAGGTTTTAAGGCGAGTGTAACGATGAGGCTGGAAAATTACAATCAGCCGTCCGGCGCTGCGGGCGAGCCAGTCGCGGCCTGCTCGGGTCATGGCGAGCGTTTCGGTTGGATGATGCGCATAGTCGTCTACCAAAACGCCGAAAGGGGTTTCTGCCAGCCGCTCAAAGCGTCTGCCCATTCCGCTAAACGCATTCAACGCCTGCGTGATAGGCGTCAGCGACAATCCCAGCTGGTCGCTGATTGCCAGAGCCGCCATCGCGTTAAAAAGTTGATGCGCGCCGGGAATGGCCATCTGGAGCGTCGCCAGCGGGTCGCCATTTTTCAGAACGATGCCGCCGTAACAGCCATGCGTATCGGTCGATGGCGTCTGAATGGCATAGCGAAGCGTTTGTGGAAATCGCTGGAAAAAGACGCTTAAATCAGACGTCTCGGGCGTTGAGGCGTCTGGAAACAGCGCAACCGGACGCTTGTCGTGTCCTTGAAGATACTGTGAGACGACCGCCACTGTTTGCGCGCAGGCAGCGTTAAAATAAAGGAACGCGCCTGGGGGCAACGCGGCGACAAAATCGCCGAAAAGGGCCGCTACTTGAGGAAGGCCGCCGGTAAAATGATCGGCGTGATCGAGTTCGATATTAAGCAGGACAGCATGCGTGGGCTGATAACGCGTGAGCGAACCATCGCTCTCGTCCAATTCCGCGACAGCAATGCGTCGATGGGTCCCGGCCAGCGCGTTGGTCTGCCAGCCGGGCAATTTGCCGCCGACGATCACGGTGGGCTGTTGGCCCGCCGCCAGCAAGGAGACGGCGATCATCCCCGTGGCGCTGGTTTTTCCGTGCGCGCCTGCAACGCCAATGGTCTGGGCGCTCCCCATTGCCTCGCCATGCAGGATTTCGCGCAACAGGTCCGATCGATGAAAAATCGCTTGGCCTCGCTCCAGCGCGATGGCGACCTCCGGATTATCCCGACGAATCGCCGTTGACGCAATGACCGTCGCGTTGGCTGGGACGTTGGCTGACGCATGTCCAATGGCGATATGGGCGCCACTGTCGGAGAGCAAGCGGGTATTGGCATTTTCGGCAACATCTGACCCGCTGACCGGCAAGCCTGCCTCCAGCAATAACTTGGCCAGACCGCTCATCCCGATGCCGCCGATGCCGACAAAATGCGTCGGACGTTCGGGGCTGAGCGTCAGACGCGCCGCCGGCGCAGACGCGGAGATATCCAAAGAGCCGGAAGGCGCAGGCGGAGCCGTCATGAGCAATCGTTCCTGAGGAAGGGCGCTCCTCTATCCTAACGGTCGCGGCGCGCTTTGACCAGATCTGTCGCTTAAAATCAAAGCGTCCCCAGAGAAATTGGCACTTATTTAATGGCTTCGATATAGAGCGAGCCGGGCTTGTATTCTCCGCCTTCAGCGTTGCGATCCAGTCCCCAGTCGTTCCAGTGCGGGATCTGGCTCTCAGCATAGCTGACGACGCGCGTCTGCGAGAATCCGACGTCTTTTAACAGCGCCTGCAAACTGACCCGATCGTATGCCCACTGATGCGTCTCTCCGCGCTTGCGCGCGTCTCCCAGCAGACGATTTTCGAGCCACCGCAGCATAGGGCGCTGACGGCTGGTGCCAGCCGGTTCTCGTCGCACGCTTTGCTCTAGCATCTCGGCGATTTTCGATTCGTGCGTTGAGATATCCTCGGGCTGAGACAGGCAGGCGTCCAGGCTCTGCAAATACTGACGGCATAACGCTTCCCAGTCGGGGACGACAATGCGGTGGACGCCGCCGGGCCGCAGCGCGCGGAGCGTTTCGCGCAGAAAAGCAGGCGCCGCCTCGCGATCCAGATGCTCCAGAAAATGCGAATGATACGCCGCATCCACGCTATTATCAGCGTAAGGCAAGCCTTTGCGCAGATCGTAAGCCCGAATGGTTTCGGGCAGCGATTCCAGCGCCGCGCGTCTCTGTGCGCTCAAGAACGGCCAAATGAGCCATCGCAGAAGCAGATTGCGCTTGACAATCAGATAAATCGACCAGTCCAGATGCGCGACCTCTGGAGCAGAGGTCGTTTTGACGCCGCAGCCGATATTCAGGACAATCATGCGCGTTTCTGCGCTCCTATGACCGGTTGGGGACAATCCTGCGTTAAGGGATAAGCCTGCGCAACCAGAGCGGACCACTGGAACTGGGCGGCGCATCGTCGTGCTCCCTCTGCCAGCGTTGCGCGTAAATCCGGCGACGCGGCGAGTTCCGCGAGGGCTTCGACCAGTCTGCTCACCGCCTGGCGCTTGCTGAGACGGTTAACGTCGATGCGCCTGCCGCAGGCGTTATTGACCATCACGCCAGGGCCTCCCAAATTCCAGCATAGCACGGGGAGTCCGGCTGCCATCGCTTCCAGCGCCACGAATCCTCCAGAGTCATGAAGACTGGGGAAAACAAAGGCGTCGTAGTCGGCGTAGCGACAAAGCAGCTCTTCGCGCGGCAGGCGGGGAATCCACTCAATCTGCGCGTGGGGATGATGGTCAAGGCCCAGAGCGCGCGAACGCCCTCGAAGCCAGGCCGCCTGCGGCCCTTCGCCAACAATGGTGAAATGGCACGGAACGCCTCGCAAAGCCAGTTGGGCCACGGCTTCCAACGCGAGATGAACGCCTTTCCAGTACCAGAGTCGACTGACGCACAGCAGGCGGAATGGACGCGCATCGCAAGTCGCTTCGATTGGCGCAGAAGCCGGGACGCCTGCCGCTTCACTCGCAGTCAGTGCGGCCAGTGGCATCAGGGCTGTTTTAGGGTGGTAACGAGCGGGAATCAGCCGCAGCGTCTCGCCCGTACCTGCCCAGATGCGTTCGGCGCTGGCGAAGGTGAGACGCATCAACGGGTCCACCTGCGCCCATCGATTGCTGAGATCGCGCATCAATTCCCACGCCCATCCTTTTGAGGGGAATCCTTCTCGCAGTTGCCAGGGGGATGTTTCGCCCCCGCCTACGGGGCCAAAGATAAAGGGAATCCCCAATAATCCCATGAAGCTGGGCTGCCGGGCGCTGACAAATGTCGCATGATGCGCGCAATCAAATTGCTCAGCGCGATGAAGGGCGCGCGCGCGCCAGAACGCGCCGACCTGCCATAAAAAATAGTACAGATGAATGCCTCGGTAGCCTTTCTTCCAGAAGCTGGCCCAGCGCGGCAGGTCGTAATAGGCGAAGCGCAGTCGTCCTGCGTCGACGCTCGCCATCGGATGCGTCGCCAGAAAGGTTTCGATGGCCGTTCGGTTGGCGTTACGCGTGAGCGCCGTGACATCGTGCCCCGCTTGCGCCAGATGAACCGCCCATTGCCAGCCGATGCCCGGATCTGATCCCATTTGCGGCGCGCATGCGTAAGCCGACAGCAAAATCTTCATGACGCCGCCTTGTCTTGCGACGTTAAATCCAGCAAAGCCCATTCTAAGACGGGCGTTGCCTGCGCGTTCCCATCCTCAAACTGCTGTAGCGCCATTTGAAGCAGCGTAAATGCATAGAGGCGCTCTATCCAGTCGACTTCACCAGACAGATCCTCATCCAGCGTTTGAATATCCGGTAGGAAATCCGCCTGCAGCTGTGTAATGACCGAATCGCGCCGAATCACGGCCAGCGCATCGCGCGGCGTTCCCAATGTGAACGATTGGATAGCGTAAAAATAGCACGCATCCAGCAGCGGTAAGGCGGGCCAGCGCGCCCATTCCCAATCGACGGCGCCCAATTGACCATCTGCCTGACGTTTGAGATTCCACGGCGCGAAATCGCCATGGGCCATCACCGCAGGCAGCGCTGTTTGGCTGGAAATGGCGGCCAGTTGCGTTTCAATGACGCTGACTTGTTTCTGGCTAAGGCTTTTCCAGTCGTAAAAGCCCGTCTGCAGTCGTTCGCATTCATCTCCTAGCGAGAGCGTCTTGTCTGGCAGACGCAAACGTCTCAGAAAATCGCCATGATAGGCGCGTAAACGCCGCCCGGAGGGCGCGCCTGATAACGGCGTTAGTAATAGCGCCTCCAGCGCTGCGCTCTCTGGATTTCCTGCGGCCGACAACAGGCCGGGCGCAAGAGGACGGATGTTTTCTGGAAACGTTGCCAATTGCCTCAGCGCGTCGCGCTCGCGAGCGATGAGCGCCGATGCGCCCGGAGCGACTCCCCACTTGGAAATTTGCGTCAATGCGCCCGTTTGCGCCTCCCCATCAAAGGCGAGCCATTTCTGGCAATGGCACGGCGTCCCAACGTAGAAAGCTGGAAGCGTTTTCTGCGCCGTCTGAACGCGTAAGGCTTGCGCGCGCGGCCAGAGCCCCAATGCGCCAATGCGATAGCACAGACGAAATGCCGCCCATCCCAGCGCGGAAAGTCGACCGTAAGGGCGCCAGCCAGACAACGCTTTAGACGCAATGCGCCGCTCAGAACGCGGTAGAATCCAGCGCGGCGCGCCTGCCGCAGTGCGCACGATCCAGTAACGCGAGGGCCCGATGCCTAACGACGCCTGCTCTCCTGTCCGCGCGCTTAAGGCATTTGCCAGAGGGGCGATAGCAGGGTCAAAGGCCGGGGGATCCAGCGCTTGGGCGAGCGTTGACAAAATCTCAATCGTTTGCGCGCACACCGTCTCGATAGGCTGTGTCGCATCGAGGCTGCGTCCGCCCGGATACTGCGCGATGAACCCTTGATAAGCCGTAGCCAGAGAGGCGCACGCTTCGGGGCTCAGCTCCTGCTTGCGCGCCCGTAAAATATCCGGCGGCGCATTTAAGGCGATCATGACATCTGGCTTTGGGATCCAGCGTGACACCACGCTTGCCAGCCATGGAGGACCGGCGTAGCGGTAGCGTTTGGGGTCGATGATCACATCGTGAAAATAACGATCAAAAATAATCAGAGGCGGTCGTTCATGCGAACTTCGCGCTCTTGCGCTGGCGCGTCGGGCCTGACGGCGTAATCGCGGCATTCCCCACAGGTAATCGCAGGCGAAATACGCCAGCTTAAGCGTGGAGGATAAAACACTGCGCGGGGCTTGGCCATGAGGCGGCTCCAGCGGCGCTTGCCCCAGCGCCTGGACCGCTTTGCCAAAGCGGGGTCTCAGATGACAATAGGTGATTGGCGCGCCCCAGCGCTGCTTCAATGCCTGAATCAGCGCGGTTTTGCCACAGCCGTCCGGGCCGAGCAAAGCCAGTACTAAGGGCTTGGCCTCGCCTGACATTACGAAATCGTCCACTGGCGACGCAATCGCGTCAACGTATACCGCGGCTGCAAGAGCGCAGCCCCCGCCATGGCTGCTAACGCTTGAACGCGCCGTCCGTTAAGGTGATCCTGACCGGCCTGGCGATACAATTGCTTGGCGAGCAGCTTGCGTTCGCGTTGAAGCTTAACGCCCCAAGGCGCTTTTTCGCGTTCCGCCAGAAAAATCTCGCGCGAAGGCTCCGGCTGGCGGCGTCTTCGAGCGGCCATGCAAGCCCGTACCCAGTCATATTGAAGACGACCGGCTCTAAATTGAGAGGTGATTACGGATTCCTCGTGCAAGCGATAGGCCATTAGCGTTTCCGGCTGGACCAGAATGCGATGCCCGGCTTCCGCCAGTCTGGCCCATAGGTCGATATCGTCTGCAGGCCAGAACTGTCCCCGGTAGCCGCCGACGCCAAGCGCTGCCTCGCGTCGCATCACCACGCCGGGATGCAGCAAGCCAATCGCTTCGCCCGTTCTTAATGCGCGATCAAAGGCTTGCGGGCTCAGCAATTCACTGGCCGTCCGTCCAAAGCTCCGCCCTTGCGAATCCATATAAACGGCAAGACAGGAAGTGACGCTGATGTCGGGATGCTGGTTCAGGAAATCGATTTGTCGCGACAAGCGTTCGGGAAACATCACATCATCCGCGTCCATACGGGCAACCCACTCAGTGGACGCCACTGCCAGCGCGCGATTCAATGATTCGCCCATACCGCAATTCTCGTGACGTAATACCCGGATTCGTTCGGGGTCTTCTCGGGCGGCGGCGTCCATGAGCGCGCCGGAACCGTCTGTGGAGCCGTCGTCAATAATCCATAGCGTCCAGTGGGGCCACGTCTGCGCCCGGACGCTGTTGATGGCCTCCTGCAGAAATCGCCCGGCGTTGAACGCAGGCATCAGGACGCTAAGCGCGATTGCGGCGTCCTTTGAAGACATCAGGCCATGTCCTGCCGCTTCGTAAGATACGCTTGTCTGGCGCGCCGATAGCCTGCCCATAACGTCGCCAGATTCAAGCCTGCCAGTAAGACCAGGCCTACGGCGACGCCATTAAGTCCCATCAGGTGAATTAAGGGCCAGGCCAACGCGACGCTGGCCGCCGCCGTCACAAGATAACCCAGAAAGATAGGACGGGCCTCTTCCATGGCTCGTAAGGCGAAGGTTAATTGCTGCGCAAAGAATGCAAGACCGTACGTGAGAGCGAATCCGATGACCACGCCCGCGTACTGGCCGAAATCCGCTCCATAAAAAAGCGTCATTAACGCATTCGGCGCGACGATTGCAGGCGCCAGTAACGCCAGGGTGCCCACGGCGCCTAATAGAGTGGTCCGTCGTAAACTGATCGACATGGCCGCCGCCCCCCGATGCCGCAGGAGAGACGCCAGACGGACGGGGATAAAATTGGAGAAGGCGTTAAACAGAATATGCGCCACGCCGACAATATTCTGGGCGGCCTTCAGAGCGCCGACCGCCGCAGGGCCAAGCCACCATCCGGCGGCGAGAATGAGGGTGGAGCCGGACATCCATTGCAGCACGGCGGAGCCGCTGAGCCAGCGGGCGCTGCGCCAGTTGCGTCGAAATGCCGGCCAGAAAAACTCTTCTTCGATTTTCATCGGCGTGAGCGAAGCGAGTCCGACCGCCGCCGCAAGCCCCGATGTGGCGGCGATGATCCAGAGCGCAGCTTCCAGAGAAGGGCCGCCGAAAGCTTGTGGGGCAAATATCCACGCCCCTAGCAACGCCGCCTGCGATCCGTAGCTCAGGACGTCATTAATAAAAGCTGCCTGATACCGTCTGAGCGTAAAGAAATAACGTCTCAGAAATTCCTGAAGCTGGCATGTGACCAGTGTCAGGGCAATAGGGAGGCCCAACCCGGTCAAGCCCCATTGAGGGGCGTATCGACCCAGGGCTTCGGCGCCGAGACCCAGCAGGATAAAACCGATCAAGGCGGCGATGAGTTGCTGTAGGAGCGCGGCGCCGTAGTAAGCGGGCTCATCGTCGGCGTTTTGTTGAGGACCGATGCTCATCATCGGCGCCAGAATCATGGCCATTTGCAACGTCGCAGCAAGCGAAATCGCCAGCCATACCGCCGAAAAGCGTCCAAATGCTTCCAACCCCAGACAACGGGCCAGGACAATGCCGGTGAGGAAGTTCACCCCGCTTACCAGCCCTTGATCCAGCAAAGTCCAGTTGAGCGCCCTCGCGTCGGTCATGTTGCGTCGAACGGCGGTGAGGCGCCCGCGCCATCGGGTGGTATGTCGGGTCATGGTTTCAGGTTGCGCCGACATGAGACGTCTCCTCGGCATTTTGGGACGCGGCGGCGCGCGCAAGACGTCGAACGGCTTGCTCTTGGCTCTTATGCGCCACGAGTAAGGCGTCGCCCGCATCGACAATAATCAGTCCCGCCACCCCCAGCGCTGCGACGGTTTTTCCGGGCGTCTGGGCGTAAATAAGACAGTCTTGCGATTCTTCCAGAAAAACGCGTCCGGGGCCTTCCCGCAAGACAGCATTATCGTTGGCGTCTTTCATGCCCATTTCCCAGAGGGCGCGCCAGGAACCGATGTCGTTCCAGCCCATTTCCACCGGCGCAACGGCTGCGTGCGCGGTTTTTTCCATGACGGCGTAGTCAATCGAGCCCGAAGGACATGTCTCCAGAGAGGCTCTGTCCAATCGGGTAAAATCAGCATCGCGCCGCGCCAAGTCTAACGCCTGCTCGCACGCGGCGCGCATCGCTGGCTGAAACAGCGTTAGTTCTTCAAGATATCGATCGGCGCGAAAGACGAACATCCCGCTATTCCAGAAAAAATCGCCTGCGCGCACAAATTCGCGCGCCGTCAGTTTGTCTGGTTTTTCTACAAAGCGGCTGACGGCATAAAGCGTGTAATCCCCTGTTGCGCCAAGGTCTTCAAGCGGTTCGCCGCGTTGAATATAGCCGTATCCGGTTTTGGGCGCGTCCGGTTGAATTCCGAACGTGGTGAGATAACCCGCCTGAGCCGCTTGGCAAGCGGCCTGCGCCACGGCGCGAAAGGCTTCTGCATCGGTAATGGCGTGATCGGAGGGTAGGACCAGCAGCGTCGCGTCGGGATCGCGACGTACAGCCTCCAGAGCGGCGAATGCGACGGCTGGCGCCGTATTACGTCCGATGGGCTCCAGTAAGATCGCGGTTGGACGAATATTCAGGGCGCGGAGTTGTTCGGCGAGCAGGAAGCGGTGGTCGTCGTTGCAGATGAGAATAGGCGCGTCGAGGTCGGGCAGGCCTGAGAGCCTCAGAAGCGTTTCCTGAAGAAGGCTATGGCCGCTGTCGCTGCCTGAGAGCGACAAAAACTGCTTGGGCCGCTCTGGCCGAGAGATGGGCCATAGCCGCGACCCGGCGCCGCCGGACAGAATCACGGGAATCAGCATGAAGGCTCCCTGCGTTGGGCGTTACTTGACCATATTATTGATGTTGGACATGCCGCCTGTCACGAAGAAAAATGGCTGGGTCATCTGACTCAGGAGCTGGAGGCCGTCGCGTACGCTGGACAGCTTGCTGTCAGCCACATAGACGACGTCGCCTGCCATCAGCTCGAAGTTGACCTTGCGGCGATCGATGCGGAATTGGCTGAAGCTGCCTTGCTGGGTCGGACGCTGTACCAGGACGACGCTTTCGCGGGAATAGGACTTAAAGCCGCCCGCCAGTGAAACGGCGGCATTCAGCGAATTGTTATTGGGATCGATCTGGATTTCTCCCTGCTTTTCAACGGCGCCCAGCACAATAACAGGGAATTTTTCGCCATAAAACGTAGAGCGGCACACGAGCCGGAAGAGTTCGGGAGACATGGGCGCCGACGCGGCGGGAACCGAAACCGTGTCGCCGGGCATCAGCCAGATGTCGCGATTATCGCCTTTCAGCAATAAATCCATTAGATCGTAGTCGTCTTGAATGCCGGTTTCATTATGGCGCACGGCGATGTGACGAAGATCAGAGAAGAGGGTCAGACCGCCTGCTCGCTTGAGTACGTTGGTCAGCGTCAATTCCATCTTCTCTTGTAGCTCGCTGGCGATGGTGGAGTTATTTTGCCCTTGACGGATAAACTGGTAAGTGCCGGGGCGACGAACGGCGCCCGAAATATAAATAAGCGCCGGGCGCAATTCAGGAACGCTGAGCGTGATGACAGGTTGTTTCAGGTAAAACCGGAATTTCTCTTCCAGCCAGGTTTCCAGCCCGGCAAGATCGCTGCCGGCGATGTAAAACTCGCCAAAAGGATGAATAGACGCGTAGCCATCCGGGCGAATGTCAAAGCGTTGGTCGTAGGCGCTCAAATCACGGATTTTCATATCGATTTTGTCGCCGGGTCCTAAAATATAGCGTCCTTCCTGGCTGCTGACGCGTCCTTTCAGATACGTAACCGGCATCATACGTCCGCTATCGCCTACTTTTCGCGCCAGCGGAATGTCTCCCGGCGGCGTCATCACGGCGGCGTCGCGCCCGTCATGGCGAAAGGGCTGGACAATATCGCCCACATGGGCCGGAATCGCCTTAATCGCCGATTCTGGCGGTGGATCCTGAAAACTGTTTTGGGCGCTCGCGTCAGCCGTTGTGCCAGCAAGCGCTACGCAAACAAACGCCCGGATCGCAAGCAGGCGGACGTTATGGCGATTTATTTTACGCCAATAGTCGAATGTCCTTATAATCAGGCTCATATCCACTCGCGTCTCACTCCTCACAACCGCCTCGCGCTTTTTACTTTAAAAAGAGGCCCGTGCGCCACACGGATTCATTATGATCGTTGCCGTCCGAGCGCCGGATCCTATGGATGGCGGATCTGGCGTTTCTTACGATTTAGGGCGACGTAACCGCTTTAGCCGGCGAGAAAACGCCTTGCCGAATACGGTAGGAACGCCAAGCAACAAGGTTTTCTGCATCTCTATCCAGCGCGTGACCGTCATGCGACGGGGCTCACAGACCTCTCGCAGCTTGTCCGGGTGAACCAGCGCAAGGGGAATGACGCTTCCGATCTCAGCTTCTGTCGCCAGTTCCGGGTAGTCGGCCAAGCGATCGCGTTGGACATACAGCATCATGTTTTGCTTGTACCACCAGTTGACCTCCGCAAGCGCCCATACCCGCCGCCGTAAGGCATCAACGGGGATAAAGCCTTCTGCCTCAAAACGCTTTGCCCAATAGTCCTGCCATTGCTCGTTGACGTGATGCGCGCCGCCTTGATGGGGAATCGCCGCCGAAAATAAGACCACTGGCGCCAGTTGCGTCAGCGTTTTAATAAACGCTTGCGCGCTCGCAGGATCCAGATGTTCAGCGACTTCCAGCGACATGGCCAGATCAAAGCGCCGGTCCAGCGTGAACGGGCGTTCTAAATTGCGCGCCTGAAAACTCTCAGAAGGAATCAACAATTGCGCGCTTCTCACGTAATCGCCGTCTACGCCCAGGATATCGCTGATGCCATGCGCGCGGCATACCGATAGCCATGCGCCATGGCCGCATCCGACGTCTATGACGGATTGCGCCTTTGTCCAATCAAGCGCGAAAGGGAGGATGGTCTGAGCGGACGTAATCGCATCTTTTTCATGCGCGTTGAAAAATGCGGCGTTATACGTGGGCGTAGAGGGGGGCGTCATGAAAAAGCTCTCCCTGTCGTAAGTCCTTGAAGAAAACTCAATAAAAAGGCGCAGATGCGCGTCAAGCGGCATTTTAGCTCACAGGCGCCCGTGCTGACCTCCCCCATCCGCGCGAGGCGAACTCGTGGGTCTATACCGCGACGCGGGTTGCCCAGCCGCACGCCTTAAAGACGCGAATCATGCCGTAGGTCACGTCCATTTCATACCAGGCGCGCCCGCAGCGAGCTGAACGTGGATGCGCATGGTGATTGTTGTGCCAGCCTTCGCCCCAAGTGAGCAATGCGACCCACCAGTTATTGCGACTGGTATCGGCTGTCTCAAAAGAGCGATACCCCCACAGATGCGCCGCTGAATTGACGAACCATGTGGCGTTAAGTCCGGCGATAATCCGTAAAAAGCCGCCCCAGACCAACAATGATACTCCTAAACGCCACCCGCCCCAATAGGCGCCAGCCGCAAACAGCGTCGCTAGAAAAATCGCATTGATTGAAACGTAATGCCGTTCCAGAAAGCGCATGCCTGGGTCTCGCTGCAAATCCGGGGCGAGCCGCTGGGTGGTTTCGCGCGCCTCGTCGAGTTGCGGATGGCGAAAAAATGCCCACAGAAAATGAGACCACCAGAAGCTGTTGCGTGGCGAATGCGGATCCCCGTCTCGATCCACGCGCCGGTGATGCAGACGATGGCATGCGACCCACCAAATGGGGCCGCGTTGATAGGCGAGACAGGCAAGCAACGCCAATAAAAATTTCAATGGTCGCGCCATTTGGCAGCTCTGGTGCGCCAGAACCCGGTGATAGCAAAGGGCGATGCCCAGACAAATGGTCAGGAAATACAACCCCAGGAAGGCCGCCGCACCCGCCCAGCTAAAGGTGAAAGGCGCCGCCAGCGCGGCGATGTGTAACACGATGTACGTCGCCAGAAGCGGCGCATTAAAGCGTCCTCGGGTGGCATAAGCTGGAAAAATCGCGCTTGTCGCCACCGGAATCTCCTCAGGCCTACGGAAACGTCCTTCTTGACGGCTCATTGAAGACAACGCCCCAAGCGCCTTCTGCAAGGAGTGGCAGTATAGCCCAAAATCACAAAAAAAGCCCCGTTACCGCAAAGGCTTGCGTGAGATGACGCGCGAGCGTTAGTCGCCGCCGAGCAGCGTTCCGAAAATCTTTCCGGCGAGACCGCCGGGGCCGCGTGTTTGGACGCCGCCTAGACCGCTGGCGCTGACGAGCCGATCCGCCAGGCGATTTAATGGCATCGATTGCAGATAGACTTTGCCAGGTCCGGCGAGATGCGCGAAAAACAGGCCTTCTCCCCCGAATAACGCGGTTTTGACGCCTTTCACCAGGCGGATGTCATAGTCAATGGAGGCGCTCATCGCTGCCAGGCATCCGGTATCGACGCGCAGCGTCTGGCCGGGTTTGAGTTCAAGCGGAAAAACCATGCCGCCCGCATGCGCAAACGCCTGCCCCGGACCGGTCAGCTTCTGTAAAATAAAACCTTCGCCGCCGAAAAGACCGGCCCCGAAGCGTTTGGTGAAGGCGATATCCATATCCACCGTGGTTTCTGCGCACAGGAAGGCGCTGCGCTGGCATAGCATCGGCCCGGTTTCCGACAGATTTAATTCGATGATCTTTCCGGGGTTGGGCGCGGAGAAGCCGACTGCGCCGGCTTGATGATGCGCCGTACACACGGTCATAAACAGGCTGTCGCCAGCCAGCATGCGTTTGGCGCCTTTCCACAGCTTGCCGATCGTATCGCTGTTCTCGGCGCCGCCCGCTCCCAGACGTGTTTCCATCTCGACGCCGTCGGTCATGTACAGCATGGCGCCCGCTTCCGCCATGACGGACTCGCCCGGTTCCAGCGAGATTAAAATCGCCTGCAGGTCGTCGCCAAGGATTTTGTGTTTCATGGGAAAGAACTCCTTTTCGGCCGCTCGTTTGGCTTTCGGGACAAGAGCCCGGGCGCTTGAATAGAATCGCTCAGAGACCCGAGACGACTCGTTTCTTTTTCAGGAGCACGCGTTATTTATCCAGAAATAATCTGGACGATTTCCACTGACCAGGCGGCGCCGGGGGCCAGCGTGATGCGCCAATGCGGGAGCAGCGCGCTTGACTGATAGACGCGATCAAAGCCGCTCTCGGACTTGGAGAACGTCTCAATCGGAAAGCGCCAGAGATCGGCGCGTTGGCTAAAGTGGAGTTGATAATCGATCTGGTTGTACTCATCTTTCAGGCCGATCGCGGCAATCTCGCGCAGCGTGCCGGTAGAGGCCAAATGCGGGTGCGCAATACTGGTGTCCGCATGGCAGGAAGGCTCCGTGAGCGCAGCGCTTTGAGACGCGTGCGGCGCCGCCTTCGCTCGTAACGTCTTGCCTGAAGGCTTTTCCGGGGCTGTCGCGTCTGCCACAGGTAGGTAGTAATAACGATCGGGCGCATGCGGGGCGAGCAAATTGACGTTGAACTCGGGGGCGAATGTCAGCGATAATGCGCTTTCGCCGGGATTGCGAAGGGTGTAGAGGATATGGACCCGCGCGGCGTCTCTGGCGATTTCCAGCCGCTTTTCGACAGAGAGCGGGCGGCGATGGTCTTGCTGCCAGACGTGCCCATCGCGATGCAGGGTGACCATCAGGCCGACGGGAAGGGGCGTGATGGCGGCCTCGTAGGGCTGATCCACAAAATCGCCTTGCTCGGGGAATTGGCAGGTTTTCATGGTTTGTAAATTGGCGCCCTCGCCCAGGAAGTGGTCCAGCAGGCTCGCGCGCCGATGCCAATCGTACGCAAGGCCTTCTCCTTCATGGTGGGCGGCATGATACGGTTCAGGACGGCGAGACAATGTATCCAGCAGATTAAAGTTTTTGGGCCGGTAGTCCAGTTCGTAGAGCATGCCGCCTTCAGCCGGATCAAGATACAAATTCTGGAACGGCGTTTCCACGGCGATTTCCGCTTCTCCATCTCCGTCGAGATCCTGCGTAAGTGCCTCGCAGAAGGTTTTGCTCCGAGTCAGGCTGTCTGCGAGCGATTCGGCCTCCAATAGCCGGCGATAATTGGCGCTGCGTAAATTAGTGAGATAGAGGCCGCCAAAAACGCCATGCCAAAAGACATCATTGGATTGTCCGCGCCATAGACAATCTAGCGCCTGTTGGGCCTGTTGGCGTTCGGCGGGTTTGCCTTTTTCTGCTTTATTGATGGCGGCGCGGACTTTATCGGCAACGTACAGCATTTTTTTATGCAGTGCGTTTGATTCGGGATACTTCACCAGAAAATGCCGCCAGAAACCTGCGCGCACGAAACGACGCGAAGCGTCATCGGTCTGGGTCAGCGCCCGTTGATAGTCGCTGGCGAGTTGATGCGGCATCGCCCATTCCAGCATTTCGGCATAACTGGCGGTGGGAAGATACGCCCGGCCAATGGGGCGCGTGCGATCTCGATACTGGCTTGGCGTGACGCTCTGGATAACGTCGGCGTTGTTTTCGATAGCTGTAAAGAACTTGTCCAGCCATTTTTCCTGATACACCCATTTGTGAGTGCCGGGCCAGACGCCGAACTTCTCGCCGTCATCCATGTACACCGCCGCCTGACCGCGGCGGTTTTCGGCGGCTTCTTGACGAAGGTAATCCATGAGTGATTCCGGCGGATCGTAAGGAATACGATAACGCAGGGTTTTATTCACCGGGAAAATTTCCAGCAGACGGCCCTGTTCTTCAGTGACATAGCGTCCGAAGAGATCCGGGTCATCAAACCCGGCGGCCTTGAAGTGGGTGTCGTCGAGGCAGGCGAAGCCGACGCCCGCTTCGGCGATAAATTTGACCAGATGCGGCTCCCATACGCGCTCCGCAAGCCAGAGTCCCTGCGGCGCGCATCCGGTAAGCTCTTCTACGCGCGCGCTAAGGCGGCGAATCTGCCCTATTTTGTCGGCGTCGGGGATCATCGCCAGAATGGGCTCGTAATACCCGCCGCTCAGCATTTCAACTTGCCCGCGCGCAACCAGGCGGCGTAATTGGTCGAGGTGCTCGCTGTGATGGTCCGCGATCCAGTCCAGCAGATAGCCCGTGTAGTGGATCGCCATCGCCACGCGCGGATGATCGGTCAGTACGTCGAGAAAAGGTTGATAGCAGCGATCATAGGCTTCTTCAATCACATGATGCCAGTTGTCGACCGGCTGATGGTTATGGATGCCCAAAATCAGGTGAATGGGAGATGTCATCAGGCAAGCCCCTTTCGATGTAAGCCTACTCTCTGCAAGCCGCGCGGTTTATTCAGCATTCTCGCGCGCCTGTGAGCGCTATCATACCGCAACCCCCTTCGCCTGAAGAGAGCGACGCGCAGAAGTCGGCGATCGGTTTGAGACGTCCCCGTCAGGTTTGTTTACAAATTGGCATCAGATTGCCTTGAGCTTGCTTTATCTCTTTGTCAGGAGCGCCGAGAGCGGGCGATCGTGACAGAAGGGGTCTGCGCTTTTCCCGATAAGGAAATTAAAACGCCTGGCCGTGGCGCGCCCGACAAGCTTTATCTGTCCATATTCCGATAACGTGCTACTCTCTCTCCCCCATACAGTGACGCCCGTCGGCCAACGCCCGGGCGTTTTCTTTTGAATCAGGCAGGCTGTGTTCTAATTAACGCATAATCTGCATATTTGAGAAAATTTCCATCATGCTATCGACCATCACCATGCCAATCGGTCCAAAAATAGAAACAAAAATGGCTGGGAATAAAAAGATATAAATGGGCATGACCATTTTGACCGGAATTTTATTGGCCTTCTCTTCAGCCTTTTGCAGGCGTTTCACGCGCAGCGAGTCAGCTTGTACGCGCAAGGTATGCGTCACGCTGGAGCCCATTTCATAAGCCTGAGCCAAAGCGTTGATAATGACGTTAAGATCTTCTACCCCAGTGCGGTGCGCCATATCGAGCATCGCCTCTTTACGGGGGCGCCCAAAGGCGATGTCCTTGTTATAGCGGAGGAGTTCTTCTCTCAGATATTCGGACGTTCGCGCGCCGTTCATGTTCGCGATTTTAGAAATGGCCATATCGAGCCCCAGGCCGGCTTCTACGCAGATGACCAGTAAATCCAGAAAATCCGGCAAGCTTTTCTGAATGCTGTCCTGACGTTTGCCCGCCTGTTGCATCAACCATATCAAAGGTAACGCATAGCCTGCCGACGCAAATACAATTGCCACCAGCAAACCAATCATCAGGGGTACTTTGCCGACCAGCGTGATGACGCTTGCCAGAAACGCAAGAATTAATGCGGATAATAATAACTGAATGCCCAGGAAAATCTTTGGATAATGCGGCTGCGTATATCCCGCTTGAATCAGCTTTGCCCGAACAAACGATTTATTGCCCAGTGGAATGATGGCTTGCGTCTGATCAAATATTTTCTGCGCGAGGGGAAACAAAACGCGTTCGTTAAACGATTTGTCGAGGTCTTTCTTACGCAGGAGCTTTCCTGCTTCAACCGGCATCATGCCGGCGCTTAATCGGGCGACTCGATCAACGACGGTTTTGTTCTCGCCCCTTGATCGCCCCGCCCAAAAGGCGGCGAACATTAATCCGGCTGTTATTAAGACGCAAATGATTATCAGGCCCATGCTAGATAAACTCCTGCTGCGTCGATAAGGACGATCATTGTCATACCTCGATTTGAACGATTTTAAACAGGACTCCGATGCCCATTACCATCCACACGCCTGCCGCAATGAGCAACACCATGCCGATAGGATTGGTCACGAATTTGGTAACAGGTTCCGGTAAAAAGAGGTAAATCACGCCCATTAGGAAAAACGGCACGCAAACCACGATACTGGCCGATAGTTTTCCTTGTGCAGAAATTGCCGTGACCTTGCGTTTAAGTTTAAAACGTTCACGGATCGTATGACTGATATTGCCTAATAATTCAGCCATATTACCGCCAGTTTCTTTCTGAATTAGAAGCGCAGTGACGAATAAATCAACATCGGTCAGTGGGATGCGCCGTGACAGATTGCGCATGGTGGTTTCCAGTGTTGCGCCCAAATTGGTCTCTGCTGCAATTTTGCCGAATTCGGTGCCCCATGGGTCTTCAAAATTATCGGCAATTTGTTGAACGGCGCGATTAAACCCAAAGCCGGTTTTAAAACAGTTGCGCAGCGCGTCCAGGACGTCGGCGAATTGTGCTTCTGCCCGTCGAATGCGTAACCAGATGCGGATTTTAAGATAGGCCGCTGGCGTAAAGAGGCCCCCTAAGCCTGCGAGGATCCCGATAAAGGGCGCTTGCCCTAAAACGACGACGGCTATCAAGCCTGCAATTGCGCCGACGCCACCGCAGATCATCAAAAATTCGCGGCTGCGGATAAGCATGTTGGCGCGTTCAAGGTCCGTTTCCAGTCGATCCAGCGCGGTTTGCGCGTCGCCTTGCTTTTTACGGCGCTTGAGGACCGCTTCGCTTCCTATGGAAGCCCCGGTCAAGAGGGAGGCACCTGAGGTCGAGACGCCCGCGCCTGCTGCGCGACCCACTACCGACTCCACATGCTCGCGCGCTTTGACCTGTTTCTCTAATAACGCTTTATAGGCTGCCATTAAGGCCATGAACACTGTCGAAGCGACCAGCGCAATGAGAATGCCATCCATGTTCATAGCGCGCATCTCCTGCGTTTAAATCGCAAACATCGACATATCAATCTCAACGCCTTCGGCAATCAGCGTGTCGAGAAAGCGCGGGCGAACGCCCGTGTAGCGAAATTCTCCAATCACGCGGCGGTCTTCATCCAGTCCCCGCTGCGCAAAAGCGAAGACATCCTGCAGGAGAATCACGTCGCCTTCCATGCCGACCACTTCGGTGATGTTCATAACGCGTCGACTCCCATCACTGAGCCGACTGGCCTGAATGATAACGTTGACCGCCGAAGCGATTTGCTCGCGAATCGCCTTTTGCGGCAGATCATAGCCCGCCATCATCACCGGGTCGGTGACCGTCTGAAAGCCTTTCCCTGAAAGGATTTCTTTTTCAAAAATTTCTGTTTCCGGAAGTTTCTGATCGGATCTCCTCTCTGCGGAGGAAGCGGTTTAAACAGCGATCCGGGCTAATGATAGGAGAAGGAATAACGTTTATGACGCTGACACTCACCACTACCAAAGCCGCCCAAGATTTGGGCGTTTCTCCCCGCCAGGTTGTCAATCTCTGTCGCGCGGGTCGATTGCCGCATCATATTCTGTCGATTGGCGAGCGAACGACTTACGCAATTTTGCCCTATCATCCGGATTATATCGCATTCAAAAAAGCTAATGCGGGTAAAAAGAAGCGTCAGCCGCCAGCGCCTGCAGCCGTTGCAGTTCTACCGCTTGAAGCGCAGTTTGATTTTGAGGACTATCGTTTCCAATTACGGCGTGGGGTCTTGCTGGGCGTTCGCGCCTCAGATAGAACCGTTCTTAATTATGTCAAAGGCGTTCGATTCTTTTTGAGTTATTTTGGGGAGATCTCGCCCGAAAATCTGGATCGTATGGAGCGTTATTATCAAGACAAGGCGATCCAGAAAGGCGATACTCGGGATGATTATTACCCGACACGATGCCAGCTTTTCAATGCGGTGTTATCCGCAGCCAAGTATCAACATTACAAGGCGTATGAGAATGAAGATTATGATCATTCTGAAATCGTGCGACGTATCAAGGTCAAGCGCCCAAAACCGGTCAACATTACCAAACGGCAAGCCGTGTTTGAACCCAATGCCATCAAGGCCTTGATCGACGCTGCCGCCGTCTGCAGGGACTTCACTGCCTATGATCGTATTTTAAACAAGGCTCTGCTGACGGTCGGCTACCTGACAGCGTTCCGCTGCAATGGCCTCTGTAATATCCGACTCGATGATCTTGATTTCAGCGGACATCGCAACAACGGACAGCCTTCGATCACCACCATCGACAAGTATGGTAAAGAGGTCACCTCGCCTTTCCCTCCCGACGCGCAGGCGGCTGTTCGCGAATATCTTACAATTCGCAAAGCGGTCGATTCGCCCTACCTGTTCATTGGGGAGCGTGGCAATCATTTGACGCGCGACACTTTGAGTAAGCGAATGGGGCGTCTGGGCCGGAAATTCGGGTTAAAGGGCTTCACCACGCACGCCCTGCGTCGCAGCGTAGCGACCGCCGTCGCCATGAATGGCGACACGTTGGCTGCGCAACATCTACTTCATCACGCCCACTTGAATACGACGCAAATCTACCTCAAGCCCTCGGTTCCTCGCATGCTAGCGCGGCTCAATACGTTGTCGTTGTCAGGCGGGTAGAGAACAAAGTTTTGGGTTTCTTCAAGCCCCTAAAAATTGTTTGACATGCTATTAGAATTGACATCATGCGCCATCTCATTGTACTCTTGTGAAAACCACATGAAGTCAGACACTTTGACATGCTGATACTTGAGAGAGGGTCTTGATGATGATCACGTTGTCCCCTGAAGACATTAAGGGCTTCGAAGTTAGCCGCTGTTACCGGGGAAAAATTCAGGCGCTCGACCCTCAAGAGAGGATCGGGCAGGCTTTGCTACATACCCATACGGAGTTTAACCGTCTTGTGCGTGAGGTAATGATCCGAATAGCGCGGGTATTGGGAGATAAAAACAATCCGGAATTTGCTCAGCTGACCCGCTGGGCCCTCTTGAATATCTCGCCTGCGGGTAAGTGCGCGACCCATTTTGCGAATCCGTTTACGTTAGAGGTTTCTCGTGCAAATCCCACCCATAGCGCTTACAGCAAAGCTCCTGATATGCGGGAGATGTTCCTGATGTGTAAGAAGCGGGGGGATCGGTGGTATGAGCGTCGGGGTGTTTTTGGGTCGCTAATGGATAGTGTTGGCGGCTCTGGCATGATCATGGAGGTTAATCAGGCAGCCATTGAAAAAATTAAGAGCTATCTGGAGCTGAAAGCACTCTGGAGAGAGGGTAAAGAAGCTCCGTTGGCGTTGTTGGAACGGGATGAATTTGTTAAAAAGGCCGTCAAGTTCCTGAAGGAATGTCGGGATTATCTGGATTCGGATGGGACGGGGCAGTTTGATTCTTTGCAGGAGCTCTTGGCCCTGAAAATCGGGCCCCTTAAGGCGCGCTTAGGGATGCTGCATCAATATCGGCTTCAAGATCCTGACATCATGGATGCTCTGGAAAGGGCCTACTATTTATTTAGTCAAGATGCCCTGGGTAAAAATAATTGGCTGGCTCAAAAGCGCCAATTTGAGGCGGCTCATGGCGATTTCTTGATGCAGTACAAGGATATGCTCCAGCGTTTTCGTCAGCAGGTTGGGCAAGAGCGCCGGGATCGTGAGATCTATTGCTTGCCCCGGCGGTGGGAGCGGGATCCGAATTTTCTTCAGCTTATAGATCAGGTAGGGGGTCAGGGATTTTTTGGCGTGGATTTTGCCTCTCCCATGGCGGATCGGGACAGTCGGAACCAGTGGGATGGGATTCGACGGCGTGGCACCCAATTGCCGGATTTTGAGTCTCTTTCTGTTCTGCTGGGGCATCGGCGAGGCCGGGATTTTTTTGTTGAGCGTCTCAAGGCCCTGAATCCGATATTATTCAATAAAAATGGCTGGTTTTCTGTTCTGAGTCGTTATCGACAATTTGATGGTAAAAAATATCAAGAGTTCAGGCGCCCTCCTGCCTTGCGTTACCCGGATCCGGCATTTCGCCCGGAATGGATTACTTTCTCGAAGAGCGGCTGTTTTCGGTATAAACACCTGAGCGTGGTGGCTCCTGCCACCATCGAATTAACGGTCAAGCTGATTCATCCTGGGACAAACGCTTGGCAGGACTATCGTTTGCGGGTGAAGCTGGATGATCGTCTGCGTACTTTGCGGTCGGCTCAGGTGTTCCGAATTCCAGAAGGCTATTGGAAAAAGGGGTTGGATGGCCAACTGGCTTTCAGCTGGAATATGGATGACAATGATCAGCGTCTGTATCGCGAAGAAACGCTGCACTATTGGACGGATTCAAAGAGCGGCGAAACGTTTCCTGTTGAAATTCATGGTGGGAACTTGATTTATAAGCCTCATCGGGGCTTTTATCTGCATTTTCGTTATACGTATTACGCGCGCTACAACCCAAAAATGAAGACCGAAGGATCAATCGGCGGCTATGAGCCCGGCACCCGGATTCTTGCCTTCGACTTGGGCCAAAAATCGGACGCGATTATTGCGATAGGAGAGTATACCGGGGATCCGGAATGTCCGGTTGCGCTGGTAAAATTTGTGCCGTTTATATTTAAACGAGGCAAACGAGGGCTCGGCGGCGCTGTGTTTTATCAATGGCTACGATTGCCAGGTGGAGCCGGTTTTCGGGCAATTCAGCATTCCGAAAAAGTGCGACAATACAAGCGTCGGAATCTTAAAAAACGGCATTCTGACTATCTGCGAACGAAGCAGCCGGATGGAAAACTCTCTTCGGGCCAATCCTTTACCCGGGGTCAGGAGACGTTTAAAATTTTGAACACCTACGTTCGGCATTGTCGGGATTTGCATTACAAGCAACTCGCGGGAGTGATTTTTAAGTTGGCGCAGCGTAATGGGTGTAAGGGAATTGTTCACGAGAATCTGGAAAGCTATCGGATGACTGTTCGTCAGGAACGTAGCGAAAACCGTCGTCTTCAAGTATGGGCTGCCCAAAAAACGTTCGATTTTCTAAAAATGCTTTGCGACGGAGGCAGCATGAATTGCTATGCGGTATCTGCAGCCTTCAGTTCTCAGACCTGTAACCAGTGTGGCTCATGGGGCGTCCGATTTAATTTTTACAAGAAAGCCAAATGGCGGCGTGATCAAGAAAAAGGCTACGTGAGCCCAGATCTTGGGGACAGCCCATTACCGTTGGTGGCTAGAGGAGGCGACTGGTTTTTGTGTAGCAATGACAAATGTTGTGGCAAAAAAGAGCCTGGCAATCAAAACACCCGATATATGATTCAGGCGGATGCCAATGCTGCTAAGAATATTGCACTGCGAGGGTTTAGAGCCGCTCATCAATCGGCACTTCCGTCTGTTGATGAGCGCAAAGTTATTGCTGATGATTTGCAACAATGGCTCTTCGCCCGCTATCGGACAGATCTTTCGGTATGACCGGCCAAGAATTGCCAAGCTTCAGCAAGGTGATGATAAGCGCTAGCCAATTGAACACCTATCTGTTTTGCCCGCGTTTGCTCTTTTTGGAGGCCGTGCTGGGCTGCGAAGGATCGAACATTCCTAGCGAGGAAGGTCGTTTCTTGCATGACAAACTGGCAACAGAAGAGGTGTTTCTGGAAAGTCCGGTATTGGGTCTGTGTGGACGGATCGACGTGTATCGGGAAGAAGGCGTTCCCATAGAATACAAAAGAGGACACCCACTTCCAGATGGCTTGCCATGGCCGGGACATGCGGTTCAACTGTGCGCGATGGCGTTGCTGTTAGAAGCGGTTGAAAAAATTCCGGTGCGTTATGGCTATATCTGGTACCAACAAACGCGTGAACGGGTGCAGGTGGATTTCTCTTGCTCTCTGCGAGAAGAAACCTGTCAGACCATTGAGAAGGCCGCCTGTCTGCTTAATGCTAAAGCGCTTCCCCTGCCACTGGAAAATAGAAAAGCCTGCCTGGGGTGCAATCAATACCGTAATTGTTTGCCGGATGAGCTTCAAGGGACTCCTTCTCCTGCGGAAGCCAAAACGATTTTAGCGCCGCATGTTGAAGGGCAGGCAGTTTATATAGATCGCCCGGGTAGCAAGCTTTCAGTGAAGGAAGGGAGCCTTCAAATTACGGAGATGGGGCAGGATAAAAAAATCTCTATTGGCTTGGATCGTATTAACCAGTTGGTGATTCAACAACCGGCCAGTTGCACCAGTAGCCTGCTTGAGAACTGCGCCAAAAAGAAAATTCCGATTATGTTGCTTGATTTTTCAGGCCGTTGGCAGGGTAGCCTGTATGGCTCCCCTACGCGAAACGTGATGACCCGTATGGCTCAGTATGGGCAGTTTCAGGATGATGCAATCTGTTTCGATCTATCAAAAACCTTGATTTCGGCAAAATTGCATAACCAAAGAGTCTGGCTGCGACGACATTTGAGTATTGAAGATGATGCCGTAAATGCTTTAACCCGTGCAGGCAAAGCTGTGAGCACAGCGAAATCTATTCAGGCGCTGATGGGTATTGAGGGCGAAGCGGCCAAAAACTACTATGCCGGTTTCTCCCGTATGCTGGGCGAAGACGCCCCTTTTCAATGGCTGGGTCGGCAAAAGCACCCGAACCCGGATCCGATCAACAGCCTGCTTAGCTTTGGTTATGCTCTCCTAATGCAACAGGTGATGACGGGATGCGAGTTGGCAGGGCTAGATCCGTATCTGGGCTTTTACCATGGTTTGAAGCACGGTAAGCCATCGTTGGCCCTGGACTTGATGGAAATATATAGGACGCCTGTGGTGGATGCTGCCGTTTTGGGCTTTCTGAACAGGCGTCAATGTGCGCCAAGCGATTTTGAGATTGTGGGTTCGTCCTGCACTATGAAGCCAAACGTCCGTAAAGCATTTGTACAAGCACTGTTTGAACGATTGCGAACTTCCATCAAACATCCTACGTTTGGATATGACACTCTTTACCAGCGAGCGATTCATGTTGAGGCGCGTTTGCTGAACTATGCTTTGCTGAGTGGTCTGGATCTCTGGAAACCTTTCCGGTGGAGGTAAGCCATGTCGTCCCATACTCAAAAAATGCTTCATGAACGGACATACCTGATAATGTATGATATTCGGGATGCCAAGCGTCTGCGTCACGTCCATAAAATCTGTAAACAGTATGGTTTGCCTCAGCAGTACAGCGTATTTGAGGCGCGCATGACTCAGCGCAAGTTCATAACTTTTTTGCGCAAGGTTTCACCCATTATCAAGGCGAATGAAGATCAGCTCGTTTGCATTCCCATGTGTGAATCTTGTCGGAAGCAAATGAAAGTCTATGGACAATCATGGGACTTTACGCATGAGGATTCATGTCTTATAATCTAAACACTTCCGCTATAGGCGAGGTGCTTGGTAACTTATATCTTTTTGGATGTGGGTTATTTGGCTAGGCAGATGAATGTGTTTGCTAAGCGGTCACCGGCGGGGTGGAAGCCTCAGTTTGGGTACTGGCCGTAAGCTTCTATCTGCCCTGTTTCTATGTGGTTTTGCGAGGGTCGCGGTGGATGGGTTTTTCCAAGCGGTCCTCGTCTTTTAGAGAGTTCTTGCTTCTTGGCCGTTTTATGAGGGATTCCAATGCCATCATGAAGCTCACAAAATCAAGATCCTCGAAAATGCTTCATTTGGTGAAGGCTGGGCCTGTGTTTTGGCTGTCAGGCCTACTCGTTCCTTGATAACCACATAGATGCAGACACCATTATCTCCTGTCATAGTATATTATGGATTCACCTACTCGTTCCTTGATAACCACATAGATGCAGACACAGAAAAGCGGAGTACCAGACCAGCCGGTTGTATCCACCTACTCGTTCCTTGATAACCACATAGATGCAGACACACGGACTGATCAGTGGTGTCTCCTTTATGCGTACCTACTCGTTCCTTGATAACCACATAGATGCAGACACGCGGTTGAGTTTTTGAAACGATTCGGCGTCAAGCCCCTACTCGTTCCTTGATAACCACATAGATGCAGACACTGGGTGGGTTTGTAAGCGGCAACAACAAGCTGCACCTACTCGTTCCTTGATAACCACATAGATGCAGACACAGCATATTGACGGCACGATGGACGACGCCACGCGCCTACTCGTTCCTTGATAACCACATAGATGCAGACACTTGTAAAAAACGACAGAGCCATCGACCTCGACGCTGCCTACTCGTTCCTTGATAACCACATAGATGCAGACACTCAGATAAATCACCTGCCCATTTAAAAATTTCTGATTTCCTACTCGTTCCTTGATAACCACATAGATGCAGACACATGGATTTGTCAGCAATCTTGTCTCCAGTCTGGTGCCTACTCGTTCCTTGATAACCACATAGATGCAGACACTCAACAATTGCGCCTTCAGGTTTTCCTGCAACGCAGACCTACTCGTTCCTTGATAACCACATAGATGCAGACACGGGTAGGTTAAAGGACAGGTGTTCGTCGGCTCCTACCTACTCGTTCCTTGATAACCACATAGATGCAGACACACACGAAGATTTTAAGCGGTCAGCGCTTTCGCGGCCTACTCGTTCCTTGATAACCACATAGATGCAGACACTTCGGCAAGATCGGCGCGAGCCATCCCCGCCAGTTCGGCCTACTCGTTCCTTGATAACCACATAGATGCAGACACAACGCCTCATCCCGAGATAATTCCAACTGCGCGCCCCTACTCGTTCCTTGATAACCACATAGATGCAGACACTTGCGATATTGGCCGTAAATCGCTCCTGAAAACTGGCCTACTCGTTCCTTGATAACCACATAGATGCAGACACCAGAATGCGATTTGGTGCATGATGATTTTTCATCTCCTACTCGTTCCTTGATAACCACATAGATGCAGACACACAACAGCTCCCCGCCGGTTGGATTCAACAGTCTGGCCTACTCGTTCCTTGATAACCACATAGATGCAGACACCCCAGGCGACGCGCGAGCGCAAGCACCTGGTCGCCCTACTCGTTCCTTGATAACCACATAGATGCAGACACATTGCAGGCGTGTTTACAATTCGACACACTTGGGACCTACTCGTTCCTTGATAACCACATAGATGCAGACACGGCGACGGGGTATTGTTTAATGTTAGTGCGCTCTCCTACTCGTTCCTTGATAACCACATAGATGCAGACACCCGATGAGCAGGTCGCCGTCGCTGTATCCGCTGGTCCTACTCGTTCCTTGATAACCACATAGATGCAGACACCTCAATGCCGCAACGGGGGAGGTGACGCCGCCCGGACCTACTCGTTCCCTGATAACCACATAGATGCAGACACCGTCTCTCGCAACAGTTTCAATTTACACCCTTTTTTCCTACTCGTTCCCTGATAACCACATAGATCCAGACAGAGGGAGGAGAGCAACCATACCTCTATGCGAAAGATTGACATTTTTTCGCATCATGTCATCATGAAGATTACTGGTATTTGAATGAACGAGGGGTCTTGGTCTATGACGATTCATGTGTCACTGCCTGAAGAGTTGGAACACATGGTGCATGCGCAAGTAGACAGCGGTTTCTATAAAAGCGCCAGCGAGGTGATTCGCGAAGCTCTCCGTGATTTCTTCTCGGCTCGCTCAGCCTTTGGCCCTGAGCAAATCCATTGGCTCCGCGCAGAGATGGGCGCACGGCTGGAGGCGGTGCAAGACGGATCCGCCGCGTTGACAGACGTGGATACCGTGTTTGATCGCTTGGAGGCAGGGCTCTCTTGACGTGTACCATATTGTTGTAACGCCAGAGGCCCAGCAAGAGCTTGAGCGGGAGAGCGCCTATTCGGAAAGCCGCTGGGGTAAAGCCCATGCTAAAAAATACTTTGCCCAGTTGCGACGAAAAATTAAAGACCTGAGCAAGGCCCCCCATGCGCATCGCGCCCATGATGACATCCTGCCAGGTCTGCGCCTGCTGCATCACAAGGGGAGCGTCATTGTGTACTGGATTAACGAGGCGCGCAAACAGGTGATCATTCTGGGCGTGCCAAGTATTTATCGGGAATTGTCACGCGAAACTCTGCAAGGGCGGGTTCATAAGCAGGATATGGGCGCGATCTTGTAAAGAAATGCGAAGATCGGAAATTTCCGATCTCCCCACTTGCGAAACCCACGCCCAGAGTGTACTCTAGGTAGTGGATGGAAGCCATCATCACCATGGTTTCCAGGCGGCGGATGGCGTCACGGGGGTTGTTGGCGTGAAGCGTGGTAAGAGACCCATCATGACCGGTGTTCATGGCTTGCAGCATGTCCAGCGCTTCCCCGCCGCGACACTCGCCTAATACAATGCGCTCAGGACGCATCCTCAAGGCGTTCTTTACCAAATCGCGCTGATTAATTTCGCCTTTGCCCTCGATATTCATCGGGCGCGTTTCCATTCGAGCGACGTGGCGCTGCTGTAGTTGCAGTTCGGCGGTGTCTTCAATAGTGACAATCCGCTCGCCGTCCGGGATAAAACTGGACAAAACATTCAGCAGCGTGGTTTTCCCTGAGCCCGTGCCGCCTGAGATGACAATGTTGAGCCGCGCTTCCACAAAGCCACGCAATAATTGCGCCGCTTGCTCGTTTAGCGAGCCGAATGCGATTAAATCCGAAATCTTGAACGGATCCTTGGAGAATTTCCGAATCGTTACCAGTGGGCCATCCAAAGCCAATGGCGGAATAACGCAATTAAAGCGTGAGCCGTCTTTGAGGCGGGCGTCGCACAGCGGTTGGGTTTCATCGACGCGACGACCGACGGCTGAGACGATGCGATCAATGACTTGTAATAAATGCCCGTCGTCTTTAAAGCGCACGTTGCTTTCCGTCAGGCGGCCTTTTCGCTCAATGAAGACCATGCGCGGGCCGTTAATCATAATTTCGGTAATGCTGTCGTCGCGCAATAATGGCTCTAGTGGACCTAACCCCATGGTTTCGTTCAAAATTTCATCAATGAGCCGCTCGCGTTCCGAAGCGCTTAGCAAAGAATTCTCTTCACTGAGTAATTGTGCAATGGCGTGGCGCACCTGGGTGCGAATCTGGGCGTCGTCGCCTTCAGCCAAACGAGAAAAGTCGATTTCTTCAATCAGTCGGCGATGAATACGTCCTTTCATTTCTGTTTCGGCATTTGCGTCGTCGTTGAGAGGCGTTTTGTTGGCTCGTCCTGGCTCGCGTCGCGTCGCCGTTGCGTTATGAGAGGAGGGCACAGGCGTATTCTGATTGAAGCCTCCTGCTGAGAGCGTGTTGCTTGCGTTTTCAGGCTTTGTCGGCGCGGCTGACTCGGCGGCGCCCCCGCCGTCCTTTGAAAAGTCGGTAGGTTTTCCCCATTGGCCCCATTGACGACGGGTAAAGGACATCAGCTTCAGTCTCCTGACGGTTTATCGCCTGGGTTGACTCCTGTAAAACATGCGCTTTAAGCTTTTCTGGCCCTTTATTTTTTCTTGGCGATGAATAACTTGGACAAGAATCCGCTCCGTGCCGACGCTTCTCCTGAAGGTTCCGCTTGCAGGCCGCTCACCAGCATCGCCAGATGCCGATAAGCCTTGGTGAGTTCGGCCTGTGGCTTGATTTTGGAATAAACGCATCCCAGGCTCGTGGCCTCTACGTTAAGCTCCCAATCGTTAGGCAGCCGCGCATAGACGGGGTAACCGAATTTCTCTTCGACGCTTTCATTGCTCATGCCATAGGCGGCTTTTTGATTCCATCGATTCAAGGTCAATTTGACCTTGCTCAGCTCGAGATATTGCCGCGCCAGTTCCAGATATTGTCGGGTGCGCGCCAGTCCCGGAACATCTAGCGCCGAAACCAGCAGCAGAAGATCCGAGCGTTCCACGACGTATTGATGGTAGGGATCCAGCGTGTGCGACGGTAAATCGATGACCAGAAAGGCGTAGTGAGATAGAAAATAATCGATCGTACGCGTCAGCAGCTCGGGCGAGATGAGATTATGATCATCCAGGACGCTTTTGCTTCCGACGGCGATATCAATTCCAGATTCATGCGAAACCGCTACGCGGGCAAACACCGAGTCGTCGAGGTCGGCCGGATCGCTGTCAGCCAAATCGCCTAACGAATGGCTTGGCGTAAGATTCAACATCACGGCCATATTACTGAACACCTGATCCAGGTCCAGTAAGGCCACCGGCTTATCGCTCACGCTGCGCAACTCCGCCGCCAGATTGACCGCGACTGTTGACGCCCCCACGCCGCCTTTGGCGGAAAAAACCGAGATAAGCCTTCCCTGCTCGCGGACTTTGGGTTCTGGCATCATGGATTTTCGGCTGATGACGGCCAGATATTTCTTTAGGGCCATATCCAGCTTATCCGCCTCTTCTGGATACTGGATGAATTCGCGCGCCCCATGTTTGACAGCCTGAACAATGATGTCGTGATCCAGCGACTTATGGAGCGCAAAAATCGTGGTCGGCGTGTCCGGATCCATGCTGATGGTCTGCATAAACAGTTCAGCGTCGAGCTCGCGTCCGGTCATATCGACAATCAGGACGTCGGGAGCGTCGTTTCGACAAATAGAAACCGCGTCTGACAGTTCTAATAAAACGCCATTAAAGTCCACAAAGCCCAGCGCCCGCAACTGCGCGTATAAAGCGCTGCGGGTTTCTTCTGAACTAACGGCGGCGACCACCCGGAGGGTTGACATCGGGTAAGCTTCCTCACAATGATGACGGCGTTCGCATCGGGCGGGTTCTGTTTGCGCGCATCACCAGCAGTATCGGCAGACGGGCCGGTTTCTTTAAGCAACGTAAAAATGTTCCTCCCGCGAGAGTAAATCCGCTGATGCGATGACGGGGCTTACGGCCTTTAGCAGGTCGCATTTGCCTTGCGGTTTTGTTGATGCGTCAATAAGGAGGTTCGATCCAATCCTCATGCCGTTTTTCAAACGTTTCCCCTGACAGAAGTCAATTTTTGGGTTCTTTTCGCGTTTGAAAGGAAGAGACGGCATTGGCTCCTTCTTCTTTCTCTTTTTCTGTGAACCTCAGGGCGGTCGATCCATGTCCTTTGCCAACATTGGCATTTCCAGCGCCATTCAGAAATACGGCCCGTTGACCGGACCGCTGGCGTGGCTGTCGGAACGGCCTCTGGCAGAGCTGCTGTTTAAAGATGTCTCCTGCTTCAATGCTCCCAAGATGGCGCTTGCCAGAACGGGGCCTGAATTGATTGATGTCGCGGAGCTGGAGTTGCCCAACACGGCCGTGACCCTGCTCGCTTCGGTTTTGCTGCCGCCATGGTTACAACGCGGTATGAGCAAGGTGACAGGCCTGCCGCAAGAGCAATTGACCCAATCTGTCGAAGAACTTGTCAAATCTTCCGCCAAGCCTGTCGAGAATGTGCTGAGTAAAATCAAGCTGGCCAAGCTCGGAGCTTCGCTGGCGTTTTTCTTTCCTTTTGCCGCAGGGTTCTGGGCGGTTCCCTTTTTACGGAACTATATGACGCTGGCGCGAACCAATACAGCCAATTTTGACGCTATTGTCGGACTGGAAGGCGAAAAGAATCAAACTGGCAGCGGGCGTAGCGTCCCCGAAGAAAAATCTCATCAGCTGGGAATGGTTATCAAAGTCATTGGGACAGGCGTGGCGTTGGGCGCCGCTTCGTTTTTTGGCTTTGGAAAACTCGCAAAGCGCTTTGCAGGGGAGCAATTACCGAAGCATCTGGAGACATTCTTCAAAACCTTTCGCCTGGGTGGAAAAAAGGGGAATGAGATTGAAGGCGATTGGGCGACGCTGGTCTTTTGGTCAATGCCTGCCTATTTGGGCTGGATCCATGCGGCGCGCACCAAAAATGAGCGTATTGAGCAAACGGTAAAGGCGGCCAACTCCATTATGTGGTTTTCGGTGCTGAATCCGGTTGTCAACCTATTGTTCTATAAAAATGCGTTTAAGCGTCTTTTAAATAAACCGGTGGAAAAAAATGTCTTAAAAGCGATTTTGCGCCAAAGTAAAGACGATTTTTCCATCCCAAAATATGCGGATATCTTGCATCATCCCGATTTCGAGGGCAAGCGCGCTGCGTTGCTCAAGCTCAAAAACCGCCAATATGGTCTTGGATTGCTTCAGAGCGTGGTCCTGCTGGGCTCAACGCCGCAAATGCTAAACATCTACTTTACCAAGCGTCGACACGAGAGGGCCCTGGCCTCTCAGCGCGCAGCGGCTCAACAACGAACCGCTTATGCGGTGATCAATCCGTTTGGCGGCGCAGCCCGGGTATCGGTCAGTCCGGGACTGGTTGTTCGGACAGATTCGCCTTTTTCGGCGTTGACCCAAGCTCGACGAGCCGCAATGACATAAAAAATGTCTTACCGGGTGCGTAAAAATCCAAGCGCATCGGCGATCGCCGGATCTTGTGGGATTTCAAAATGCTCAAGATGTTGAGAGACCGGGTGAATAAAGCTGAGGCGGTCTGCCTGAAGCAATTGGCCGGGCGTATTCAGTTTGATTTGACGCTCGACGCCTTGCCCATATTGGGGATCCCCCAGAACCGGCATGCCAATATGCGCTAAGTGAACGCGAATTTGATGCGTCCGCCCTGTTTCCAGGTACAGGCGCAGGTGCGTAAAACGCCCCGGTAACCGTTCCAGAACCTCCCAGCGGGTGAGCGCAAAGCGTCCGCTGGCATGAACGGTCATCCGGTTGCGCCATTTGGGATGCCGGGCTATCGGCGCGTCAATAAGACCGGACTCGGCGCCGGGGCTGCCATGAACCACGGCCTGATACGATCGCTTCGCCGTTCGTGCCTGAAGCTGCTGCGCCAGATGCCGGTGCGCGCGATCGGTTTTGGCGATCATCATCAGGCCGCACGTGTCGCGATCGAGTCGATGTACAATGCCGGGACGAATCAGGCCATTGATGCCGGAAAGTTGGCCGTTACAATGATGAAGCGCGGCATTTACCAGGGTGCCGCTGCGTTGTTCGCCTGCCGGGTGGCTCAACATGCCGCGCGGCTTGTTGATGACCAATACGTCATTATCTTCAAACGCGACTTCTAGCGGGATCGCTTCAGGCGATAAGTCAAACGTGGTCGGCTCGGGCGTGCGCACGGCAATAACGTCGCCTTCGTGAACCGCTGAAGCGGGCTTCAAGCATGGTTTGTCATTGATGCTCACAACGCCAGCGCGGATTAAGGCCTTGAGTCGCTCGCGCGAGAATTGTTCGCTGAATGCATTGGCCAGCGCCTTATCGAGGCGTAAATCGCGATCTTCCTCGCCAATTAGTAACGTTAAGACGCCGGACGACATGGCGCCTGCGGCGTCCGCAAACAAAAGAACAAGGCCGTTGCAACGCCGACACAAATCAACGTGTCGGCCAGATTAAACACCGGATATCGTATAAAGGTCAGCTCGACGTAATCCGCAACGCTGCCGCTGATGAAGCGGTCAACCAGATTCCCGAGCGCGCCGCCCAGAATCAATCCGTATGCGATGCTGAGCCCTCGTCCGGCTGCGCATTGCGAGAAGCCTAACATCAGAAACAGAACGAAAAATGCCGCGCCTACCAGCATTAATGCATGGGGGCTCTGATCAAACAGGCTGAACGCCATGCCTTCATTACGCACGTAGGTCAGTTGCGCCACGCCCGGCCAAAGAGGCGCCGACTCGCTTAGCGCGAGATGAGCGACCACCCAGCGCTTGACGAGCCAGTCCAGCGAGAAGCCTAACAAAGCGACCGTCGTCATCGCCATTCGGCGACGAGAAACCAGTAAACGCTGAGACGCTGGGGTCTCTGTCAGGGGGGGGGCAGATGAAGCAATCATGTCGATTCGAGAACCCGAGAGGCGTCCAGCCCTTAGGGCTGCGGCGATTGAGAGGCTGGCGGGGAGGCAGGAGGGGCAGACACGTCTGGCGACGGCTCGCTCTTCTCGTCCGAAGATTTAGCGTCCGCCGAAGGCGTCATCTCTTCAGGCGCCGGACCGGCTTGCGCATCTGTCTTCTTTCGCAGGTCGACGCGACCATTGGCAGCGTAATCAACCAGCGCTTCACTGCTGGAATCCAGCCATTTGCTAGCCTTCGGCAAGACGTTCACCCGGCGAATGATCATCATCACGCCGCGAAACTGAACCGTCAGACGATCGTCGGCGTCCTGGCCAATTTGCGTGAGCCCGATAGAAGCGGTGACCACTTCATTTCGATTGGCCTTATTGGCGGCAAAAACGCGTTCGAGTTCATTATTTTCCGGCGAAAGCGATCGAAAGCGGTCATCCGGCATCCGTTGGGGAAACACAATCGGGTCTTTGGAAATCGATGCGATGGCAATCAGGGAAGACGGCATTTCAAGGGCAATCTTGGCCGCGTACGATTCTCCCGCAAATGCCTGATCGGGCGCAGACAGCGACGCATTGAGGGTTTTGGCAGCGCCAAAACGAATCACCGCGTTTTCATACAGCGTATGGTCGCTGGTGATTTCCCAGAGATTGCCAATATGGCGTAGAAACATCATGCCGCGCGACTGACTCGACAGATCGCCCGGCTCGTTAATCACGCCTTCCTTGTTGGAAACCGTCGCCTTTGCTGTGTCGAGGCTTTCAATTGTTGCCCAATCGCCATTAATCCGAATTTCCAGCGGCGTCGACTCATAACGGATATCGGGATAAGTTTTCCATGTATCTTCAATCAGCGAGCGTACTTCGCTGAGCGATAAATTGTCGCCGCTGACGAATTCGGGCGAATAGTGCTTTAGCAGAGCGGCAATGTCATGTTGATTGGAAGCCGCATTCATATCCGAGACGATTTCCATCAAGGCCTTGACAGCGACAGATGCCGAGTCCGCTCCGACGATACGAGGCGGCTGGGATGACGAGGAGGAGGCCGTTTTAATCGCCTTGCGCGGCCACGAAAAAGCGTCGGCGCAGGGAAGGAAGGAAACGCTGGAAAGCGTCGCCAGCAGGAGCATCAAGGCCAAAAGGGCGCGAGAGAAGCGACGCGTCATGAGGACGTTCCTTATGATTGAGGCCGAACAAGGGCCAGCAAAGACCCAAAACCGTCCTTATTTTACCGCAAGCGAATCGACGTAACGGGCGTCGCCCATGCAGGATTGTAAACATTGTGCCGGCTCGTCTCGCAATTTTCACCAACCCGACGACGATTTGGGAGGAGAGAAGCCGCCAATCCCCGTCCCCAAGACAAACAGAATCCTGAATAACAGGAAAGCCGTTGTTTGGTTGCCTCTCCCTCTGCTTTCGCAACAAGCCTAAGGCTGTGTGCCATGACAAGCGCAAGACTTTCTCATTTTATGCGACGCGGCAGCGTATGGGGCGCATTCGCCTTGTCAGTCCTAATGATGTGGACGCTTTGGCATGCGGACGTCTGGCCTCAGGTCACGCCTTCGCGCAATGCCGGGGACGTGGTGATTGAGGCGTGCGCCAGTCGTGGGTAATGCCTCTTAATGCTGAGTAATAGCGGGTGACGCCGGAGTCTGACTGTAGGATAGACGCCTGGAAGCCGCTTCAACCATCGTGCGCGCCATAAATACCGGATTGCCCGCCAAATAGCGACCACTCATGCGACGAGGCTCCAGAAATAGGCGAAACAGCCATTCCAGCCCCATAGAGCCCATCCAGGAGGGGCAGCGAGGGGCGCGTCCGCTAAAATAATCCATGGTCGCCCCCAGCGGCATCAGGCATCGAACCGCCAGGGCGCGACGGTTTTTCTGCGTCCAGTGCTCTTGTAAGGGCATCCCCATTCCCACAAAAAGAATATCGGGCTGAAGGCGATTAATCTCTGCAATTGCGCGGGCGTTAATCTGGGGATCTGTAAGATAGCCGTGATGCCAGCCCACCATCGTGTGATTGGGAACAAGCCGGGCGAGGGTTGCCATCGCGTCCTGAGCGACGCCCGGCGCGCTTCCCAGAAAATAGCAGGTAAGGTCTTCTTGAGCCAGCCGCTTCAAGAGCGCGGGCATAAAGTCCGCCGACGTGAAGCGCTTGGGCAGAACAGGGCCGCCCAGCAGGCGTGAGGCCCAAACGATGCCCGCGCCATCGCAGAAAACGGCGTCGGCGTATTGAAGCGTTTTTCGAAACGCCGCGTCTTCGCGCGCAATATTAGCCGCATGTACATTCAAATTACCGATATACGTCTGACGCGGGCGGCGGATTTCGCTCACGATGCGATCAAAGAACTGACCTTGCGACGCGAATGCGTCCACGGCGATGCCATCGACTGCGATTCGAGGCGTGTAGGTGGACTGCCCTGCGAGGGCGGCGCTTGTGTCCTCGGCAGAAATGACCAGCGATTTTTCATCCGGGGCAAGTGGGACGACGTTGTCGGAAGTGGCGTCCAACGTCCGAATCAAGCGTGCGGGATTTCCGCCCACAAGCGCATGAGGGGCGACATCTTTGGTGACGACGCTACCGGCGGCAACCACCGCCCCGCGCCCAATCGTCACGCCGCCCAGAACAATGCTGTTACAGCCAATCCAGACGAAGTCTTCGACGACAATCGGTTTTTCAACGCGTTCCAAAGGTCGACGCGACTGAAAATCGCTGAACAAACGATGACTGGTTGTCACAAACGTTACATTGAAGCCAATATCACACTGACGTCCAATGGTAATCGGAGAGTCGGAGTCGAAAACGCAATGATGATTGATATAGGTAAAAGCGCCGATTTTCACCCGATCGCGAAACAGCGCTCTCATCTTGACGCCTTGTTCAATGATCGCCCCCAGGCCGACGCCTTGGCCCATAAGCGTCAATGCGAACGCCCGAACCCGACCCATTAAACTACCGGGCCCCAGCAAATCGAGCAGGCGCATCACCACCCATGTGACGCCAAGTTCAGCGTCGAACAAAACTTTGCGAACCATGCGTTGCGCGAGGTTCCTGTCCATTGTTCGCATTCTATCCGTCAAAAACTCTAACTGAGAGGAAAAATCTCCCGATGATGGGAGAGCGTTAACGCCGCGTCAGGCGTTTCTAACAAGCGCCGCGTTTGAACAACACGGTGGGAATGGTTTTCAGCAGAATCGAAAAATCCTGCCACAGGCTCCAATTGAGCGCATATTGTAATTCTAGCTCACAGAGCTGCAAAAAACTCAGATTGGAGCGTCCGCTGACCTGCCAAAGACCTGTGACGCCTGGCAAGACCTGAAACCGCAGCGTATAGGGCGCTTCAAACATCATGCTTTCATCCAGAGGCAATGGGCGCGGCCCGACCAGGCTCATGTCTCCCAGCAATACGTTGACCAGTTGCGGCAGCTCATCCAGACTGGTGGCGCGCAACAAGCGGCCGATTGGCGTGACGCGCGGATCATCCGCCAGTTTGAACAACTGGCCTTCGAGGCTGGCCGCCTGCCGCAAGGCTTCTCGTCGCTGATCCGCGTCCGGCGCCATCGTTCGGAACTTATACATGTAGAAGGGTTCGCTATTCTTGCCGATGCGAATGCTGCGGTAAATCACAGGGCCGGGCGAGGTCAGGGCAATGGCAATGGAGATAAAGGCCAGCAGCGGAGAGACCAGCAACAGGCCAAACGCGGCGGCGGCGAAGTCGAAAGCGCGTTTCATGCGCTGTTCAAGCTTATAAGGCAGAGAGAAGGCGCGTTCATAGAACGTAAGATAAGGCGGCGGCGGGACGTCAGGAATCTGGGGAGCCTGCTCCTTGAGTCGCAAAGATGCCAGCAACGCGGCGTCAAATCCTGCCTGGACGGTGGCCATCAGCGGTAACTATCCCTTGTTTTGCTCGTTTCGTTCTGCCAAAGAGGCTGCGAAACATCGTACGTGTCAACAGGTAAAAAGAAGGGGGAAATCTGGGCGTTTGAATCACGCCGCCTCATGTATTAATGTAACGTACCTAATATCGCCTCATCCTGTCAAGTCATGGCGATGGGTTTCGTGAATAAGAGCGGCAGACTGCTTTGTGGAGAAAAACGTCCCATGACCTCGCCCGCAATCTCGGTGGTGATGGCCGCCTATAACGCCGAACGTTTTATTGCCGAAGCCATTGAGTCCGTGCGCAGTCAGACTCGTGGCGACTGGGAGCTTATCATCCTGGATGACGCCTCCAGCGATCAAACGGCTGCTATCGCGCAGACGTTTTCGAGTGGCGATGAGCGCATTCACCTGCGCCGCCTGCAACGGCTGGGCTCGCCGGCGCGCGTGCGCAATGCTGGCATCTCGTTGGCGCGCGGCGAACTCATTACTTTTCTGGATGCCGATGATTGTCTGCCGCCGACCGCGCTTGCCGAGGTGAGCGCGCCGCTGGATCAAGACCCTGCGCTTATTGCCGCTTACGGATTTGTCGCCTGCCTGGATCTGGACGGCCGCCCAACGCAGGGACCGGGGTTTCGTCTGCGGCGGAATTCGCAAGGAGAATACGCCCTGCCCAAGGGGTACGCGCACTCATGGAAACGGGTGGCGTTGGGCCAAGTCGAATCTTCTGTTGCGATCATGGTTCGCGCAGATACGCTGCGCGCCTTGGGCGGTTTTTGCGAATCTCTGGGCGCTGCAGAGGATCTCGCGTTGCGATACGCTCTGTTCCTGCAGAAATTTGACGGTATCCGCGCTATTCCTTGCGTTGCGTACCACTATCGCTTGAACCCCCAAAGTCTGACGCGTCAAAAACCCAATGCGGACGCCCTGTTGCGGAATCATCTCGATGCGCAGGACGTGCTGCTGAATCAGCCACAGACCCCCGCAGAAGTTCACCTGCTGGCGTCGCAAGCGCTGGCCAAGCGGTATCGCTATGCGGCAAGCGTTATTCTCTCGCAAGGTCATGCGGGATTGGCGCGTCAAACAGCTCTAAAAGTGTTCCGCGATAGACGCGTGCATCCCCTACACGCTTTCAAGGCGTTTGTGCCGCTGGCGCTGCGCTCGTTATTGCCCGGACGATGGGAGCGCGCCATGAAAACCCTCGCCATCCGCCTGCGAGACGGCGCGCGTTAAAGCGTCTTGAGCCACGCGCCAAGCGGCGGCCAGACTGGCCGGGTTGGCTTCGCCGCGTCCGGCGATATCGCTTGCCATGCCATGACTCACGGAGGTCCTTAGAAAGGGCAGGCCCAGAGTGACATTGACGGCGGACAGCCCCGCGACCAGCTTCATCGGAATCAGCCCTTGATCGTGATAAGCGGCGATATAGGCGTCATAGGGAGGCGTCTGAGGCTGGAAATCTCGAAACAGGGCGTCTGCGGGAAGCGGTTCAGAGAGGGACGCGCCGTAGCGCTGCCATAGCCAATCGCGCGCCGGATCAAATGCGCGCCGATCTTCGCGATCATCAATCTCGCGGCCATGTGGATTCAGCGCCATCAGCGCCAGTCGGGGCGCGGCAATCCCTGCCGATGACTGTAGCCATTTGCATAGCGTCCCGCACGCCTGCGCGACGCGCTCAAACGTGATGGCGTCACTGACGCCGCGAAGCGGAATGTGGCGGGTGAGCAAAAGCATGCGAAACAAATCATGGATAAACAGCATCTCGGCATGCGTTTCGCCAGAGGTCTCAAAATAGCGCCGTGAAAGAGTTTGAAGAATTTCCGTATGACCGCTGGCCTCTCTGCCTGCGGCGCGCAGATTTGCCTTGGAAATGGGGCCAGTGACCAGCGCTGCGGGGTGGTGGAGACGTTTCTCGGCGGCAATGCGTTCTATAGCGACTTGAAGGGCTAAAAATGCAATTTCTCCGGGCGCTTTATCAGGATGAATGGCCTCGTATGACACCCCTTCGGCGGTAGAGGGCAGCGTTAAGCGCAGGGCCGATGCAGCCCGATTCAGCGCACGAATATCGCCCACGACAACAATAGAAGGCGAGGCGGGATCGGCGGCGGTGTAGAAGGCGCGATCGCCGAGCGTCGCAAGAAACTTAGCGGCAATTTCAGGCCCCACGCCGGTGGGATCCCCCGGCGTCAAACAGATAAGCGGTTGAGAGACTGAGGCGGGCGTCATGGCGTCAGCCCAGATTTTCTGCGGAGAGTTCGTTACGTTTAAGAAACCGGACGATATGGGCCAACGTCAGGTCGGAGCCGAAGTTCCCGGATTTGGTCACGATCCACCGCATCGGCACATCTGGGCGGCGCGGATCGCTGACGGTTGTCAGCAAGGGAATGGCGCTTTCAATTTCGCCTACCATATCAAGCGCTTCGCAACCGATGGCGCGACAGATCTGAGTGGCGGTTTCGCCGCCGGTTAAGGCCAGTTTGAGCGGGTGACTATCGGCATGGGTTTGCCGACTTTGAGACAACACGCGCGCCGTTAACTGGGTGAGGGTTTCCTGCACGCGCTTGGGAACGTCCTGCTCCGAAATGCCGCTGCCCAAGGCTAATGTTTGGGTTCGGTCCACCTGATCGACGCCCAGAGCAGAGGTCAGCACCACGGTTTTATTATCCGCCAGGGCTTCGAGCATTCTCGCCAGAAGCGAATCGTTCTCTCCCGCGCAGGGGGTATCGGTCGGGGCCAATCCCAGCAATTGCTCGGCGGTCGGCTCAAATACGGCGGGCGAGGCGCCTTCGCCGTAATAAGGATAATGGTCCATCAATTGTAAAATCTGGCGACGCGTCAGAGCTGTCGCGGCGCCCGCCACTACCAGCACCGGCGATGGCGGCAGCGTCAACGGACGCGCAGAGGGTTTGCCATGAGCCGCCCAGTGACGGCATAATGATTCAGCAAAACCGGCAGACCCGCAAGGCAGGACTTTGGCTACCGGCTGGATTTTTTCCAGCGCCAACGCAATTTGATCCAGATCGGTACGAGAGCAGGCGTCTGCGACGATGAGTCGTTTACCGGCTTCCGCCAGTTCCGTCAGCTTGGCGAGCGTCGGGCCTGCGCCGCGTAGCACGGTGCCCAGTTCGATATGGCCCACCAGGTCGGGACGCGAACGCTGGCCAATCAGCGTCGGGATGTGGGAAATCCCCACCGGGAAAAGAGGATCTCGCCCCACTTCTGTTTTTTCTACGGGAATGCCTTTGACGAGTTGATACCCGCCCACAGTCCGGCGCCCTTCTTGCGGGTAAGCGGGCGCGATGAGGGCGCAGTCCCACTTCAATTCGTCGAGCATCGCCAGGCACTCGGCGGTAAAGTGGCCTCGCAGGGTGGAGTCGATTTTCTTGTAGAAATGCTCAACCCCATACGCGTCTCTCAGCAAGGCCGTGGCCTGACGAACAGCAGCGACGGCTTGATGAGGGTCCAGATGGCGACTCTCAGTGGTAATGGCGAGCGCTTCTTTAGCGGGCTGGAGAGCTGCATCGGGAGAAAGGGTTAGCAGGACGCGCGTGGCGCAGCCGCCATGGAAGAACTGAAGCGCTGTATCACACGCGCCCGTCAGGTCGTCGGCCACGACGCCAATGGTCAGACCGGGCAGTTGCATCGGGGCGTTCTAAGGTAGAAGAAGCTTCTGGTCATGGCGTTTCCGTCCACAGGGGCGAAGAGAGGGTGGAGTAGTGCATTTAAACCATTAAAACGTGGCGGTAGATTGCGCGTTTTCGCGCTTGCCGCCCACAAAGCGGACGTCTGATCCGCGGACCAGCGCGTATTCGCGTTGATTGCCCGCCTGATCCGTCCAGCGATTCATTTCGATGGCGCCCGTCACTGCCATCATGGCGCCTTTTTTGACCCATTCGCCCACGAACTCGGCTTGTTTTCCCCATACCTCAATATTGAACCAGTCCGTAATGCGATTCTCTTTGGAGAAATTACGATCTACTGCCAGAGAAAACCGCGCCTTAACGCTGCCGGATTCAAAATATTTGAGTTCCGGGTCTTGCCCGACGCGACCGATAATGGTGACGCTGTTGACGGAGGCGCCAGCGGAAGGCAGGGCGTCGTGAGCAAGGGGGGCGGTGGCGTTCATGGCGCAAAACTCCTTATAATTGAATAGCGAGCGGCAACGCCCCAGGACGCAACCTCTCCCGTTCGGGGCATTATACAGGGATTGCGGCTTTGGGCGCCAATGTCCGCTCGTAATTGTTGCGACACGTTCAAAGGCTTTGCGGATCCTGAGCGTTTAGTTTCCCTAAAAACGCACGATGGCCAGCGGGTTACTGAAATCGTCCGTCCAGACGCCCAACTGTTCGAAGCGCTGTCGCGCCAAAAATCTCAAATTAGGATACTGGCGTCGGAACGCAGGGTCGTTAAAGCGCTGAATGGCCCACGGTTGCGGCGAAAAAACGCCGTACATCGAGAAACGAGCCCACTTGTCTTCGTTGAGGGTGGTAATTGTTAGATAATCCAGACCCTGATCGCCGGCCAGATTGTTTAACACCGGGATCAGGTCCAGATACTGATTGGTGATGTGCATCAACAGCAGGCCGTCTGGTTTCAGATGCCGTCGATAAACCTGGATGGCCTCGCGCGTGAGTAAGTGAATAGGAATGGAATCGCCGCTGAACGCGTCGACGACTAGTAGATCGTATTGCTGAGGGACTTGCTTCTTTAGCGTCAATCGGCCATCGCCCATTAAAACTGTCACGCGGGCTTGCGAGTTCTTCAAAAAGCCGAACTGGCGCTGGGCAATGTCGCGGATTTTGGGATCAATCTCGTAAAAAGTAATAGCGTCGCCTTTGCGTCCATAGGCGGCGATGGTGCCCGTCCCCAGGCCGATGACGCCGATTTTAAGCGGTTCTGCCTGGCGGCGTTCTCTGAGGAAGCTTTCTGACAGGCCCACGGCGGTATCGGGAGCGTAATATAACGTCGGAGTCATCAGGAAGCGGCGCGACGTCGGGTCAATCATCTGCCGCCCATGAAGGATGCGGCCATTGCCAAGATCAAGGTAGCGTCGCCCGGGTCCCAAGGCAACGTGTACCGAGCCATAAAAATTCCGCTCGGCCCTGACGACCTCCTGGCCTTTGTGCTGCGATGACCACCCAAGCAAAATCACCATAAAAATAACCGTTACCGCGCTGGCGATCGTTGAAAGCCATTTGACAACGGTGTGTTGACGATCGCTCGCGCAGGTCAGATACAGCATTAAGAAAGCCATGGCCAGAACAATCAAGAAAAACTCCTGATCGCCCGGCAGCAGAAGCGGTGCGCCAAGGCTAACCAGGCAGCCGCCGATCGCGCCTCCGATGGATAACATCAAATAGAACAGCGTCAGTTGGTGCGCCTCTGGTCGCCGCGCGTAGAGTTCGCCATGGCAGACCATGCATAAGCTGAACAGCGCTGCGGCCCCCAGCATCAAAGTGATCCCGACCTCCAGCGAACTGACGATAAAGGCGATAAAGAATGCTTGGGCCAGAATCATCCAGACGCGCCGCCGGTAAAGCCCGGGCCACCCGAAACATACGATGAAGGACAGTAGGTACAGCCCTAACGGCGCAATCCAGAGCAGAGGCACCGGAGCAATGGTGTGGGTCGCATGGCTGGTAAAGCTCATAAACAAAATGACGCCAAAGGCGCTTAGCAGTAGCCACCAGGCGATAGCTTTAAACGTAAGCGGCTTGTTGGCGGCGGTTTGTGATACGTCGCTGGCGCCTGTGTTGTTGCCGTCGACTGCGCAGGCCGATTTCCCCCAGATAATCAGAACCATCGCTATGGTAATCGCCAGCGCAGCCAATAGCCAATAGCCAACCTCAAACAGACGGATTGTCTGGCCCAACGTTTGCGTCTGCTCCAGAAGCGTTGGATAGGCGATAAGTGCGCTCATCGAGCCGATATTGGAAAGCGCGTACAGGGGGTAAGGATTCCCTAAATTCAGGCGCGCGAACCAGTTCTGCATGGTTGCGCTGACCGTCGCCAGCAATGCGCAGGGCGCTGCCAGCGTCAATGCGAGCTTGCCGAGCAGACTGGGGATCGGTTGATTCCAGTCTGCCGGAGACCAGGCTTCGCCTGTGGGGATCTGAATCGTCAGCGCCGTAAGCGTCATCAAAATGAGATACGTCGCCCCCTGCGCTCTCAGCGGCAAGCGACTCAGCCCGTACGACAGGCCGTATCCGACAAGAAGGGCAATCTGGAAAAACAACAGGCAGACGCACCACGCCTGCGCCACGCCGCCATACTGTGGCGTAACGATTTTGCCCACTGCCGGCTGAATCAGGAAGAGTAGAAAGGCCCCGACAAAAACTGTCATGGCGCAGACCGTCTTAACCGCCCATAAGGTGGCGCCAGCAGGTGAGGGGGATGTGGAGACTGACATCAGAAAACTCCCAAACGGCGCGCCCGTACAGGCGCTCTCAGCGTCAGTATCCGCTAATCTGGCCCGGCGGGGCTCCCCTGTGCGCAGGAATTTTAGCGGTTTGCGCCAGCAACGCCGTAGATGTCCGGGAACGGCTTAATCGTGGTCAATCTGCGCGCGTTGCAAGCGATCGCTATAATCGATAAAGCACGATTTCCACTCGCTGAAGACGTCCAGCGCTGTTTCGCCTGCATCGCGATGACCATTGCCCGTTTGCTTGACGCCGCCGAAAGGCAGATGGACCTCTGCCCCAATGGTTGGGGCGTTGATGTACGTGATACCGGCCTCGAGATCGCGTAAGGCCCGAAACGCCAGATTAACATCTTTGGTATAAACCGCTGTCGATAGTCCAAAGTCGCTGTCGTTGGCCGTTCGCACGGCTTCGTCAAAATCGGCGACCGGTATAAGCGCCGTCACCGGTCCAAAGATCTCTTCCTGGGCGATTCGCATGCCGGTTTTAACGTTGTCAAACAGCGTCGGCTGAACAAACCAGCCAGCGCCCGCGCGCGTATCGCGTTCGCCGCCTGTTAGCAGCGTTGCGCCTTCCTCTTTTCCAATGGCGATGTACTCTAAAATGCGTTTCATCGCCGCTTCGTTGACCACCGGCCCGATGCCGACGCCGTCTTGCAGGCCGTCGCCGAGTGTCAGGGACTTGATTTTAGCAATGAGCTTTTCTCGCAAGGCGTGGTGAATCTCGCGATGCGCAATGATGCGACTGGTTGCCGTGCAACGCTGCCCAGAGGTGCCGAACGCGCCCCAGACGATTCCTTCTACCGCCAGGTCCAGATTGGCGTCTGGCATAATAATCACGGCATTTTTACCGCCCATTTCCAGTGATACCCGCTTAAAGGCGGGCGCGCACCGCTCGTTGACCAGACGCCCCACTTCGCAAGAGCCGGTAAATGAGACCAGCCGAACGTCCGAATGGTCGATAATCGGCTGACCCACCGATCGTCCAGAACCGAAAACGACGTTCACGACGCCCGGAGGGATTCCCGCCTCTTCCAGAGCTTTTACCAAGAGCAGCGAGGACAGGGGCGTATCGCTGGCGGGCTTCAGAACGACGGTATTGCCGCAAATCAGCGCTGGCAAGATTTTCCACGAAGGAATCGCCATTGGGAAATTCCAGGGGGTGATCAGGCCGCAGACGCCCAAGGGCATTCTGACTGTCATACAGGCTTTCTCAGGCATTTCTGACGGCGTAGTGCGACCATACAGCCGTCGGCCTTCTCCTGCTGCATAGAAGCACATATCGATTGCTTCCTGGACGTCGCCGCGGGTCTCGGCCAGCACTTTGCCCATTTCTCGCGTCATCGCCTGGGCCATGGCTTCCTTGTGGGTAATCAGGATCTCGCCCGTCCGAAATAAAATCTCTCCCCGCCGCGGGGCGGGCGTTAGGCGCCAAGCGTCGAAAGCGGCTTTGGCAGCTTCTATGGCCGCATGCGCATCTGTCTCGTCCGATTCGGGGAAACGACCGATCAGGTCATCGGGGCGCGCCGGATTGCGGTTTTCGAATGTTCGTCCTGAGCGGGCAGGTATCCAGCGTCCGCCAATGATGTTGCCGAATGGCGCGTCCTCAGCTTTGGGGCGAAGCAACTGGTCAAATGAAGGCGCGGCGCCGCTAGACGGCGTAGATTTACGGGCAGACGTCATGGACTCTCTTTCCTCTCATTGGGCCCTCTCATTTGGCATCGAGGGACATCGCGTTTTTCTCATTCTACTGTGAGAAGACCCTCTACGCCAAGCGCGCCAAGAAGGGCCGAATGCCTTAATGCGCAGCTATTGCCAGCGCGCCGGGGTCCGATTCGCCCAGTCGGGCGCTGGTGGCGGCGGATCCGCCCATATTTTTCAGCATCAGATTCACGAAATACGACGTGCCCTGGATAAAGGCGCCGATTTTCGTCAGGGCGCGCTCGTCAAATCCAAACACATGGCCCTCGTGGTAAAACTTACCCAGTTTCTGAACGCCAGACAGCTTGAGCGCCGAACTGAGCGCCGAGGCGCCGTAGGCGAAACCGCTGGTCCGGTAGACCGAACTGAGCGCAAGCGGCCAGTCGCCGAAACGCGTAAACAGTCCGGCGGGAGTCCCCGAAAAATTCCCCCACACCAGGAGCGCGCTAAGGCCTTTATTCAGCTTTTGGGCTTGGGGCGTCTGCGCTTCAACCGTCTTGCCAATCGCCTTCAGCGCGGCATCATAAACCGATTTGGATCGAATCGCCACGCCCCCGAGCCCGGCGAACATAGCGGCGGCCATCACCGAATAGAGGACGCGTCCCAGGGTCGCATGACTATAAAACAGCGGCACGGCCGGGCCATCGGTAATCGGCGCCATAAAACGCGAAAAAGTGCTTTGATCGCGCATATAGGGCGGCGGATTGCTGATATTGCGGAAGGCTCGCCCAAAATCATGCATCGCCCGTTTGAAATTACGCCAACTGTGACGCGCCGTGTCGTTAAAGCTGTCAATTTCCTGACGCATATTGCGCCAGAAGACGTCGCCCAAACTGCGGCCGGGCGCCGCTTCTTCTGTCATATGGCGAATCGTGTCGCCTTTGGGATGCTCTACCAGAATACCGGGCGTGGATTGGGCTACTTTGGTAATGCTGAATAACCCTGTCAACAAGCCAATCGGCGCGACGGCGTTATATAACGACGAGATGTCGTGTAGTTTGAGTCCTTCGCGCGCCAGTTTTTCGATTTCAGCCTTGAGGCCGGGATTCTTCGGCAATTCGGCGAGCTTTTTGCCGATTTCCAGCGCCTTAAGGTTGTTTTTGAGCATTTTGGGCGCCAGCGCGAGACTGAAGAGCGAAAACGCGCCAAAGGCCACGCTTCTCATCCCATAGCCCTGAGCCAGGGCGCCGACGGCATTCAGACCGCCATAAACCACGTTAATCGCGGGAGCCGCCACGGCCATCTTGGTGAGAAAGCGCCCGATGGCGGGAGTGGTTTTTATAAACGGCAGCTTCAGAGCGTGCCCCGCTTGCAGCGAGTGCTCACCAATACTGCTGGCGCCCCATGCCAGAGCGCTGGCGATGCCCAGCGGCGGAATCAGAAGGCTCAGGTTCCAGTCTTTGGGATGCGCGCCCGGCGGCGTTTTGGCGCGTTCGCGCGTTTTTTCGATGCGGGTAGCGACATGGGGGGCGACAGGGGTTGGCGCAGGTATGGCGGGCCGGGCCTTGGCGATTAAGGCGTTTTCAACCGCGCGGCGCATCGGCGCGCGGGCTTCCTGAAGGGGGAAGGGCGCTGCCGCGGGGGGCGGGGGCCATAACGCTTGTGGCGGCGCAGCGAAGCGGCTTGCGGCAAGAGACGGATAGTAGACGTCATGGGAGCGGGGCGGCGTCAGCGCGCTGGGATTCGGATATGGCCAGCCGGGCGCGTACGCATACCCGCTGGCGGCGGGCCAATACGCAGAGACGTTGGCGCTATCCGGAAAAAACGTCACAGAGGGAATCCGTTTCGGTGTCAACCTTCGGAGAATAATGACTATAAAAGATGGGAGATGCCCCGTGCGCCCCTTGCGCTTGTGGTGGCCGTTCGCCTCGCAACAGCGCAAACGCGAACCCGTTTATATTAAAGTCGCAGGGCTTAAATGATTGCGCGCTCACGCACTCAAATAAAAATGCAGAAACGGCCAACGGGGATCGACACTCACTGGCGCTGCCGCCAAAATAGCACAACGGCGCTTTACGATCCGGCCCTGCGCACAGAGGATGTTACATTTGACGTGTTTGCCGTACCATTAAACATTGCTGATAGACGCTGATTTTGATTTCGGACGATAAGCCTGCGCCTCCATGAAGGGGCGTCGCTTTGCTGAAAATCGCGTTGTTTGGCGGTCTGACTCCCTTTGTATTTGCGCCCGATACCGAAACTTGAGGTTTGACGCTCTTATGTCCGCTTCCTCTTCCGCTAACCAATCCCCTACCACGTTACTGGATCCGACGCACAACATCTTTATGGACAGCGGCAGTCCGCTGGACGCTATCTTTTTGCCGCAGAATGTTGCGGTGATCGGCGCTACCGAGAAGCAGGGCAGCGTAGGCCGCACCTTGCTGTGGAATCTGCTGAGCAGCCCTTTTGGCGGGACGGTTTTCCCGGTCAACCCCAAACGTAAAAATGTACTGGGTATTCAGGCTTTTCCCTCGATCGCTGACGTGCCCGAACCCGTGGATCTGGCGGTCATCGTCACGCCTGCGGCCACGGCTCCGGGACTGGTAAAAGACTGCGTTGCCGCTGGCGTCAAAGGCTGCGTGATTATCAGCGCCGGATTTAAAGAAGTCGGCCCGGAAGGGGAGAAACTCGAGCAGGAGATTCTGGCCACGGCCCGCTCGGCCAATATGCGCATTATCGGGCCCAACTGTCTGGGCGTGATGAATCCGGTGACGGGGCTTAATGCGACCTTCGCGACAACCATCGCCCAGAAGGGGCAAGTCGGCTTTATCAGCCAAAGCGGCGCGCTGGGAACGGCGGTTCTGGACTGGAGCCTGCAAACCAACCTCGGCTTCAGTTCGTTTATCTCGATTGGCTCGATGCTGGACGTGGATTGGGGCGATCTGATCTACTACCTTGGAGACGACCCGAATACCGAGAGTATCGTCATCTACATGGAAAGCATTGGCAACGCCCGCTCGTTTATGTCCGCCGCGCGCGAAGTCGCTCTGAGTAAACCGATTATCGTGATTAAGCCCGGCAGGACGGAAGGCGCCGCCAAAGCTGCGGCTTCTCATACCGGCTCGATGACTGGCAGCGATGAGATTCTGGATGCTGCCTTCCGTCGTTGCGGCGTCCTGCGCGTCGATTCGATCGAAGAACTGTTCTCCATGGCCGAAGTTCTCGGCAAACAACCGACGCCGAAAGGGTCGCGCCTGACGATTCTCACCAACGCTGGCGGCCCGGGCGTTCTGGCGACGGATTCGCTGCTGGGAAATCGCGGAGAGCTGGCCATGCCGCGTCCCGATACCATGAAAGCGCTCAACGAAATCCTGCCGCCGCAATGGAGCCATAACAATCCGGTCGACGTGCTGGGTGACGCCAGCCCCGAACGTTACGCTCAGGCCTTGGACGTGTGTCTGGACGATGCCGATAGCGACGGCTTACTGGTGATTTTGACCCCGCAGGCGATGACCTCTCCTACGCCGACCGCCAAACTGTTGGCCGAAACTGTGCAGCGCCGCGCCGTTGAAAAGCCCGTTCTGGCGAGCTGGATGGGCGGCCAGGACGTCGCTGAAGGCGAAGCGATTCTTAACGATGCGGGCATTCCCACTTTTCCGTACCCGGACGATGCTGCCAAGGCCTTTGCCATGATGTGCCGTCGCGGTCGTAATATGCGCCTGCTCTATGAAACGCCCTCTCTGGCATCGCACTGGACGCTGGAAGATGCGCAACGGCAAGGACTCGAAGATATTCTTAACTCTGCGCGCAAAGGCGGCCGAACGATCCTGACCGAATGGGAGTCGAAGCAGATTCTGTCGGCCTACAATATTCCCACCGTCGCAACAGAAATTGCTCGCAGCGCCGATGAGGCTGCGCGGGCCGCCGATGCGATCGGCTATCCCGTCGTCATCAAGCTGCATTCGGAGACGATTACCCACAAGACCGATGTGGGGGGCGTCAAGCTCAATCTCCATAATGCCGACGCCGTGCGCAAGGCGTATCAAGAGATGCATGCGTCTGTGACGCAGCGCCATGGCAAGCCCAGCGACTTTCTGGGCGTCACTGTGCAACCGATGGTCAAGCTCGACGGGTACGAACTGATCATTGGCAGCAGCATCGATCCTCAATTCGGTCCGGTGCTGGTGTTTGGCTCGGGCGGTCAACTGGTAGAGGTCTTTAAAGACATTTCTCATGGCTTGCCCCCGCTGAATTCCACGCTGGCGCGCCGGATGATTGAGCGCACCAAAATCTATCACGCTTTGCAAGGCGTTCGTGGCCGCGCGCCTGTGAATCAGTCCGCGCTAGAAGAGCTCATTGTGCGCTTCTCGCAGTTGGTCGTCGAGCAGCCGTGGATTAAGGAAATCGAAATTAACCCGCTGCTGGCCTCAGACTCTCATCTGACGGCGCTCGATGCGCGCGTCATTCTTCATGAAGCCAATGTCGACTTATCCACGGCGCCGGCTCCCTCGATTCGTCCGTATCCAGAGCAATACGTGGGCTCTTATAAGATTAAAGACGGAGCGCCCTTGGTGATCCGCCCCATTCGCCCGGAAGACGAGCCCTTAATGAAAACCTTCCACCAGTTGCTTTCGGATCAGACGATTGTCGATTTGTACTCGCGTCTGGTGCCCCTTGGCGAGCGCACAGCCCATGAGCGTCTTTCTCGCGTGACTTCCAACGATTACGATCGTGAGATTGCCCTGATTGCTCTGGAAGCGGACCCGAAAACCGGCGAACAGTCCATTGTGGGAATTGCCCGACTCAGTAAGCGCCGCGTAGCCTCTCAAGAAGCCCGTTTTCGCGTTCTGATTGCTGATCGGCTTCAGGGCAAAGGTCTGGGCAAAGAGTTGCTGCGACGGTTGATCGAAATCGGACGTCAAGAGAAGCTGACGATGATCAAAGGCGAAATTCTGAACAAGAATGACCGTATGAAGGCGATTTGCGAGAGCTTCGGCTTCGAAATCCGCCCTCAGTCCGGTCGCGATCAGATGACCGCAGAACTGGATCTGACCCGCGCGCCAGCGGCTTGCCGATAACGCGCGCTGCTTTCACACTGAAAAAGGCCCGGGTCGCGTTGATTCGGGCCTTTTTCGTAGAATCGTCTGCTTGGGGCGCGGGCGCGCGGGTTGCGTTTAAAACAGCGTATAAATAAACGGCGCGACAATTGTCCCTTGAGCCAGTACGACGAGAACGCCCACCAGCAACAGCAGCAAAATAATGGGTGTGAGCCAGAACTTTTTACGTTCGCTCAAGAATTGCGCCAGATCTTTGAGTAAATCCATCATTACCAGGGTTTCTCCCAATGGGTTGTGGGTCGTTGTGGGCTGACGACGCGATAGGAATCCGCTTGGGCTTCCAGCTTGCGGCGCATCGGGTCGGCGCCGCTGGCGCGCATCAGCAGGCCAATGGGCAGCACAGCCGCGTAAAACATAAGGGCGAGAATCACGCGCGAGACGATGGGGCCGATAAAATCGCCGATGCGCATCATCGTCCAGTACAGGGGGAACATCGCGGACGGGACGATCAGCGCCAGAGCGGCAATCACGCCGGCGGTCGGAAACACCCATGACGGCGCAGGATGATGCCCCAGCCACGGGCGCAGGACGCCGAACATAAGCGCCAGCAGCCCTGCGAACAACAGGCCGAAATCACGCAGTTGTCGACGACTTAAAGGCTTGGAAGAGGGGGAATGCGCGCTCATTAGTCGAGTTCAAACTCCTTTTTCCAGGCGTCATCTTTCCAGAGTTTGCCGCTGGGGTCGGTGTCGGGCTGCTCACTCTTCAGCAGTAAGAAATTCTCGACGACCAGCGCATCCATCTCGGTGCGCATAAAGCAGCGGTAAGCGTCGGCGGGGGTGCAGACAATGGGCTCGCCTCGAACATTGAACGACGTGTTGACGATCGTTGGACAGCCGGTCTTGGCTTCAAACGCTTTAATTAATGCCCAGTAGCGTGGATTTGTGCCTTCATGCACCGTCTGCACCCGGGCAGAATAATCCACATGGGTGATGGCTGGAACAGTTGAGCGCGGTACGTTCAGCTTGTCGATACCGAATAACGCTTCCTGTTCCGCGTTCATGGCGACGCGCAGATCCTTGCGGACCGGTGCCACCAGCAGCATATAGGGGCTATCGGCGTCCATCTCGAACACGTCGGCGACCCGCTCTCGCAGAACGGAAGGCGCAAAAGGCCGAAACGATTCGCGGTACTTGATTTTCAGGTTCATCACCGATTGCATCTTGCGACTGCGCGCGTCGCCGATAATCGAGCGGCCGCCCAGAGCGCGCGGGCCAAATTCCATACGGCCCTGAAACCAGCCGACGACCTGTTCATCGGCCAGGATGTCCGCCAGACGTGGTAATAGCGCTTCGTCCGGTAACTGGGTATAACGCGCGCCCACGGCGTCTAACGCTTCGCGGATTTCCGTGTCGGCAAAACGCGGGCCCAGATACGAGCCTTTCATGGCGTCCAGCTTGCCGTTATGATTGGGTGCGGGCCGCTCTTGCCCGTAGTATTCGTGCCATACGCCCAACGCCGCGCCCAGCGCGCCGCCGGCATCGCCCGCCGCCGGTTGGATCCATAGCGACTCAAACGGGCCTTCGCGCAGAATTCGACCGTTAGCCACACAGTTAAGGGCAACGCCGCCCGCCAGACAAAGCGCTTTCTGGCCGGTTTCCTGACGCATGGTCCGCGCCAGACGCAGCACGACCTCTTCGGTCACATCCTGAATCGAGCGCGCAATGTCCATTTCCCGCTGGGTCAACAAGGCTTCGCCTTGACGCGCAGGGCCGCCGAACAGGTCTGCAAAACGCCGGTTGGTCATCGTCAAACCCGTGGCGTAATTGAAATAGGCCATATTCAGGCGAAACGTGCCGTCGGGCTTGATGTCAATCAGATGATCGCGAATCAGTTGCGAATAGCGGGGTTCGCCATAGGGCGCAAGCCCCATCAGCTTGTATTCGCCGGAATTGACTTTAAACCCCGTGAAATACGTAAAAGCAGAGTACAACAACCCCAACGAATGCGGAAAATCAATCTCCCACAGCGGGGTTAGCGCAGCGCCATCTCCCAGCCACGCGCTGGTGGTGCCCCACTCTCCGACGCCATCCAGGCATAACACCGCCGCCGACTCAAATGGGCTGGGGTAAAAGGCGGAAGCCGCGTGAGATCGGTGATGATCCCCAAACAGCAGGGGGGGCAAGTCATTTTGCTTGCATGCGCCGAGTTCGGCCAGCGCTTTTTTCAATGTGCGTTTCAGAAAGAGCTTTTCGCGAAGCCACACGGGCATCGCCGACGAGAATGAGGCGAGCCCTGCAGGCGCAAAGCTCAGATAAGTCTCCAGCAGTCGCTCGAATTTAAGCAGGGGCTTGTCGTAGAAGGCGATCGCGTCAACGTCGGCAAGCGTCAGGCCAGCCTCACGCAAGCAATACGCTGCCGCATGATGCGGAAATCCAGGATCATGCTTTTTACGCGTGAACCGCTCTTCTTGCGCAGCGGCGATAATGTCGCCATCGCGCACCAGTGCGGCGGCGCTATCGTGGTAATAGGCGGAAATCCCAAGGATGGTTTTGGAAGAGCGGGTCATGGCGGCGTCCGGTTCAGGGCTCAAAGAGAAGATACTACGGTAATAATAAATTGAAAAGTGGTTTTTTATATCCCTGTATGTGTTCGACAAGTGTAAAAGCGAATAGCGTTTTGCGCGTTCGCTGCCCATTTTACGAGGTCTGCCGATGCGGCGCTATCACGCCGTTAACCCGATTTGCGCGCTTGTCTTGTGTTCTGGCGGCAGCGGGGCTCCAGAGCGCTTAGAAGTCGGGCGTGAGGATGTCTTTGAGATCCTCAAACGACAGCAGCTTGCCCATGGCCCGATCGGCGGAAATGATGGAATCGACCAGATCGCGTTTGCGGCCTTTGAGCTTCATGATCTTTTCTTCAACGGTTCCGCGCGTGACCATGCGGTAGACGAAAACCGTTTTGGTCTGGCCGATGCGATGGGCGCGGTCCGCAGCCTGATCTTCGGCGGCCGGGTTCCACCACGGGTCATACAGGAAGACGTAGTCGGCGCCAGTGAGGTTGAGCCCGGTGCCGCCCGCTTTGAGACTGATGAGGAAGATGGGGATCGACTCGTCGCGGTTGAAGCGATCCACGATTTCGCCGCGTTTTTCAGACGGCGTTTCGCCGGTGAGGTACTCATAGCGAACGCCTTCCACTTCCAGCCACGCGCGAACAATTTTGAGCATTTCGACAAACTGGCTGTAAAACAGAATCCGCCCGCCCTCTTCCATGATTTCCATAAGCATGGGTTTGATGGCTTCAAACTTGCCAGACTCTTTCACGCCCTTGGAAAGCTCGTCTCCCAACAGGCTGGGGTGACAGCAAATTTGTCGCAACCGCAGCAGCGCCGAGAAAATCGACATCTGACTGCCGTCGACGCCGCGATCGGCTACTTGCGAGAATACCTCGTCGCGCGTCTTTTCCAGAATATCCAGATACAGTTCCTGCTGGGCTTCGGTCAATTCGCAGTACGACAGACTTTCTACTTTGGGGGGCAAGTCTTTGGCGACGTCCTGCTTTAATCGCCGCAGGATAAACGGAAACACCTGTTTTTTGAGACGGCGTTCAGCGTCAATATTGCCGCGCTCTTCGATCGGGGTCACGTAGCGATACCGAAACTCGTCAATATCGTACAAAAATTTCGGCATCAAGAAGTCAAACACTGACCACAGCTCTAATAGCCGGTTTTCAATCGGCGTCCCTGAAAGCGCCAGGCGATGATTGCACTGGAGCTTCTTGGCCGCCTTGGCCGTGAGTGATTCCCAGTTTTTGATGTTCTGCGATTCATCCAGAATCACGGTGCGAAACGAGTAGCCTTTCAGCGCGCGCGCATCGCGGCGCATGAGCGCATAGCTCGTCACCACCAGATCGGCGTCTTCAATCTGACGGTAGATCAGATGCCGATCGCTTCCCGTCAGCTGCACTACCTTGAGATCGGGCGTAAAGCGGCGCGCTTCGTTGACCCAGTTATAGACGATCGAACTGGGACAGACCACCAGCGACGGCTTGGATCCGTCCTTGTCTTTGGCGTGTTGCAGTAGCACCAGCGTCTGTAGCGTTTTACCCAAGCCCATATCGTCGGCCAGAATTCCGTTGAGGCCATACGAGTACAGGAACCACAGCCAGTTGAAGCCTTGCTTCTGGTAGGGGCGCAGATCGGCGTTGACCTTCTCAGGAATCGGCGCGTCTTCCAGCGTGTTGAACGAGGTGATGAGTTTCCAGAACTGGGCGAACTTGTCGCTCATTTCCAGCTCGACGCCTTGTTCGAGCAGTTCGCCGATCAGACCCACTTTGAACGTCTCCACGCGATAGACGTCAAACCCGTCGGCATCTTCCATCTTCTCGGCATCCAGCGCCTGGAGCGTGCGGTTGAACTGTAAAATCGCGGCCAGCGGAATCTCCACGTAGCCCGATCCGTGCATCAAAAAGTATTTCTTGCCTTGGAGCATCTGCTCGCGTACGTCGTCGATGTCCATCACGTCATCGCCCAGACGGCAGAAGATTTTCATCTTGAAGTGGTCGACCGATTCGTCAAAATCCGTTTCGGCGCATACTTTGAGGGGATGATCGGCGACATTCAGCGAGGAGAAATCGTCCCCCTCCTTGGTTTTGATCGTCCAGTCGTCGCCCAGCTTCTTGAGAGAGACGTTATAAAAATCAATGGCGTTGTCGCCTTCGGCCTGCAAATAGTTGGTTTGGACAGGATCGAGCTTGCCATCGAGCAATTGCTGATAAGCGGCCTGCTCGGCCTTAAAGTCGCGTTTAATCCAGTATAGTTTTTCCTGGGATTTTTTGACGATCATGATGTAGGGCGTGTCGGGCGTGGCTTTGCTGTAGGGGGCCGTGGCGTCGTCATAGCCAAACTCCAGCGATGCGCGGATTTTCAGCATCGCCGGGTCAATCATCTCCAGATTCAGTATTTTTTGCGGCGGGCGTTGTTTGAGGGCCGCCTGTAGAGCGCCGTCGGTTTCGTCAATGGCGACGGCGCGGCGCAGCTTGGGCAGCTCCTCGTACATAAACTTGCCGCCGTCGGCGTCGCGAATATCGGTGAACGTCGCGCGCGTGAGCTTTTGCGGCAGTGCGTCCAGCGAGGGCGACAAGCGGTAAAGGCGGTTTTTCAGCAGGCCGTATCGACAACTCGGGCTGAATAGCGCTACTTCTTCCAGTGGGTAGGCGTCTTCCGGGTCTTTACGTCGCCAGTGCAGCGACACCAGAACGTTACCCGCCATCGAGACATTCACGCCCATGACCAGCTCAAGCGGCTCGCTCTCAAACAGAATCCGATGATTGTCCGTATCGCAGACTTCCTCGACTTGCGCAAGGAGCGCAAACAGCTCTTCGGCGGTATCGGGGGTCATGTGATACCAGCCGTCTTTCGCCTGAATCTGCTCGTGTTGATAGATAAACTTCAACACGTTGACTTCGCGGCGCGTGGCTTCGCTGAGTTCCAGCGCGTGCTGGCCCTGCATCTCAATAATGCGCATCAGCAACGGCTCAATCTCTTTGACCAGTCGCCCGGTCTGACGATCGAGGAATTTCAGGCTAATGCGGTTTTTCTTTTTCTTCTCGCTGAGAAAAATCCGGTAACTGCCCATGTAGTCGTCGGCCGTTTCCACGACTTCCGCCGGGCAGGTGACGTCTTCAATGGGAATATCCCAGAATTCTTCCCACAGGTTTTGTTCGATGCATTCGAGCCCCACCGAGACAGCATGCTTGCACCATTCTTCTTCCAGCGGGCAATCGCAGTGGGCCGCCACGGCTTGTGGCGAGAAGGCAAGGTTAATCGTGTAAGATTCCTTGAACTTGCCTTTGACCTTGGCCTGAACCCCTGTTTCGGTAAAGCGGATGTCGGTGACGTGGCGGGTCCTGAAATAGCCATAGCCTCGGCGCCAGCTGCCAGCGCGCGCATGGCGCTTGATGTAGCCGAAATTGAAAAGAATCTCAGGTTGGGCGCTTGTTCGATTCACAGCTGCCGTCGTGGGTTGGAGTGTCATAAAAGAAAGCGGTTCAAAGGATTTCTGAAACGGCGGGAGGTTTGCGGCGAGGGCCCGCGAAAAAAATGATAGCCGTTACAACGCGTACCGATAAACGCTCAGAGCCATTCGACGGGATGATCAGCGGGGGATGGCGTTTTGCGCCAAAACCAAAAAACACAAAGCGGAAACCGGTCAACCCCACTGCGCACTGCCGACATTCTCTGGCCGACGCTGATCAGATTGTTGCCGAAACCGCCGCGTTTTGCAAGTGAAGGGCGGCGCCTCCGAGTCGCTTGCGTGGCCCGGTTTATCCTTGGGCGGTAACGGGCGGCGCCGTAGACGGCGCACACAACTGATTGATATAGAGCGGCTTATTGGCGCTGTACTCTGCGCTAAAGTAGTCAATGACGATGATCTCAGTCCGATGGCCCGGATGCAGGTTAAAAATCAGGCGATCGACCAGCGTGTGCATGAGATAAACGCCTCGGCCATGGGTATCGAGCAATCCGGCGCCGCTGATATTGCGCTCCAGCCAGTACAGAATATCATCCGCTGTGATGCGGCCGCCCTGATCAACAATGCTGACGCCAATGCGTTCGGCGTCGCGCCCGTACTGCACCTGCACCCACTCGCACGGATCCAGCGCCTCGATTTCCTGGCCTTTTCGGTATTTCTGCGAGCCGTCGGGCAGTTTGATCGCGTGGTAGACGGCATTGGTAATGGCTTCCAGCAGCGCTGTTGAAAGGCCATCGACATTGCGCACCGGATTCGCGCTGAAGAAATCGCGCAACTGGTAGAACACCGTCATGATATCGGCGCTTTTCTGGATGGTTTCTTCCACAATAACGGCATCGGCGTTCAGATAGCGTGACAGACCAAAGCTGGCTTGGGCATTGAGCAGGTTGTCGACAACGCTGGACAACTCCTCAAAGTTAAACGGCGCGGTTTTGGCGATGATATTAAGCACGCCGGTTTCTTTCGCCAGGCGAATGTAATCGTCTATCTGATAGGCTGTCATCAGCGCGATACGGCTATCGGGCGAGGCCTCGCGCACGTGACGCAGCAGCTTGAAGCCGTCTTCATCCGGCAAGTGAATATCGCTGATAATGAGATCAAAGGCGGGCAAACGATCGCGGTTTCTCTGGGCGAGCAGTGCGCGGGCTGAAGCGCAATCGGCGCAGGCGCTGACTTGCAGACGATAAGCGCCCGAATGAAAGTTCATCAGATAATGCGCCACGCTGTCGCGAATCGTATCGTCATCGTCGACGATGAGAATTCGGAAGGCCTCGGAGGGCGCGGCGGTATCGGGGGTCGTCATGGCGCTCTCGCTACTCCAGTATCTGGGCTGGCTCGTCGTCAAACAGCGGTAGCGCGACGCTGAAGACGCTGCCTTGACCCGGATGACTTTTAACACTCAGCATTCCGCCGTGCTGTTCCAGCGTGCGGTAACTGATGCTCAGGCCCAATCCCACGCCTTCGGCGCCTTTGGTTGTAAAGAACGGATCAAAAATGCGCGACAGGGCCGTCGGATCAATCCCCGGGCCGCCGTCTCGTACATGCGCCACCGCAAATCGTTGGCGCTCCTTGCCGTCGTAACGTTCGTCAAACCACACGTGGATAGGTCCTACGCCGCCGGTTGCCTCACAGGCGTTCTTGAACAGATTGTAAAACACCTGTTCAATTTTAATGCGATCGCATAGGACGTCCAGATCGCGATCCGGCTTGTCGAGCGTGAGCTTGAGACGGGCAAACCCCGGATGCGTACGCAAGGCTTCAATGGTATCTTCCGCAAGGCGAGACATATTCTCGAGCGTGAGCTTCAGCTTGGTCGGGCGTGAAAAATTCAGCAGTTCGGTCACCAGGGTCGAGGCCTTCTGCGCCTCGCGCTCGATTTTGGCTAATTCGCTCAGCGTGGTTCGGGCAAGAGCGGCGGTTTCGCTGTCAGCGCTTGCCCCCACAGCGGTTTGTGACCAGCGCTTGAGCGCCATTCTCGCCAACTGCGTACTCATTGAGATGCCGGTCAGCGGATTGTTCAGCTCATGCGCGACGCCGGAGATCATCGTGCCGATCGAGGCCAGTTTCTTCGATTGATACAGTTCATCGCGGATTTTCTCCAGTGCGCGCTGGCTCTGAACGATTTGCGTGATGTTATTGAAAATCAGGATCCACACGTCCCGCGAGGGCTCTTGCGGCGATTCTCCGCTCAAATGCACGGCCTTGAGCGTAAAACCAAACGTTTCTTCTCCGCCAGGCAGCGACAACTGGGCTTCGGAGCGGGCGATATCGCCCACGGCGTTCTGAAGCGTCGTACGCAAAGGGCTCAACGCTTGCGGAAGTTCATCGAGATGATGAAAGCGCTTATCGCCTTCGAGCCTCAGCAGCTCGTAAGCGCGCCGATTCATAAACAGTAGATTGCCGTCCGGGTCGTAGAAGAGAATCCCAGACGGCAGCGCCTCAAAGACGTCGCGTAATCCATCAAAGCCCTGCGTTACCATTGCGTCACCATGGCCCGTTCTCCATCGGCGAGAGCGCTGTCACGCGGGCCTTGGTATCCATGCGCTGGCCAACGGCCAGATAGCAGGTTTCTCCCATATCGCTCAGGCTTCGCCGCCTTCCGACCGCCTCCGGTCGAGGGGCGCAGTGCAGCACGCCGCGATTATCCGCGTTGACGCTGGCGAAGGCCATGCGATTCAAACCGTAATACACCACGTTGAGCAAAATGTTGGCTGGAACCGTGCCGGCCTTTTCGGCCAGAGCGCGCCGAAAGCGCTCTTTCTGCTCCGGGGCGAAACGAAACACCGGAATCGGATTTTTCTTGATAGGCAATTGCAGATAGGTGGCAGGAAACGGACGACTCTTGCCTTTCAGAGGCGGGATTTTGCGAGATGCGTGCGCGGTTTTAAATCGAATCGGGCGAATCAGCCCTGTTGCCGGCGTCCGAACGATGGAACATTGCCAGCGCGCCGTCTGCGCGCGCGGGGCAACAATGGCAATGCGAATTGCGCGTCGTCGCTTCATCGGTTCAAAATCGACGGCCCACGACCCCGGTCGAAACCGATCGAATAACGAGATGGCGCAAGCGGCTACTTCCATTTCGCAAGCCCCGTCGCCACGAATCGTCGCGGGGCGATCGCCTGCCAGCGCTGCGCGTTTGGCCTCAATGGCGGGCCATTGCGTCTCGACCGATCCTGTTCGAGGGCGCGTTATGCGATCCGGCGATGCCGCAATGGTCTGGGTTCGGAGTTGGGGATCGACGTAAGTCAGATCGCATGCCAGCGCAACATCGGCTTCTCGGCACACCACCTGGCGCATGAGGAGCGCCAGCGTTGATTTAAGCTCATGGGCCGCCTTGTCGAACATGTTATCCGTCATTGCGCAGCCCCGCCTCCTGACAGATGCTTTCGAGCGCGCGTTCAATGCGGCGTAAGGGCTCGGTCAGCTCCATCGATTGTCCGGCAAGCGCCAGCAGTTCGAGATCCAGCGGCGGCGTTTCGCTTGCGGCATCGTCGTCTGCGGATTCTCCTGCGTGCTGAGACGAGAGCTGTAAGCGTAACGGATTGCCTTCGCGAGAGACCTGGGCCAGAATTTCGTAGGGCGTCAGTCGTTGCCAGTCGCCGGGATCTCCGATTTTAGGCGTTTTAGTTTCCGAGACGCGCACCACGGTGAAGGTTTTGCTCGGACAATTCAGCAGCTTCTCGTCTTCCACCAGCAACAGTGAAAACGCGCTTTCCAGACTCTTAACGATTGTCTCAAGAATCACTTCGCCCTTAATGTAATTCCCCAGGGCCTGTCCGTAAAGAATCTGCTGGATTTTAGTCGGCTGGATGGGTTCGGTATACCGGAATTCAATGGGCAGTCCCCGCCCATCGGTTACCATTGCCCCGCCGATATAGACGTTGGGAATGGGCGATGCGATGAGCAGATACCCCAGACGAACCTCTTCCTGCTTCATAGCGCCGTCTGCGCCTCGATACAAGGCGAAATGGCGCGCAGGGAACGAAAGCGCGTGGTCATTGGCTCAGTTTCCCTTTGAGGCGCATGATGGCTTGCGCGTGCAATTGACACACGCGCGATTCCGACACGCAGATGATGTCGCCGATTTCTTTCAGCGTCATATTCTCGTGATAATACAGCGCTACCAGCAGCTTTTCGCGTTCAGGCAACGAGGCGATAGCTTCTGCCAGACGCTTGCGTAATTCCAGCGCCTCAAATTCGCCTTGCGGGTCGGGGCTGTTTTTGTCTTCGACCGAGTCAATGAGCGCGTTACCGCTGGAATCGTCTGATCCCCAGCTTTCATCAAGCGACAAGACCAGATTACTGCTTTCGGCCAACATGGTTTTAAGCTTGTTTTTCTCGACGCCCAGTTCGTCGGCCAGCTCGTCGTTGGTAGGCGTTCGTCCCAGACGTTCTTCCAGGCGTTGCATGGCCTCGCTCAGCTCGCGACTGCGCTTGCGAACCCCGCGCGGAATCCAGTCCTGGAAGCGCAGCTGATCAATAATCGAGCCGCGAATCCGCGAGACGGCGTAAGTTTCAAACTTCAGGCCGCGATCCGGATCAAAGCGCTCGACGGCTTCCATCAGGCCCATGGTGCCGTAGCTGATGAGATCCTCTTGAGCGATACTCACCGGTAAGGAAATCGGCAGGCGATTCACGACATAACGCACCAGATGCAGGTAATGCAGGATCAGCTTCTCGCGAAGCTGGGCGTTCTGCGGCTGTTTACGATATGCCTGCCACAGGGCGCGCAATTCATCGGCGAGCGCGGCTTTTTCGGCCTCGGATTTGCCGGACGGCGTCCTAGGAAGAGACCGTGGCGTCTCGGACATGCTCAACTCAAACTCATCTTGCGTGTGGGCGGCAGCGGGTGCGGCGGGCGGCGCAAGGCGCGCGCAGATTCTCAGATCCACTGAGACGTCGACTTGATCCCATTATAAATTGTCTGGAGCTGGAACCAAGCCCCCCGTCCATAAATCGGCTATTCAGAGGAGCGCTGGAACCTGCGGCCTCGCATTACAGAATTTCGCGTAAGGCGAGCAAGGCCGTGTATGTCGGCAGGACGTAAAGCGTCTCTTGCTGAGACGTATCGGCGACCGCATGGCCAACGGCGCGCCGTAAGTCCGGTTCAACGCGCAATCGTTCGCTTGCCACGCCGGCATACTTGAGACGTACCGCCATATCAGCGGCGCGCTTGCCGCTGATGATCACCGGGCGCGTTTGAGCGGCCAGCGCTTCAAAGCCCGCATCCCAAATCCAGGAGACGTCGCGACCGTCGGCGTAATTATCATTGAGGGCGATTAACAGGCGGCCGTTTGGGTCGCCCCCGACCAGTCGCAGCACTTCGGTCGCCCCGACGGGATTTTTAATCAGGAATATCCGAACGTCGCGCCCTCGAATGGTTTTACGTTCGGCGCGCCCAAACACGCCCTGATAATTCGCAACCCCGCGCGCGATCGCTTCCGGCGCCACGCCTGCTTCGAGTGCCACGCTCACCGCCGCCAGCAGGTTATACACGTTGAAAAGCCCCGGCAGCGGCAGATGAAGCGAAAAGCGCGTCCCGTTTGCGAAAATCGTGACCTCGCTGCCATTGGGCGTCACATGAACGCTTTCGGCGACGATGTCTGGCTGTGGCCGCTCAAATTGTCCGCAAGAAGGACAGTCGAAGTGCCCCAAATGGCCGTAGATGCGTTCTCGATAGCGCACCGGCGCGGCGCACCGCGGACACGGCGTCGCTTCTGACGGAAACGGCGCGTCGCTGGCGATCGCCACGGGATGCGCATAGGTAATGGTCTGGGTTCCGAAATAAGACACGCGCTCTGCGGCATCGCCCAAGGCGCAGACCAGCGGATCATCCGCGTTCAAGAACAGAGGGCCGCCGGAAGGAACGCGGCTGGCGGCAATGCCTTCACGGATCATGCGCGCGGTCATGTCCAGTTCGCCGTAGCGATCCAGCTGATCGCGAAACAAATTGGTGACCACCAGCCGGTCGATCGGGACTTCGCGCGCGACGTGCCGCAGCGACGCTTCGTCGATTTCCAGCACGGCGACATCCGACTTCAGCGTGCCGTCCCAATCGCTCTGCGCTGCTAGGGCCGCCGTGATGCCGGCAATCATATTGGCGCCCAGTTCATTATGCGCCACCCGCGCGCCGTCCTCTCGCAAGAATTGCGCCAATAGGCCACATGTAGTGGTTTTTCCGTTGACGCCAGTCACGGCGATGGCCGGACGCGCCATGCCCGCGCCCAGCTTCCGCAGAAGATCCGGGTCGATGCGTCGCGCGGTCTTGCCCGGCAAACTGGTGCCGCCGCCAGCGCGCATCCAGCCGCTGAGGCGCGAGACGCTTTTGCTGGCCGCAAGGGCGAGCGTGGTTCTGGAAAACAGGCGGCCCATCAGCCTTTCTTCTCTCTATGTCTTTCCTGACGCCTGAGAAAAATGGGATCCAGCAGGCGCGGCAATAAGGCTTTTAAGGGGTCATAATAGCGCGTTTGCGCCAAAATCGCTTCCGGTGACTGAACAGAATCAGGGTAACGGGCATGTTGCGCCCGTAAAGCGTCATATTCAAGCTGGGTCAGGCCGGCGAGCCATTGGGGCGTCACCTCTGGATGACACTGAAACGCCAACGCGTTCTCCCCGTAAAGGTACGCCTGATGCGCGCAGGCGTCGCTCTGCGCCACATGCGTCGCCCCCGCTGGAATCTCAAAGGCGTCGCCGTGCCAGTGCAAGGCCGTCCAGCGATCGGGCCAATGATCAAAGCGCGCGTCTGCCGCGGCCTCAGGCGTTTTATAGACGTCGAACCACCCGATCTCCGGCGCGACATGACGGCCCACGCGCGCGCCGAGTACGTCGGCCATCAATTGCGCCCCCAGACAAATCCCAAGAACCGGAACCTCACGTCCGAGCGCGGCTTCAATCAGCCGTTTTTCGGCTGTCATCCAGGGATATTGAGCTTCTTCATCCACATTCATCGGCCCGCCCAGAATGATCAGCCCTTCCAGTGAGGCCGGATCTGGTAATACAAGGCCGTTTTCGCCCATAAATGCCGTGGAAAGCGGGATGTTCGCCTCTTGCGCCCATTGCGTCAGAGCGGCAGGCCCTTCATGACGCACATGTTGTAGTACGAGAACCTTCATGACGCCGTCTCCTCCAGAATACGCTCGATCCGCGCCAGCCAGTAGGCGCAAAGCTCGATGGTCGCATGGGCGAGCAGCGCATCGTTGCCCACTGCGTCTTGCCAGGGTTTCCACGCGCAACGCTCATAAATAAACGTCAGCGGCGTATCCGGGTAGGTGTCGCAAATGCCGGGGCGCTGCGGACGACCGTAAATCGTACAGCGGTTATCTTCGCCGACATAAGGGCAATGATAGAAATAAACGGCTTCCTTTGGCGCAACATGCGACAGGACGTCTTCTACCATCGCCGGAAAGCGCTCGCGCGCCGCTTGTGTCGACTCATAGGGCAGAAAAATACTGGTAAATTGGCGTGCAAAGCCATCGCCTTGGCGCGCCTTGCCGAGCAGTTCTTCAAATGAGAATTCTGAACTGGCGAAACGACAGCACACGCCGCACATATGACATGAAAAGGTCTTCTTGTACGCTTCAATTTCTTGAAGCCGTCGCCAGACGTCTTGGCCGATATCGCTTTGTAGCGCTTGGGGCAGGAGTTTCAGCCATGGTCGATAGCCACATCCCGGATGCGCTTGTGACAGCGCGGCGTCCATATCCGCTACAGGCCCGCAGTCTTGGCAGGAAAAGGCGGCGCGTTCTTGCAGCAGGCGCGCTTCAAGCTGCTGGCGGACAGTCTCGAAAATATCGCGATAGCGCGCGCGCAGGCGCGTCAGTTCAGAGGCCGAAGGCATCCCGCTATTGTAAAGCCTGCGCGACGCAAGGTCGAGCGCGCTTATGACCAGCGAATGCCGTTGGCGTCCATAAACGTCAATAACAGCTCCGCGTTTATGGACGCCAAGCGGGTTTCTCGCCAGTCGTCCAGATGCCACACGCCGCCCGAATCGCAATGACAGGCATAGATGTCGCTTGCCAGCAGTGGGGTTTCGTTGAGCGTTCGGCGCGAACGGAGGCGGTACTCCAGATGCGTTTCCTGCTCGCGCCCGCTTTCCAGAGGCCAGACGTCTTCCAGATACAGTTCAAACTCGTGGAATGCGCTGTTCATCCAGTCCCGAAGACGATTCATCTGGGAGTAAGCGTCGTCCGGGCTCTGTAGGATAGCGTCGATTTGCTGCCGCGCTTCTTCGCGAGACATCGATACCGCTGCGCTCATGCGTGCGCCTGCAATCGGGATTGCGCGAGGGTTTCATCCAGGGCTTGCAGGAATCCCTCGAGATCGTCGCGCGTATGGGCCGCGCTCAGACAGAGTCGCAGCCGTTCGCCGCCGACGGGCACCGTGGGCGGTCGAATCGCCTGCACATAATAGCCTCGCTTCAACAGCTCTTGCGAGACAGCCATCGCTTGATTCCCCAGTACGATGGGCAGAATCTGGGTCTGCGAATCGCAGCGTAGGCTGTAGGGCTGCAGTGTTTGGGATAAGCGCGGCGTAAACCACGCTTGAAGCGATTGCAACCGCATTAACGGCTCACGGTCCTCCTGAATGATGCATAATCCGGCATGCGCCGCCGCAATCACGCTGGGGGGAAGGGCTGTCGAATAAATGAATCCGCGCGCGCGTTGGATCAGGGAATCGATCAGCGTTTGCGACCCGGCGGCGAATCCGCCCGCGCCGCCCAACGCCTTGCTGAACGCTCCCATATGAATCGCAATGGCCTCTTCGCTGATGCCCTGCGCTTCTGCCAGCCCGCTGCGGCGCGCCTCGCCAAACAGGCCATTGGCGTGCGCCTCATCAATCATGACGCGCGCGTTATAGCGTGCCGCAAGCTCGCACAGCGCGCGCAGATCCGGGAAGTCGCCATCCATCGAAAATATCGTATCCGTCACCACCCACTTGTTGGCCTCTGGAGGCGCCGCTTGCAACAGGGTGTGTAGATGATCGGGATTCAGATGATCATAACGCTTGAAACGAGCGCCGCTCAGGCGCACGCCATCGTTCAGACTGGCGTGGTTCAGGCGGTCGCAGAAGGCCCAGTCGCCCGGCTCAAGAAGCGCTTGTAAGATCGCCACATTCGCCTGATAGCCGCTGCTGAAAACCAATGCCGCCGGAGCGCCGACGAATTGCGCCACTGCGTTTTCCAGGGCGCGCGTGGCCGCATCTGATCCCCCGACCAATCGCGATGCGCGCGCCCCGACCCCGTCGCGCAGCGCTGCCGCCGCTGCCGCCTGTTTAAGGCGGGCGTCTTGAGCCAGGCCCAGGTAGTCATTGCCGCACAAATCCAGAGCGGGGACGCCGTCCAGCGTGATGCGCGGCCAATGACAGAGGTCTTCGGCTTTACGCAGCCGTCGGCGAAGTCCCTGAGCCTCCGCTTGCGCCAGCGCTTGCGCGTAATCGCGCATCGTCGGTCGTTAAGCGCCCGGACGCTCGTTGCGTTGATCGCGCCATTGTTGCCAGATGGCAGGCCCCACAATCAGGGCGCTCAGCAACGTCAGCAGGCCTAGCATAGAACCATCCAGCGCAAAATCAGGCGCGTTCAGCACGCGCAGCGTCAGCAGAAACACGCACGCGTAAACCATCAGCGCAATCCGAAATTCCATGGGGTCATCCTCAGGTTGGGGGGATCACTGGGTTTTTATAATGCGACAAACGAAGCAGGTTCAGCAATCTTCTATCAAGCGCCGTGTTTACAAGAATCTGAAGTGTTCATAATTTTCGCAGAAATGAGGATATTTGACTCCAATGAAGGTACTCTCACCCTCTTTTGAGGCCTCTCTTCGACCGCCTGCCAGCCGTTTTGGTGCTTATAAACCCTCATCCTCCGAGTCCCCCGCTGACAGCTCAGGAAAACTTTCTGACGATAAAATCTTTCAATTCTTATGGGAAACACAAGCGTTTGAACGCCTGTTTAAACAGACTTTTAGGGCAATGCCGCTTGGGAATCTTCGCTATAAGCTGTTTCCGACTTTGACGAATCGGCAAATTCTCGCCCGCCTCTTGCGGGAATTCAAAAAAGGGGATCACCATCAAACTTTAGAGGACGCCGCAGAAGAGTTCCTCACAAATAGAGCCGGCCCAGACGACCTGATTGATCGTACGGTGATTATCAAGTTGGCTACCGCTTGGCGAACAATATTGATGCGTTGAGGGAAAATCGACTCAGGGACGACTGATCAGGAAGAGAGAAAATTGCCGCTTGCCTTTGCGGCGCGCTTTTTGTCAAATCAGGGCGCGCCGCGCGCTGATTTTTTGAAAAACTCTGGTATATATTAAAACATCCACCTTCCCCCTCCCTGCTGGAGTGCATGATGCCCGCCCCCAAAAGTAAATCTCCCCGAAAGTCCCCCGCCAAGACCAAATCAGCCAAAGCCGCCGCAGCGGGCGTGGCGGATCGCGAGGACGATGCCGCCTCTGGCTCAGGCAAGTCGCTGGTCATCGTTGAGTCGCCCGCCAAAGCCAAGACGCTCAAGAAGATTCTCGGGCCCAATTTCCAGATTAAGGCCAGCGTCGGCCATATTCGCGATTTGCCCCAAAAGAAAATCGGCGTGGACGTCAAGAAAGATTTTGAGCCGGTCTACGAAATCATGCCCGACAAGGCCGATATCGTGGCCGATCTGCGCAGCGCCGCCGCTCGATGCGATACCGTCTACCTGGCGGCTGACCCTGACCGTGAAGGAGAAGCCATCGCCTGGCACATTGCCGCCCTGCTCAAAGACGAAGCCAAGGTGATTCGGCGCATTGAGTTCCACGAAATCACCAAGAACGCGATTCTGGAGGCTATCCAGCATCCGCGCGATATCGACGTCAATCGCGTTAACGCCCAGCAGGCGCGTCGCGTGCTGGACCGCCTGGTCGGCTACAAGCTGAGCCCGCTGCTATGGAAGAAAGTCAATAAGGGACTGTCCGCAGGCCGGGTACAAAGCGTCGCCGTGCGCCTGATTTGTGAGCGCGAAGCCGAGATCGAAGCCTTTATTCCTGAAGAATACTGGACTGTCGCCTGTCAGCTCGCCGACGCCAAAGACGATGCGCTGACGTTTGAAGCCGAACTTGCCAAGGTCGACGGCAAGAAGGCTGCTCTGGGCAACCAGGAAGAGACTGACGCCGTCGTTGCGCGCATTAAACGCGCCGCCCTTGCCGTCAGTGACGTGCGCACGCGCGAATCGCATCGCAAGCCGTCCCCGCCGTTCATTACCAGCACGTTGCAGCGAGAGGCCGCCACCCGTTACGGCTTTTCGGTCAAAAAGACCATGCAGGTCGCGCAGAAGCTGTACGAAGGGATTGACGTGGGCGAAGGGCCAGTCGGTCTGATTACCTATATGAGAACCGACAGCACCCGTATTGCCGATGAGGCGCAGGCTGAGGCCAAAGACTATATTCTGAATCAGTACGGCCCGTCGTATTATCCCAGCGAGCCGAGGCTGTATCTCAAAAAGGGGAAAGGCGCGCAAGACGCCCACGAAGCGATTCGCCCGACCGCAGTGGCGCGTAAGCCCCAAGCCATCCGCGACGCCTTGTCCGATGACGCCTACAAACTCTATAAAATTATCTGGTCGCGCTTTGTGGCCTCTCAAATGGAATCGGCGAGCATCAGCACCAAAACGCTGGAAGTGGACGCCGGGGGCTGTCTGCTGCGCACTTCCCACAGTCATGTTACGTTTCCGGGCTATATGGCGGCGTATCGCGGAGAGGACGACGCAGAAGGCGGCGAAGAAAGCCGGATGCCCGATCTCAAGGCCGGCGATGCCGTGTCGCTCTTGAACGTCAAGCCCACCCAGCACTTCACCGAGCCGCCGCCTCGTTTTAACGAGGCGAGCCTCGTCAAGACCATGGAAGAACTGGGTATCGGACGTCCTTCGACTTATGCGCCGACTATTGCGACCGTGCAGGACCGAGGCTACGTTCTCAAAGAAGACAAGGCCCTGAAGCCCACGCCGATGGGCAAGGCCGTCAATGCCCTGCTGGTTGAGCATTTCAACGATATCGTCGACGTGCATTTCACCGCCAATCTCGAAACCCGTCTCGATGATATCGCCGACGAAAAGCAAGCCTGGAAAGGCGTCGTACGGGATTTCTACGGTCCGTTTGAAGCCACGCTTGAAAAGGCCTCCAACGAGATGCAGCGCGTCCACGTGCTGGCCGACGGCGTGACGTGTCCGAATTGCTCAGCCCCCATGGCGATTAAAAACAGCCGCTGGGGCAGCCAGTTTCTGGGATGCACGGCCTATCCCGAATGCAAAACAACCCTGCCGATGACCGGCGACAAACAGCCCGCGCCCGAAGACAAGCCCTCAGAAGAGCCGTGCCCGACCTGCGGCGCCTTGATGGTGATTCGCCATGGCCGCTTTGGTCCCTATCTCACCTGTAAGGCGGAAGGCTGTAAAACCAATCGTCCGCTGGTGGTCAAAACCGGCATTCGCTGTCTGAAATGCGGGCAAGGCGATATCGTGCAGAAGAAATCGCGTTACGGCAAGGTCTTTTTCGGCTGCGATCAGTATCCCAAGTGTGATTACGCGCTGTGGAACAAGCCCACGGGTCAGACTTGTCCGCAATGCGCTGCGATGCTGGTGGAAAAAAATCTGAAAAAAGGCAATTTCCACGCCTGTTCCAGCAAGGAGTGCGGCTATTCGGTGGCCATTGAGGCCCCCAGCAGCGCCCCGGAATCTGAACCTGCCTAGAGCCGCTCAGTCTTCTGGGATCTGGCTTTTTGAGCCCGGCTTGAATAGAGGCTATAAAAGGTCTTATGATAAGGGGCGCAGCCCTCCAGCGGATACCCCAACGGCCTTGCGACAGAACGTCTCTCATTCTCTCCATCATCAGGCAGGGGGGAGTCATAGTCCTTTCAGGCGGCTTCTCGATTTAGTTCGCGAAGACAGAAAAGACCTGCTGATCCTCATTTTGTATACGCTTCTGGCGGGATTAATGACTTTAGCGGTCCCGCTGGCCGCTCAGGCGTTGGTCAATACCATTGCCGCAGGCGTGTTTCTTCAGCCGCTGGTCGTCTTAACGGTTCTGCTTTTTGTGGGGATGGCGTTTGCGGGGGCCCTCAGGGTTTCGCAGTTCTATATTGTGGAAGTCCTGCAGCAGCGCGTCTTTGCGCGCGTCGCGTTACGGTTGGCGCAACGGCTGCCTCTTGTACTGCATCAGGCGTTTACGGACGCTTATCCGCCGGAGTTGTTAAACCGCTTTTTTGACGTCATCAAAGTGCAAAAAGCCCTCTCCAAATTACTGATGGACGGGCCGGCGGCGGTTCTACAAATTCTGACCGGATTGATACTGATGGGTTTTTACAGCCCTCTGTTACTGGGATTTGATCTCTTTGCGCTGCTGTTTATTGCGTTTATCGCCTTCGGCCTTGGGCGCAATGGCGTGCATACCAGCCTGGACGAATCCATTCAAAAGTATCGCGTGGCAGGCTGGCTGCAAGAACTTGCCCGTTGCCATACGAGCTTCAAGATTGATGCGCATCGCGCATATCTGTTTAACCGGGCCGATAGTCAGGTAATGGATTATCTGCGCGCTCGACGCTCGCACTTTCGGATATTGCTGCGACAGGTTGTCGCCAACTATTTCTTCCAGGCCCTTGCCAGCGCGGGCATTTTGGGGATTGGCGGCTGGCTGGTTATCCATCGCCAATTGACGTTAGGTCAGTTAGTGGCCTCTGAATTGGTAATTCTTATCCTGCTTGCGGCCATGGATAAGTTGGTGACCCTGTTTCAGGATTGGTATGATCTGCTAACAGCCGTAGAAAAAATCTCCCACGTCAGCCATTTGCCATTGGAGCGCGTTGATGGCAAAGATCTGGCGGTGGAAGCTCAAGGGGCCAGTATTGTATGCAAAGACGTCCGTTTTGGCTATTTGAGCAATCATCCTATTCTGAAAAACCTGAATCTGACCATTGCGCCTGGAGAAATTGTCAGTCTGGTAGGCGCCAGCGGGGTGGGTAAATCGACGCTGGCGGCCATCATGTGCGGGCTGCTGGAGCCAAACGGCGGACAGGTCGAAATCAACGGCGTTGACGTCCGCGAGGCGCGTTTGCTGAGCCTGAGAGAAACCGTTTCCCTGGTCGGCGACAGCCACGAGATCTTTGATGGATCTCTGGAGGATAACATTGTCATCGGCCGCGAGTCAGTGACGCCGCAGCAAATTCGCTGGGCATTGTCGCTGACCGGACTCAGCAGCGAGATCGCCGCCTTTTCAGAGGGCATGAAAACGCCGCTGTTGAGCGCTGGATGGAATCTCTCCAAAGGACAGACGCAACGGTTAATGATGGCCCGCGCCATTGTCGATCGCCCTCAGCTTCTGATTCTTGATGAAGCGTTTACCGGCATTGATGAACGCGCCAAATTGGCGATTCTGGACGGCCTCCTGAAGCCAGAGAATCGTTGGACGGTGATTAACATTTCCCATGATGCGGAGGTTGTCATGCGTTCTCACTGGGTTGCGATTCTGGCCGAAGGCGGCATTGTGGAAACGGGTTCTCCGGTCGCTCTGGCTCAACGGCCCGAGAGCCACTTCGCGTCGCTGTTCCCGGATTTGGCCGCTAGAACCGCGCGGAGCGCTTCTTTATGAGCGGTGGTTTTGAGCAATCGCGCTCTCGGCGATTATTGGCATCGCCTCGGTTCTTGCGCGTTCTTGCTATCTGGACGCTCGCTCTGTTATTTGCGGCCGTATTGGCGCTGGCCTTTACGCCATGGCAGCAGACCGTTGTCGGAACGGGCAAAGTGACGGCTTTTTCTCCTATGCAACGCCCTCAGACTCTTGAAGCTCCCATATCCGGTCGTCTCAAAGGCTGGCGGGTGATGGAAGGGCAACAGGTTGAAGCCGGGCAAGTGGTTGCGGAGCTGGAAGATCTGGACCCGAAATTTCTGGATACGAGCCAGATTGAGACTTTACAATCCCAGAAACAGGCGCTAATGGATCGCAAACTGGCGGCTCAAGCGCGCGTCAAGGCCCTGCAAACGCAATTGAACGCTTTAGGTCAATCGCGCCAGGCTGCCATCCCGGGGGCTTCCGAAAAAGTCGCTCAGAGCGGCGAGCGTATCGTTGTTGCCGAGCAAGGCGTAGAAGCTGCCAAAGAAGCCCTGCAAGCGGCTCGTTACAATCATCGCCGCGTTCAGGACCTTTATGAGAAAGGGCTGCGTTCTAAACGGGATCTGGAATTGACGCAGCTTGAGCAGGTCCGCGCCCAAAGCGGGGTGGAGCAGGCGCGAGCGCATTGGCGGGTCGCGCAGCGCGATGTGAGCGTCGCGCGTCTGGATCGCGATAAAGTGTCTGGCGATACGCTGGCGGCCATGGCGTCGGCCTCTGCGGCCATGGCGTCTGCTCAGGAGACGGTTGCCTCGGCGGCGGGCGATATCGCCAAGCTTGAGGTTGATATTCAAAACCTCAATCGCCGCATGGCGCAACGTCAGATTAAAGCGCCTCTGGCCGGTAAAGTGGTGCGGATGGTGCAGGTCGGTATGGGTGAAACCGTCTCGGAAGGCGAGGTTCTGGCGGTGGTTGCCCCTAAAACGCAGGATCAGGCTGTGGAGCTGTACCTGTCGGGCTGGGATGCGCCGCTGGTCGCCGAAGGCCGTCTGGTGCGATTGCAATTTGCGGGCTGGCCCGCCATTCAGTTTTCGGGTTGGCCGATGGTCGCCAGCGGGACCTTTGCCGGGCGGGTTGCGGTGATAGACGCTCTGGATGACGGAAAGGGGCGTTACCGTATTCTCGTGAAGCCTGACAAGGAGGCTATTCAGGCGGGACGAGATGCGCCGTGGCCTTCTGGCAATTATCTTCGCCCCGGAACAGAGGCCACCGGCTGGATTCTGCTGGATACGGTCTCGTTGGGCTATGAACTCTGGCGCCAATTTAACGCCTTTCCGCCGACGTTAAAAGAAACGCCGCCGCCCAGTCAGGGCGCCGATGAAAAGCTGCCTAAGCGAAAGTCTGCAAAATGAAGCGTTGGCCTTTGTTTTGGGCGGTTATTAGCGCATGCTTGCCTGGGCTTTTGTCTGGGTGGGCAGGGGCTCAGCCGCCAGAGTCGACTCTGGGCCAAGCGGTTTCTCTAAAGACCCCTGCGCAGGAAAATCACAAGCCATCCGCCGGGCTGACGCTCGATAAACTCCTGGAGCAGGTGAGGGCGCATCATCCGAAACTGCTGAGCGCCGATCTCGAACGGCGCATCGCGGCCGCCAAACTGCTGGAAAAGCAAGGCGCCTTTGATCCGAGCGTTTCTCTGGAAACCGATTATTTGCGTTACAACGACTTCGTGACGCGCGGTAAGACCAGTAAAGCCTTTGATAATGACCTGTCCCTGAACTGGCTGACGCGTTCTGGTCTTCGTCTTTCAAGCGGGGCGCGATATAACGCGGGAGACGTCAAACCGCCGCTCTATCCTACGGGCGATGCGGGCGAGTACTTTGTCGGGATAAAAATGCCGCTTTTACGCGGATTTCGCATCAACGAAAAGCTGGCTGCCGAGCTACAGGCTCAAATTGGCATTCCAGCAGCCGACGCCGCTTATGAACAGACCCGTCTGTCTCTTTTGCTGCAAGCTGCCTACGCTTACTGGGATTGGGTAATCGCTCAACGTAAAGTCGGCGTCTCCCAAAGCATCCTGGCGCTATCTCAAACCCGCTCTCAGGCAATTCAAGAGCGCGTCGATAAGGGCGATGCCCCGGCCATGGACGCCGTGGAAGCCCGGCAGGAGGTTGTGCGTCGTGAAGGCTTCTGGACGAAAGCCAATCGCGATTATGAAAAACAGGCGCTCAAGCTCTCGCGCTACTTATGGGAGCCGCAAGGATCGCCTGCTCCTGCCCCTCAAGCCAATGGGGTCCCCGCTCAGTCGCCACAGCTCACGCCTTTTGACGACGATGACTGGATGGCGGGTCGTCAGACGGCTCTGGAAAATCGCCCCGAGTTGAAGGCGCTTAATCTTGAGAAAGAAACCACCGTCATCGATCTCAAACTTGCCAAGAACCAGCGACTGCCCATCATGGATATTTTTGCGGCGCCCGGCTACGATATGGGGGGACAATCGGTCGGTCCGACCCTGAAGGCAGGCGTTGCGCTATTGGTGCCATTGCGTCAGAGAACCGCCGACGGGATGATTGCCGCGGCCAAGTATAAGCTTCAGAAGCTCGATCTGGATCAGCGTCTGCTGTTACAACAGATTTTACTGGAGGTAGATGACGCGGTTTCCGCCATTCAGGCCGCCTACCGCCAATACGAGGCTGCCCGGCAAGAATATCAGTTTGCGCAGCAATTGGAGCAAGGCGAGCGCGATCGCTTCGACTATGGCGACAGCACGCTATTTCTGGTGAATCAGCGCGAGCGCGCCACCGCTGATGCGGCCATCAAACTGCTCGATCTGGAAGCCGAGTATCATCAAGCGCTGGCTTATTTTAAGGCGGTCACCGGCGTCTTGTAGACAAGGCTATGGCCTTACTATGGCGCGATATCCCCATCCCGCCCGCCACCCGTCTATGCAGGTAAGCCCGACGCTGCTCAAAAAGCAGGGAATTCAAACAATGGTGGAGGTGATGAGATTCGAACTCACGGCCTTCGGCGTGCGATACCGACGCTCTACCAACTGAGCTACACCCCCACGGGCGACTTCAAGCACGTCGTTTATTGTAGGCAAAGCAGGCGCGTTCGCCAAGCGCGTTTTCAATAGACGGAAGGTGCGACTCAAATGCGCTCCGCTCGGTGCGTTCCGGCTGCTTGTAGGGCGCAATGGCTCGCCCTGACTGCTACCCTAAAGTTTTCCCTTCCTTAGACGATACGCTCTTCAGGACAAGAGAACTAGGCTGTAATAGAAGGGATTCGACGCAAGATGAGTAAGCAACCCTCAGATTTTCCGCAGGGAAAGTCGATCGCGCTGCGCGTACTGCCCGGTTCTCGCGCCGTCGTTCGAGAGGCGACGCTGGCTTGCGATCAAAGCGCCCGCGATCTTCTATCAGCAGTCGTTAAGCTCTTTGCGTACGACGTTCTCACCCTGCTGGTCGGCGCCACCCTGATGATGATGATGGCCAGCGCCAGTCTGGGTCAATCTCCCAGCGTTTTGGCGCTCGCCTATCCCCTTAATCTGTTATTGGCCTTGGGGCTGAGCGCCCCCTGTCGTCTCTATGATCTCTCGCAGGGACGCTATGTACTGGGCAAGACGATGGTGATCGCTGCGGTTCTGGCCCCCGCCAATGCGATATTTTTCAGCCTGTTGGGCGTCGATGCGCTGACCCAGATTCTGATGCTGGGGGTTTTCGCCCTGGCGGCCCTGCCGACGGTGTCTATTCACTACTACTACGCAATGCCGTTTAGCGTCAAAAACACGCAGAGCAACTATTACCGTATCGAAATGGTTGCCAAGCGCCTGATGGATCTCACTATTTCCTTTGCAAGTCTGATTCTGCTGTCGCCGCTGTTGGCGATGACTTGGCTCAGCGTCCGTCTGGACAGCCCGGGCGCCGTCTTGTACCGACAGACGCGCGTCGGGTTTGGCGAGTACTCCTTTGAGCTGTTCAAATTTCGCTCCATGTGGACCGGCGAGCGCCGTCGTGAGAGTCGGATTAAACGCCATAAGCAGCAACAGCTTTATAAAATGGAAAACGATCCGCGTATTACCCGCGTCGGCAAGATTCTGCGCAAACTGAGCATCGACGAGCTGCCGCAGCTGATCAATGTCATTCGCGGCGAGATGAGCGTAGTGGGACCGCGCCCGCCGCTGGTCAGCGAATTTGAAGAAATGAATTTCTATCACCGACGCAAATTCGAGGCAATGCCCGGGCTCACCGGCCTGTGGCAAGTGGCGGGCAGAACGCGCAACGAGCGCGCCTTCGATCAGGTCGCTTTCTACGACGTCAGCTATATCGAAAACTGGTCGCTGATGGGCGATATCTTCATCATCCTTAAGACGATTCCGGTGGTGTTGCTGCAAAAAGGCGCTAACTAGGCCGGATTGTCTTACGCATGGAGACTTTTTGCCGGGGGAGGCGCGGGTGTGGTCTTGACGCGCGCATCTGTCGTCTGTGCGCTGCTCGCAAAATCGGGTGGTTGTTACAAAAATTTATTCTAAGGCAAAAATAAACAAAATATTGTTTTTATACATTAGAACAACATCCGTGTCAGGCAGCCATGGGGACGCGCTTATCGTGAACGCCGTCGCTTTTATGAATCTCTCCAAAAGTTTTCTGGCCAAGAATAATCCCGTCATGGGGTTCCTAAATGAAGTGGTTCAGTTTTGTTACTATTGGAGCTCCTTTCAGAAAAAGTTGAAACTCGTTCGCTACAAGTTCTTACTCGCGCGTCAACAACTGGTGAGCATGGAAGCTCATATCAACCATAATCCTTACGAAATCAAGGGAAACAAACTCGACCGAATCTACTAACAAGCCAGGGGTCTGGCATTCCGGTTCCGATTCAAGTCAGGGGGCGCGTCGAGCCAACCGGCTACACGCGTTAAACCATGCGCACAAAGGGGTAACCGCTTACCATGGGGTTTGCAGCCAGTCAAGCTAGGCTGATGTACCTCATAGCTCGAAAAAGCGATCTCGAGCTAGAGACGCAGTTCATCAGCCAACATCGACTGTACCTGGCCAACCAGGTATCGGGTCTGTTTAGTCAACAGGCCCAGCTCGACCCTGATTCCAAGGCTTCCAAGGTTCTCGAAGCCCGTATCAAGCAATTGCAAGTAGCCGATAAAATGCTGGAGATGCACCTGAACCGCGTCACCACCCAACATCAGGCGATTGGCCAGGAGATTGAGTCGGTGCGCAAGGTCATTTCCGAAAATATCAAGGGCTCGTTTGGTCTGATGGGTCGATAAGCCGTAATTTTCGCTTATTCCGGTCGCGCCGCAATGGCGCGCGGTCGCCGGTAAGCCAATAACAGGTTGCCGCGAAGCGAGCGCGGATGGGCCAGCCAAATACGACTCATGGCGCGTGGCTGTGCGCCGATCTGCTCTTTATACCGCGCGTAACCCGGACCAAGATGAAATAATCGAAGCCCCGCCTCGCATTGCGCCTGAAGCTCGGCTTGCAGCAGCAGCCCTCCGGGGCTGTGTTCAGCGAAGTCCCCTGTATTAATGGTCAGCAGGGAATAATACGTGTCGCCATCGCGCAGACCGATGCGCATACTGCACAAGCGATCCGCCAGAAATGCGCCCCAAAACTGAACGCGCTCTTGCGCCGCCGCCTCGCGCATCCAGGCGCTCATGCACTCGCGCTGGGCGGGGGACTCAAATACGGATTGTTGGCCGCGTTCGCGCCAGAAGGCGACATGCAGGTCGTAGAAGCGCGCCAGAGACGTTTGCCAATCGCCGTCATGATTCAGCAAACGACATGCGCTGGAGAGGGCGCGGGCTTTCTTCTCTTTGCGCCGGATTTCGCAGCGCGCCTTGCTGGTAAGGCCTGCCAGCACCGAGTCGTAGCCTTGGTCGATGGGCAGCAGATAGGCGTCGCCCGACGGCATGGCTCGCCACCGGCAGTTTTTCAGAATCCCTTCTCGGGGCCAGAGGGCGGCAAAGTCATCGGCATAGCACAGGAGTTGCCCATATTGCCAGGAGGCGCGCTCGGCGAAAGCATTCAGGCGCGTAAGCCTTTGTGCGGTTAATTCCACGGCCCAGTCATGCTCGTCCGCCGCCAGCGACAAGCGGCGCAGCGACGCCAGCCCGCGGGCGACCCGTTTACGCGAGACGCGAAACTCGCCTTCGCCATCCATGATAAACAGCGTTGGGGCCGCTAACGCGTCCCAGAAGCGCAGATAATCGGGTTGCAGGAACGGATTCAAGGCCGGACTTTTTCTGGCAGACGGGGAGATGGCGTTGCGGCGTCGACCCGCCCAGATGTCGGCGGCGTCGAGTGAAGAGGCGTTGTTGTTGTCGTTGTTATCGGCGCGGACTCGGCTTGACTCGGCGGAGCCAGCAAGCGATCCGCGATAACGCGGGCGACGCGCTGATTATGCGCCGGACTGACGTGGCACCAGTCGATGTAGACGGGTCCTGTCTCGTCGAACATATCGCCGACGTAATAAACGCCTTCGGCTTCACGACCCGAGAAACGCTGCCGCGCAGCGGTATAAAGCGCGCGCATCGAGCGCACCCAGGTCGGCGAGGCGCCTTCAAACAACTGCGGCTCATACCCGCGCAATTGGCGGCGGTCCGAAAACAGATTCGGCTGCCAGAAGAAATAAACCTTGAAGCCATATTCGCGAGCCAGGGCCTTGGTTTGACGGATAAAGGCCTCGTAGTCGTCCAGCGTCATCTGGACGTTGCGCGCAATATGCGGAGCGATCTTCTGATCCCATGCGCCATCTGCCGAGTGAGACGACTGGGGCAGCAGCTTCATCAGCTTTTGAAGCTTGGCGTAGTTCGATTGCTCATACAAATCGCGCGCCGCGCTCGATAAGGTGACGCGTTGCGGCCGCACGCCCAACAGTTTATCGATGGCGTGGATATCGCGCGGAACCCCCGGCGAGTAAATCGAGACAAAGCCGTCATTGACGCCGTCATAAAAAACCACCACGTCTGGAATATCGCCGCGCGTCAGGCGCTCCTGAAGATACGCCAGCTCCTGAACGCTGGTGTAAGCGATATCGCCAAAGTTGTAGACGTCATAGCCGGGGCCCAGAATCTTCTGAAGTTGAGAGGGCATGGTGTCGGCATCCGGCACGCCTTCACCCCATGTGGTCGAGCCGCCCATCATAAAGACTTTTTGAGCGCTCGGCGCAGGGGATTTAATCGTACGGCGCACGCCGTGTTCATCTACGTTGACGTAATCACCTTTAAACGGCGTGACGCGCCACTCGTAATGCGGGCGGAATGCGTGAGTATTGGCCGCCGTGACGTTCTCGCGCGCAAAGGCGTATTTATTGGGCAGATGCTCGTAACCGGGAAATTCCACGCGTGGATCCCATTGACGATCGCCGAGGCGCGCCTGCTTGAGATCCCAGGCCCAGCCAATCAGAAAATGCCCCAGCACCAGCAACAACAGCGCCGCGCCGAGATTCGACGTGACGACCAGAAGCAGACTGCCGATTTTGTGCAGAAAGGCGCGTAATCCGGCCCGTTTGGGCGGTGGCGGGGGTGAGAGCGGCTGCGTCATAAGACACGGGATCCTTCTGTTTCATTATTATTGTCGTAGGGAGACGATAGCGAAAACAAGCGGCGGCGCCTAGTTTCTGGCGCCGAATGTCTCAGCGGATTTAAAACGCCGTCGTCTGATGCTCGTCAGCGCCTCGTTGCGTGGCGTCTGGGCCGAATGACGCGATAAGACGGGGACCAAAAAGATTGCAAGTGTAAAAACGAGTGGGAACAAAAAAAATGTTTCGCGTCTTGCCCAACAACAGGCGCTGATAGCGACCCTGTTTTTTATTTTGTGTTGAGAGGAGTTTTGATAATGATGGTACAAGGATTTTCTCGCTCCTTATTGAGCGCGGGTTGTTGCGTATTGTTATCGGCTGCGATTGCGGCCCCTGCCCTGGCATTTACCGATACGGCGTCTCACTGGGCGTCGCGCCCGATTGACCGCTTGAGTTCGCAAGGCGTTCTGGGCGGTTACCCGGATGGTTCTTTCCGTCCCCATGGCGGCATTACGCGCGCCGAATTCGCGGCTACCCTGGTAAAAGCCATGGGCCTGCCCGCCGGTTCGATGAACGGCGATGCGCCTTCTTTCCGCGATGTGCCGGCTTCCCACTGGGCGTATGGTTCTATTGAAGCCGTTCGCGCCAACGGACTCGTCAACGGCTATCCGGGCGGTGTGTTTATGCCTAACCGTAACATTAGCCGCGCCGAGTCGCTGGCCATTCTCGCGAACGCCGCGCGCCTGCCGATGACCCCCGCCGACGAAGCCGAGCGCGTGCTGCGCGCGTTCTCCGATAATAATCAGGTGCCCAACTGGGCGCGTCCGGCTGTGGCGTCTGCCATTAAGGCGGGTTTCCTCAGCCAGTTCCCCTACTCCAATCGCCTTTACCCGGAACAGGCGGCTTCTCGCGCCGAAGTGGCTGCGATGACCGACAGTTTCCGCGGTTCGCAACTGGCCCGTCAGAATCCGCAAGCCAGCCCTGCTAATTCGTCTGCGCCGCAGCAATCGGCCAATAATGGGACGAATGCGTCAAATGGCGCAAACGGCGCGACGTCGACCGCCTCGGGCGCAACGCTTCAGGGCCATATCGTCGTGGTTCCGCAAGGCAGCGAATTCACCGGCTCGGTTCAAACCCGTCTGACCTCTGAAACCGCGCGTGTCGGCGATCCCGTTACGCTGCGGCTCGATGGCCCGCTGATGGGACAAAACGGCGAAGTCGCCATTCCGCCCGGCAGCCAGATTAAAGGCACGGTGCGTCAGGTAGAAGCCGCCGGTCGCGCCGGTAAAAACGGCGCGCTGGATCTGGTCTTCGATCAGGCCGTGTTGCCGACCGGTCAAATGATTCCCCTGTATGCCCGCGTGTCGACGGAAGACGGCATGTTGCGCGGCGGCTCGACCAAAGGTCGCGTACTCAAAGCGGTCGGCAAGACGGCGGTTGGCGCCGGTCTGGGCGCGGCCCTCGGTACGGCGATGGGCCCCTTGTCCGGCGGTAAGGTCGGCAAAGGCGCCATCTACGGCACGGCCATTGGCGGCGGCTTGGGCGCAGCGACCGCTGTGGCTCAAAAAGGCGCAGAAGCGATTGTGGAGCCCGGCGAACAGCTGAAAATCAAGCTCCAGCAATCCGCAACGTTTACTCCCTAGTGATGGTCTAGGGTGTGAGAGCTTTTCTTTCAACCCGTTCGTACCATCTCTCCTAACCCTAACCCTTTTTAGGCCGGGCGCTAACTCCCCCGGCCTTTTTTTGTCTTGAATTCGGGGGCCATCGCCTGTGCGGGATCAGGCCGATTTGTCGGCGATCATGCCCGCATAGCGGACCATGCGCTGAGACAACCGCAGGAGTTCATCAATCGTCAGGCTGAGCATGACGCGCTGATTGCGGTCGTCTACCAGATCGGCCCGTCCGCTCTCGGGGTTATAGACGAAGCGATAAAGCACGCTGTTGTCCAACGAAAAATTCATGAGGCCGCGCAGCCTGGCGAAAAGCAGGACCTGCTCGCGCTCTTCTTCACTCAGGCCTTCTCCTTGCTCGTCCTCGTCCACGGAATACCGCGCCAGATCTTTGTGCGAGCCGATGGTTTCGTAGGCGCCGCGCTTTTTTTCAACGCGCGGCTTGTTGCGCGTCTCTCGGGCGGCTTCATGTGCGCCCAGCGAGGCGCTGAGCGGATCCGCATACGGATTGAGCATGGAAGGGCGGGCGACGCCATCAAAACTCATGAGCGATGAACCCCATTGCGGGCAAGGCTTGCAAAGGCGGCCAAACCCGTCGTATAAAAAATGCATTCACTGGTTTTACTATCGACAGGTTCCCGAAATTCTTGGATATTTCGGCGACCTTTTTCCCTTCTCTCTGGAGAACTTGATGCTTTCAGTGGATACGCCGCACGCCCTTCAGCTTTACCGCCTCGTGATTTCCCACCTCAGCGACGAGCCCGATGTGGCCATCGTCCAGAGCCGCCAGCCTGTTCCCGAAGAATGGCCGTTGATTCTGCAGGAAACCGCGACCTTGCGCGGACAGTTCCAGCATTTTCTGGTCAGCGACGGCAAGCGCGCCGTTCAGTGCGTCACGGCGGTCCCGGACCTGCAACGCAAGGTCATGAACATGGAAGCTGGCGCCATTATCCACCTGATCGGCGCGGAAGTGCGCTTCGATGACGCCACGCGCACCTATATTCTCGATGTTCAGGACACCTGCACGCTCAAGGAATTCGACACCCGCCTCAAGCAGCGCGAGCGCGAACAGGCCGAACGTCTGGCCTGGATGAAGGCTCAGGGCTATCTCGATGACGCCGCCGAACTGGGCGCGTCGTCCGCTTCTGCGCCTTCCTCCGTGAGTCTCTCGTCCTAAGCCGCGCCGGCATGACGTCTTCGCAGATGACTCCCGCCACTCAGGCGTTTTACTTCGGCACGTTCAACCCCGTTCATTGGGGGCATTTGCTGATTGCGCAAGCGGCGCTCAATCAGTTTGCGCTGGCGCGCGTCGTGTTTGTTCCCGCCGCCTGCTCGCCGTTTCGTCAGCAAGAGACCGATATGGCCAGCGGCGCTGACCGTCTTGCAATTCTGCGGCGCGCCATTGCGGATAATCCGGGCTTTGCGGTTGATTCGATCGAGATTGATCGTGACGGCGACGGGCCGTCGTATACCATCGACACGATTCGCGCGCTGCGCGCGCGCGATGCCTCTATTTTGACCTCAGATGGCCGACTGGCAGTCATCATTGGCAGCGATGCCCTTTCCCAGACGCCGCGCTGGCGGGATCCGCGCGCCTTAATGGCTGCTACGCTGTGGCTTCAGGCCCCTCGCCCCGAAACCCCGCCGGTTGAGGCTCTCGCATTCGAGGGGGAGCCTTTGCCGCTCGCCACGCGCCTGATTGACGCGCCCGCCAACGCATTGAGCGCCTCGCGCGTTCGCGCCGCGTTGCGCGCAGGCCAAAGCGCCCGCTACCTCACGCCTGACGCGGCCCTCGACCTCATCCACGAGCGTCGGCTATGGCAAAACCCTGAAAAACGCGCCTGAATTTATAAGGGGAAATCCTGTTCTAAGCTCGCGCTGGTCGCCACAGGTCATCTTGAGCAACCTCCCCAGAGGTTAGGAGAAACGGATTTTGTAATTCATAAACAGGCGGTGGTAAAAAGCGCCGAATCATGGGCCCAAAGAGATCGAGACGCGCTTGTCGACCCATTGATGGGGGAGTCGCTTTGGTAAATCTAATAAACTCCTTCGCTTCCTCGTGTGTTAAGACCAGCTGATGTGTGCCCCCTACTGAAGGAAGGCCCATTATTTTTATTCGTTCTGCGCCTATTTTTAGATCGACGCGGGGGCTTCTTTCTCTTGCGAGCATTCCCTGAACTTGGGCTGTATCCCCTTGCCAAGGCCTATCTTCTGCCGTCTGTAGAACTCTGACCCATGGCCCGTTAGGTTTTTGCTGAAAATACACCCCGCCAAACCGAGGCTGAACCGAAAGCGTCATACTCGCATCCTCCTGACTCGTCGCTGATGGCGAGCTTGCACGCCGCCAACACGCTTGCGCAACGCACGCCCCTGCGCTATCTCCGGCGCGCCATTGGCCGGAGCTCATCTCAAAGAGCGCGAATCACCCACCTACAATGCGAGGTAGCATATCACTGATCCATGCCAAATGGATAGGATTTCCCGGATTTGTTTACATGGGATATCGTCTGATATCGAAACGCCCGGCTATTCTTCCAGATTGATGCGCATCCAGCGCACCAGCGGCGCGATGTCGTTGGGGTTGTCGAAACCAAGTTGGGCGGCGAGCCAGGCGGGCGTGGGGCTTCCTTCGCGCCATAGACGCTGCAGGAACGCGCCGGCTTGCGGGTTCTGGTACCAGTCTTCGCCGCGAACATCGGGCGAGCCGAAGCGTCGGCAGAGCGTTTCGCGCAATTGCGCTTCGAGCGTCCAGGCGGTAAAGTAGTCGGCGACATAGAATCCCGCGTCCACATCGCGCGTCCAGCCTTCTGGCTCATAGCGAAATCCGGTTCCGCGCGTCAGGAGATCGGCATAGAGCGCATCGCGGCCGGCCAGCGGTAAATCGTTGGACGCATCGCCCGCAAACAGGACGAGTTCAAATTGAATCTTGCTGCTATAACGCCGCAGCATATACAAATCGTTCAGGGCTTGCCGTCGCACGGCTGTCAATGCCTGTTCGGGCGAGAGTCCGGCGGCATGATGCAGCCAGTGCCGGTTTAAAAACAGATTCTGAAACGCGTAGGCGTAGGTCTCGGTCACCGTGTTATTGCCCAGCAGCGCCATGGCGTAGCCCAGCGCGGGATTGGCGTAAGCAAAATGCAGCGCATGACCGGATTCGTGGAAAAACGCCGAATAATCGTCGAGACCGCCTTCCGGCTTGACGGACAGGTAAATTTCGCGCGCTACCCGCGCCGGATACACGTACGCCCGCGAGCGCTTGCCTTCGCGCTTGGCGATATCCAGCAGAATGACGCCTTCGGGCGTTTCGCCGCCGTCGCTTGCGCCGCCACGCTCCACGACGTCGGCCTCGTAGTGAGCGCGATCGGCAAAATCGACCGTCCGTGAGACGCGTGAAAAGGCCAGCCCCAGGCCGTCGAAGGTCGCAATCGCCAGCGGCGTCAAACGCGATTCAGGGAATTGGGCGTCAATGGCCTGAGTCTGCTCGGACTGTCCATGGAACACATACGCGATATCAGCGCGAACGGCCTGCGAAAACGGCTCGCCCACGCGGCTTTCGTAGAGCGCAGCGATGCGCGGGGCGTAAAGGTCCTCGGTCTGCGCAATGAGGTCTGCGCCCAAGGCCCCCAGCGCGGCCAGTTTGTGGCCGCTGGTGCGCGTGTAGAAGGCGATGAGATCGCCGTAGCCCAATGTGGCCAGTAGGCGATTGCCCGCATGAAACAACGCGACAAAGCGAGGCGCCAGCGTCTGACGGTGCGCGGCGCTCATGCGATCGTAAAGCGCGCGCCGTCTCGGGGCGTCCTCTATCTTCTTGAGCCACTCGCTGACGTCCTCATAGCGAAGCGATTCAATTTTTTCGTCGTTTTCGCGGGTGAGGTCGAGGTCTGCCACTTCGATGGACAGCGCGTTCTTGGCGTTTTCGTATGCGTCGCTCTGCTCGCTGAGCTGATTGCCGATGTAAAAATCCAGCGTGGCGAGAAACAACCGCTTGGCGCGTTCGTTGTCGGGGTCGGCGTCGTAGATGGCCTTGGCTTTGCGAAACGTCTCCTCGCGCGTGAGTTGCGGGTAACGTTCATAGATTTCCTTGGATTGATAGGTCTCGCTGAGCTTGGCGGTGGCGAACAGGTAATACGCGCGGGCGAATTCCAGGGTTGAGCGCTCAAAGTCCCCTTCGAGCGAATCGAGAAAAGCGGCGGAGTCAGCGGCTACAGGCATTGGATACGGCTCTCCTTGGCAACGAAAAAAGGCAACTTCAGGCGCGGGAATCCTCAGGTCACAAGTCGGCGCAGCGCCGACAGGCCCAGCTCGTAGCCCAGGGCCCCGAAGCCGAAAACAACGCCGCTGGCGTGCGGGCTGACGTAAGAATGGTGTCGAAAGGCCTCGCGCCGCGCGATATTCGATAAATGGACTTCCACAATCGGATGCGGGAAGGCTTCGAGCGCATCGCCCAGCGCGACGCTGGTATGGGTCAGGCCGCCCGGATTAATCAATAACCCGCGCCCCTCGTCCATCGCGGCGTGAATTGCGTCAATCAGCGCGCCTTCGTGGTTGCTTTGGACGATGCGCAGTTCCAGCCCCAGCGCGTCGGCCTCGCGCCTCAGCGACGCATTGATATCGTCCAGCGTCGTGGCGCCGTACACAGCGCGATCGCGTCGTCCCAACAGGTTAAGGTTGGGGCCGTGCAGGACGAGAATCAGCGGGCGGGCGGCGTCGGTCATGGGCGGGGCTCCGGGGGCGTGAATCTGACACAAAATCAAGCGGTATTGGCAGCGTATCGACCAGAAGAGGCGTTACCGGCGCCATGTCGCGCAGATGGCGGAGAGCGCGCCTGTGGCGGAGGTTTATTCGGGATTCATGCTCAAGAGAGCCTCGTCGGCTCTGGCGGCTTGGCTTTGACGCATCATTGCCTCGATAAAGCCATCCAGATCGCCGTCCATCACCCGTTGGGCGTCGCCTACTTCGTACTGGGTGCGGTGATCTTTGACCATTGTATACGGATGCAGCACATAAGAGCGGATCTGACTGCCGAAATCGATGCCCATGGCATGCCCGCGCAGGCGGGCCAGCTTGTCCTCATGCTCGGCGATGCGCAGGGCCAGGAGCTTGGAGAGCAACAGTTCCATGGCGATGTCGCGATTCTGAAGCTGGCTGCGCTCCTGCTGGCAGCGCACGACGATGCCGCTGGGCTTGTGCAGCAGTCTCACAGCGCTTTCCACCTTATTGACGTTCTGGCCGCCCGCGCCGCCGCTGCGCATGGTGTCCCACTCGACGTCTTCGGGCCGAACGACGATATCGGCCCTGGTCACGTCATTCAGGACGGGGCTGACTTCCACCGAGGCGAAACTGGTCTGACGCTTACCTGAGGCGTTAAATGGCGACATCCGCACGAGTCGATGCACGCCGCGCTCGGCGCTGGCGTAGCCGTAAGCGTATTTACCGCTCAGGCGAACCGTTGCGCCTTTAATGCCCGCCTCTTCGCCTTCTGAGGTATCAACGATCGTCGCGCGAAAGCCTTTGCTTTCCGCCCAGCGCAAGTACATGCGCAGTAGCATCTGGGCCCAGTCCTGGGCATCGGTCCCCCCTGCGCCAGCGCTGACGGTCAGGATCGCGTCGCAGGCGTCGTAATCGCCGCTGAGCAGATGCTGTAACTCCCATTGCGACACGGATTTCTCCAATGTCGTCAGGCCCGTTTCGATTTCGGGCAGCACGCTGGGGTCGTCGGCCTCTTCGCCCATCTCCAGCAGGACGGACAAATCGCTGTGTTGAGCATCCCAGTCCGCCAGACGCGAGACATTGGCCTTGAGGTCGGTTAGTTCCTGCATAACGGCTTGCGCCGCTTGCGGATCGTTCCAGAAGCCGTCTTCGAGGGTTTGACGCTCAAGGGCGTCAATGCGATCGCGTTGCGCCGGGCGGTCAAAGAAACCCCCTGGCCGCGTCCAATCGCGGCGCGAGCGATTCCAAACGTTTGGCGGCGTCGCCGAACACGGCGGGCCCTCCTGACAACAGTCTCAACAGATACCGATATTCTATCGCGAAAGGCTCGCGAACGCCGCGTCCAACTCCTGCGCTGACCTTGAAACATGTATATCCGTCTTATTTTACGACCTTAAGCGGGCTGAGTCTGTCCTGCATGAAAGCTTTAATTGCTCGTATTATGCTTTTAAATTCACGGAGAGAGAGCGCTTCTTCGCATGTACCTGAGTCGAAAGTGAGGCGACGATCCGGCACGCGGCTCTGGAACATCTGGCGACTTAAGTCAAACACATCGGCGATGACTACCATGGGGCTTTGACTGGTCGGCTTATCGAGTCGTATTTGGACCTGCCAGCGCCTATTTCTTAGGAGCGCCCCGCCTTCTGTTTCTACGGCTTCAGCCAATCGGGGATAAGTCACGGGATACTTGGATTTATCCGTGTCGCGCAGTTCAATTATGCCAAATCGAGGGGTGAGGGCTGGTGAGGGGATCATCTTTAAAGTGTCTCCAATTTTTAGAAATGAATATAGGGGAGAACTTTCGCGATTGACGAGACCGAAATTAGAAAGCTTAAGCCGCTTAGATAGATTTGGTCGCGAAAGGCGGTCCCTGTAGGGTCTGCGCGTCAGGCTGGTTCTGACGTCGGATTTCGATTTCCATGGGCGGGGCGCTTTTCAGCAGGGGCGAGAGCTTCTGTAAAACAGCGTCGGGCGTAATGCTGGAAAGCGTTCCACATTGCTGGAGAATCGCTGCGATAAGCGTCTTCCACCCAGGAGACGGATCGTGGGCCGGCCCGGCATGATTGCTTTTCAATATCAGGCTAAACGCCGGCTGGCGTTTTTCCCCTGCAAACGCCATAGTCTGCGTCAGGCGAAACCAGGGATCCTGCTCAGAGGGCTCGCTTACTTGTACGTGGTTGGCTGAAAACCGGATGCGCATGACCTGTACTCCAGAAATTTGGCAGGAAGAAAACTGCCGCAGCGGCGGACGCCATCAACAAGTCGCCTCAAGCGCGAAAATTGTCCCCCGATCCCTGCGATGCCCCTGCAACCATGAACCCCCTGTTTGTGCGCCGCGCTGGAAGCGCTATACTGGGGGGCGGCGCTACCCGCTTGCCATGATTCCGCGCAATCAGGATCCGATCCAATGGAGATTACTGCTGAAATTGTCGCCCATGTGGCCAATCTCGCCCGCCTTGAACTGACCGAGGCTGAAGCTCAGAAAATGCAGGCCGAGCTGTCGGGCATTATCCATTTCATCGAGCAGCTCGACGAGATGGACGTCAGCGGCGTCAATGCCGAGCTGGATTTCGGCTACGCGCCGACGCTGCGAGACGATACGGCGCAAAAGCGCTTTGAGCGCGAGACGCTGCTTGCCAACGCGCCCGAGGCCGAAGACGGCGCCTTTCGCGTGCCGCAAATTCTGGATGCGAGCGCAACAGGGGAATAACGATCGATGTCATCCACCAAGTACATTTTTATCACCGGCGGCGTTGTCAGCTCCCTGGGTAAAGGCATTGTCGGCGCCTCGCTGGGGCGGCTGCTGCGCGCACGGGGCTACAGCGTTTCCATTCAGAAATTTGATCCTTACATCAACGTCGATCCCGGCACGATGAGCCCTTTTCAGCACGGCGAAGTCTACGTCACCGACGACGGCGCCGAAACCGATCTCGATCTGGGACACTACGAGCGCTTTATCGACACCAGTCTGAGCCGTATTAACAACGTCACCTCGGGCAGCATCTATCTCAACGTCATCAACAAGGAACGGCGCGGCGATTACCTCGGCGCGACGGTGCAAACCATTCCCCATATTACCGATGAGATTAAAAACCGCATTCGCGAGGCGGCCACCTCGCTGAGCCCGGACTTTTTGATTTGTGAAATCGGCGGTACGGTCGGCGATATCGAGGGCCTGCCCTTTCTGGAAGCCATCCGCCAGTTTCGCTACGACGTGGGCTTTCGCAACACCGTCTGCATCCACGTCACGCTGATTCCTTATCTCAAAACCTCAGGCGAAATTAAGACCAAGCCGTCCCAGCACAGCGTCAACACCCTGCGCAGCATCGGGATTCAGCCTGATGTGCTGGTGTGCCGCACAGAACAGCCTCTGGGCAAGGGCGAACGGCTTAAGCTGGCGCAGTTTACCAACGTCGATCCGGAAGCCGTCATCGAAAATCGCGACCTGCAAACCATCTACGAAGTGCCGCTGGTGCTGGAGGCCGAAGGCCTGGCCCGTCAGGTGCTGACGCATCTGGGCATGGACGTGCGCGAGCCGGCGCTGGATGAATGGCGCGCCATGGTGGACGCGATCAAGCATCCCGAGCGGGTGGTGCGGGTGGCCCTGGCCGGCAAGTATACTGGCCTGAGCGACGCCTATCTCTCCGTTCTGGAAGCCTTGCGTCACGCTGCTGCCAGCGAACGCGCAGCGGTAGAAATCAAGTGGGTCAATAGCGAAGACTGCGAAACCGACGACGCGACCCGTCGCCTGCTACAGGATGTTGACGCCGTGGTGGTCCCCGGCGGATTCGGTTCGCGCGGTATTGAGGGCAAGATCAACGTCATTCGCTATGCGCGCGAGAATAATATCCCATTTTTGGGTCTATGTCTTGGCATGCAATGCGCGGTAATTGAATTCTCTCGAAACGTCGCCAATCTCAGCCATGCCCATAGTTCGGAATTCTCGCCCGATGAGCAGGAAATCGTCATCGATATCATGGATGACCAGCAGGGCTTGAAAGATAAGGGCGGCACGATGCGTCTGGGCCAGTATCCGTGCCATCTGCTGAAAAACTCCAAGGTCGCCCAGGCCTATCAGGCAGATGTGGCCATGGAGCGGCACCGCCATCGTTACGAGGTGAACAACGGCTATCGCGATATTCTGGCGCAGGCGGGTATGGTGTTCTGCGGCACGTCGCCGGATCGCACGCTGGTGGAAATGATTGAGCTGCCCTCGCATCCGTGGTTTGTGGCGTCTCAGTTCCATCCCGAGTTTAAGTCGCGTCCTAACCGCCCGCACCCGCTGTTTAAAGGCCTGATTGAAACGGCGCTGCGCCTGCGAAGCGAAGCGATTGGGCAAGCGCCAGCATCAGACACAACGCCCCCAAAGCCTTCGTCCCAGTCGCCGTCGGCTGATACGCTCGCTGCGCTGGGCTAATGCGCTTGCTGCGTCGTCACGCGCGTCGGCGTCTGCTGGGTTCTGCGGCGGCCATGCTGCTGATAGGGGCCGGGTTTTGCGCGTCTGCTCGCGCCGCAGGCGTCATTCAAATGGAAAACAACCTGCTGTTGCACGCCGATCGCGGCAAGCAGATGCTGACGTTCGAGCGTTGGGAAGAAGCCGCCGCTGAATTCAGGCTGGCCTTGCAACTCAACCCGTATTCGCCGATGGCGCCGGCGCTTTATCATAACCTGAGCGTTGCCTACCGCCGGATGCGTTCATTTTCGCTGGCGATTGCTTCCGCGCAGCGCGCGATCCTGTTGACGCCGATGTTTGAGCAGTATTATCGCGGTCTGATCGACGCGTATCAGGCCGCCGGCTTTCTGACGCTGGCGCAGGAGAAGCTGCGGCGGATTGTCGCCGTCAATGACCGCGACGCCGAGGCGTGGTATTTACTGGGTCTGGCCTGTCAGCGCAACGGCCGCCCCGATCAGGCCAAAGAAGCCTTTTCGCGCTTTGTCGCCCTGGCCCCCCACAGCCGACTGGCGGAAGCGCTGCGTGCAGGCGCTATCACGCCGCCCGGACGCTAGGCGTCTTTTCCAGAGCTTAGGATACCTTAAACCCTGCCTTTTGGCGGCGGGCTTGTTCGTTTTGAAGCTCGTCGTAGACGTAAGAGGGCGTCACCAGACGGCTGAGCGCGCTCTGGTAATGCACGGCTTCGCCGTGGAAATCGGTGCCGCCGGTGACGATCAGGCCGTATTGCTCGGCCAGCGAGCAGAGATACTCAATCGTCGCCGGTCGATGGCTGCGATGATACGCCTCCAGCCCCGCCAGACCGCAATCCATGAGTTCGACGGTCAGCGCATCCAGCCCCTGCAAGTCGCCGGGGTGCGCCACCACGGCAATGCCGCCCGCCTCGCTGATGGCCTCGACGGCTTCGTGCGGCGACGCCGTTTGCCGCGGGACGTAGGTCGGGCTGCGGCGATTGAGATAGCGCTGAAAAGCCTCGCTAATGGTCGGCGCAATACCTGCCGCCGTCAGCGCCTTGGCCAAATGCGGGCGCCCCAGGCAGCCTTGCGGGGAGGCCATTCCCAAGACATCCTCAAACGCCAGCGCAGATCCGGTTTGCGCGCGGATTCGATCCGTCATCCGCTCGATTTGCGTCAGTCGCGCCAGCCGGTGCCGCTCCAGCAGGGCCAGCAAGGGCGCGTGCGTCGGGTCCAGATAATAGCCCAGCACGTGGACTTCGCAATCGCCCTCTTGCCAGACGGTGTTAATTTCAATGCCCGGAATCAGTGTCAGGGACGCGCCTTCGGCCGCCGCGCGCGCCGGGGCCAGCGACGCCATGGTGTCGTGATCCGTAATGGCCATCGCCTCCAGTCCAAAGGCGATCGCTTCGCGGATAATCTCTTCCGCCGAAGAGGTTCCGTCGGAAAGGGTGGTATGCAGGTGAAGATCAATCATGCATGGCAAACGCGCGCATTCAGGGGGGACGAACACTCCCCATTGTAGCATTGGCGCGCCCCAGTCGCTAGCGACGGTTACCCACAAACGCGCAGAAAAAAAGACGACAACGGGTCGTGTCGTCCTGAGAAGAGAAGTAAGAGAAGATGTGAATTAGTCTGGTTTTCTATACCACAAACCTGCTCGCTCCGCAAGAAAAACCGGCTCGCCACAAGGGCGACGTCTGGCCCTATCGCAGGCGGCGACCGTCGCGCGGGTCGAACAGAAGCAAGCGATCGGTTTCTACCCAGAGGGTCAGCGGTTGATCGGCCGTCACGCAGGCGTCCGCCTCCAGACTGGCAACGCCCAGCGCCTCGGGCCGGTCAGCGAGCCGAAAATGAACTTGCTGACGAGCGCCCAGACGTTCAATAAGCTCAGGAATAACGCTCAGCGCCTGCCGCGCGCCATCTGACGAGGGGCGATCCTCGCACTGTTCTGGCCGAAAGCCTATTGTGACAGGGCCGTTTGGCAGCGTCATAAGACGGTCTGGCACGCGCAGTCGGGCCCCTGGCGATAGCGCGACCTCGCCTTCGGTGAGCTCGCCGTCAAAAAAGTTCATTTGCCCGATAAAACCCGCCACAAAGCGATTGGCAGGATCCTGATAGACCGCCATCGGCGCGCCTTCCTGCTGAATCACGCCTTCATTGAGGACCACGACGCGATCGCCCATGGTCATTGCTTCCACCTGATCGTGGGTAACGTACAGGGTAGTGGCTTCGAGCCGGCGGTGCAGGCGGATAATCTCGCTGCGCATGGACGCGCGCAGCTTGGCGTCGAGATTCGACAGCGGCTCATCCATTAAAAACACTTTTGGATCGCGCACAATAGCCCGGCCCAAAGCCACGCGTTGCCGTTGCCCGCCTGAAAGCGCGCGGGGCTTGCGTTGCAGCAGGCTTTCGAGATCCAGAATCCGGGCGGCTTCGCGAACCCGGCGATCGCGTTCAGCGCGCGGCGTTTTGCGCATTTTGAGGCCGAAAGCCATGTTGTCGTAAACGCTCATGTGCGGATAGAGGGCGTAATTCTGGAAGACCATGGCGATATCGCGGTCTTTGGGGGCCACGTCGTTGACGATGCGCTCGCCAATGCGGATGGTTCCGGCGGTGAGCTCTTCAAGCCCGGCGATTAACCGCAGGGCGGTGGTTTTGCCGCATCCGCTGGGTCCGACGAGCGCCACGAATTCGCGATCGCCCACCTGCAAGTCGATATCGCGCACGATAACGGCGTCATCAAACGCCTTGCGCACTTTCTCCAGAATCACTTGAGCCATGGCCGCTATTATCCCACAGCCGCGCGCGGGGGGAAGAGAAAGCCATTCGGGTCAGATCGCCAACGCGATTTGCTGGCCGTCCTCTTCTGTTGATAATCCTAATTTCGGAATCTTGAGTTTCTTTGAGATCGCGCTCACGTCTGCGGGGGCGCATTTTTTTAAAAGCCCTTGGGCTTCGGCTATGGTTCTAATCTCTATAAATTCTTTTAAGGGGGCAAAATAAACCCGTGTGGGTTTGCTTTGCCTGGCGAGTTCGAAAATATTGCCAATCGAGCCGGCGCTTTTACCATCCCATAGTACGAGCCCGTAATCGGCTATTCCTGCCATCGCTATATCTTTTTGAACGTAGAAATCCCGCCCCTTCAAATGGGAGGCGACCTCAACTCGCACGATTTCCCATCCGCCCAAATTATTCCGACAATGAGGGCCTGCGCAATAAACGGTCACGAGTTTGTAGCCCTCTTCCTTGAAGAAGGCTTGAAACGCTTTATCAGCACCGTTTGCGTCTCCTACAACGATACGGAGACGCTGCGCCGTTATGTTCTGAAGCCGTTGGCGTATCAACGGGTTAAGACGCGTAATGTGTCGGGATCCTGAGACAAAGACGGTTGTCATGGGCCCTATCTCCGCGTTTTTGTCATCGTGAGGGCAAAAACCCGATGAACGTTTGTATGTGCCTTTAAAAGGCTTGTCGCTACCGATAAAGTGCTCCCGGTTTGATACAAATCGTCCAGTAATAACGCTTTTTGTCCAGAAAAATCAAAGTCTCCCGCTAATTGTATGCTCTCCAGCAGGCATTTCTGTCTTTCGGCCGGGTCTTCAATGTCCTTTATTTGGGAATGCCCGCTATTGATTAACGCCTTCGTTACGGGTCGTTGACAGCGTCTTCCCAATTCTTGCGCGATTTCTTCGACCGCTTGGAAAGGCCGGGTTCTGGTGGCAGGACACGGAATAATCACGTTGACCGTATCCAGTCCGCCAATTCCGCGGATGAGCAGCTCCACAATTTCTCGCGCCACTTCGCGTCTGCCCTTATATTTTAACTGGTAAACCAGTTCCCCCATCGGCGTTCTTTGGGTTTCAAACATGTCGTGGCCATATTCATTTAGCCCTAAGTGAGCGCTGTTCACTGTATGAACATCGTAAGCGAAGCCTTTGTCCCATAAGCCTTCTAACGTAACGACCACATGATGCCTCCCACGGCTTACAAACCTGTATCATACTGCGCAAAGATGCCTCAATTGTAATGGCGGGCGATTTTGCGCAGGGCGCGGCGGGCGCGATCGGCGATGGCGCGTTCGGGGCGTTCGCGAGCTGCTTGCAACGCGACCATCGCCGCCGGATCGTTGACGCCGATTTCGCCCAACGCCCACGCGCAAAGCGCCACGACTTCCAGATTCGTCTCGCGTTGCACGGCGCTGGCCAATGCCGTAATCGCAGGCTCGTAAGAAATTTCGCCTAACTTCCAGGCTGCAATACAGCGCGCGTCATCTGCCGCGTCGCTTTCCAGCAGGGCGAGCAGCGCAGGACCCGCCTGAGCGCCAAATCGCCCCAAGGCTTCCGCCGCCGTGTGAAAGACCAGATGATCCGCATCGCCCAACGCCCGAATCAACGCGGGCGCGGTTTCCACCCGGCCCAGCGCCCCGAGCGCCCGCGCCGCGTAATGCCGCACCGTCGGATGCGGATCACCGAGCGCTTCGCCCAGCAATCGCCCGAATTCTTCGCCCAGCGCGCTGTCGCGCCCCAGCGTGCCCAGCGTCAGCGCCGCGCCGCTACGAACATCGGGATGATCGTCCGCGTCTTGCAAAATTGCTGTCAAGGTGTCGGCCGTAGGGCGCGAAAAGCCGTCTGACAGCAATTGCCACAGGGCGTCCAGTCGGGTTTGGGGCGTGGCGGATTTTTCCTTTAGAATATCAAGAGCGTGAGCATGCATCGGGCGTTGGCCTTGTGTTGCGCAACCTGTTTTCAGTTTAACGGATTAAACAATGAAAAAACAGCCCATGGCCGCTTTTGGCGACCTCTGGCGCGCGGCGATCGCCCTGACGCTCGTTTTTACCGCCCTGTTGCTTTGCATCCAGGGCGCACGCGCGCAGGACTTGCCGGTGCTGCGCCTGCGTGAATTCGATGCGGCGCAGTTTTCTCAGATAGAAGCCTCTCTCAAGGCCATGGGAAAGCCGTATTTTGTCATCGATGAAGATCAAATCGAAGGCCTTGGCGGCGGCGAGCCCGCGCCTTTGCTCGCCCCGCTGACCCCGGCTCTGTATCCACGCACGCTGGAAGCGCTGCTTAAGCGCGTGGCCGACGGCGGATCGCTGATTCTCATTGCCCCAACCTCGTATCCCGCGAAAAACGCCTTGTCGTTTCTGGCGCAACTAGGTTTTGCGCTCGACGGCGCCGCGATGGCCCCAGAACCCCTGTCTTTCCGCTGGATAATGCCGGTGAGCGAGCTGTCTGCTCAGACGCCTACGCTCAGCGAGTGGGGCCAAATCCCGGCCGGGACTTCGTTGCTGCAACTGGCCCCGCAAAGCGGCGAGCTGCGGATTGCCGCGCGCTGGAGCAATGGTCTGCCCGCGATTGCCACTCATGGGCGGGTGACTCTGCTCAACTGGCCGTGGGCCAAGTCGCTTGCGCCGCGCCAAAACGCTGCGATTCTGGCGCATCAGTTGGCGTTGCCCGCTACGCGCGCGCCTCAGGACAAATTGGCGTCCTCTGCGCCCGCCCCGCCACTGGCGATTGAAGTCGCATCAGCCCCGACCGTTGCTCCTCAGGCCTCGACGACCGTTTACGACGCCTCGCCGGTGTTGCTCGCCGCGAATCGTCCGCCCGCGTCCAAGTCCCCGGCCCCTAAAGCCGCTGTGAAAATTGCTCCGAAGTCTTCGCGAGCGCCCGCCTCCGGCAAGCATTCTTCCACGAAAGCCGGCGCAGCTAAAAAAGCCAGCGCAGCGGTTAAATCTCCTGCTTCTTCTCATGTAAAGCTTGTGCCAACGTCTTTGGCGCGTCCCGCTTCTTCCTCTTCTTCTGTGGCGTCGCCTGCTTCCTCTCCTGCGACGTCTTCTCCCGCATCTGCGGGGGGCGCGTCCGGGTCGCCTGCCGCTGTGTCAGCTCCGGCGGCGCAGGTTCCTTCCGCGCCAGCGCCTGCTGTAGGGAAAGCGGCCATGAAGTCTGCCAGCGACGACATGTTGCTGAATGATCAGGCAATGCTGGGCGCTCCAGGCGCGACGGGAGCCGAGGGCGCGCCTTCATCGGCTGTGCCGGCGTCCGCGCCGCCTCTGGAAAACGTTCGTAACGCGCGGTTGGCGCGTAAATGGGCGGACGTCGCCAATAGCCGAAAATGGCTCGATGATGCGCTGGAATCGTCGCTGGCAATGGATTTGGACTTGCCCGTGCGCCAGATTCAGGCGCAGATGGTCCAGGCGCGTTATCACGAGACGGCAGCCGCCTGGGCGGCGCGGCGCCAAGACCTGCCGCGTCAGGAATCCGAACTGGATCAGGCGCGTCGGCTGAACGCCCTGTCCCGCGTTATGGCCATGCCTTCTGCCCGCGTTGAGGCCCGCGCTATCTGGCTCGATCGCGGCATGATTGTGGAGACCCGTGGCCCGCAAGGCTTGCGGAAACTCATTGGCAAGCTGGCCGATGCGGGCATTAACGTGGTGTATCTGGAAACCTTTAACGCTGGTTACCCGCTGTATCCCAGCCAGATCCTGCCTCAGAATCCGCTGATCGAGAACTGGGATCCCCTCGCCGTGGCGCTGGAAGAAGCCCATAAACGCGGGATGGAGCTGCATGCGTGGGTCTGGTGCTTTGCGGTCGGCAATACGCGGCACAACGCGCTCATCGGCAAATCGCCCCAATATGCCGGCCCTGTGCTGGAAGAATCCGGCTTGATGGGTGAAACCCTTCGCATGGCCAACGGCTCGAATCTCCCGCCGCGCCAGACCGAATACTGGCTGAGTCCGGCCAGTCGCCGGGGCCGGGATTTCCTGCTGTCGGTCTATAAAGAGATTGTCACGCGCTACGCCGTCGACGGCGTGCAGTTGGATTACGTGCGCTATCCTTTTCAGCGCGTCTGGGAGCAGGCGGGCTACGAAGACGCCAGCCGCGTGCGCTTTGCCCAGGAGTCGGGCGTGTCGATTGATCGCCTCAATGACGCCTCGCTCAAGGCCTTCATCGCGTGGAAAACCCATCAGGTCAGCGCCTTTGTGGAAGAAGTCTCCCAGACGCTGCGCGCCATCCGTCCGGCTGTGAAACTTTCGGCGGCGGTCTTCCCGATGACTCGCCCCGAGCGGATTCTGGCGATTCAACAAGATTGGGAAACCTGGATCAACAACGGCTGGATCGACGCGCTGAATCCCATGATTTACACGTCTTCGCGCCGCCTGTTTGAGGACGCCGCAGCGCGCATCCTCAACGACGCGCGGCAAAAAGCCTTTGTGTATCCGGGCGTGGCCATTTTTCGGCTGGACGCCGACGAAATGCTGGGACATCTGGAGGCCATCCGCGAGCAGGGCGGCATGGGCAGCACGCTGTTTGCCTGTGCCCAACTGGACGCCGCCAAGCAGGAAGCCCTGCGTTTGGGGCCCTATAAGAGCCGCGACGCGATTCCCCCGCACCGAAACGCCTTGGGCGCCCTCAATGCCGAGATTTCTGGATTCTCGCGCTATTTCTCGCGCCTGCAAAACCCCTTGGTGGCCGCCTCGCTGTCGCCTGCGCAGGCCGATGGTCTGAATCAGACGCTGGCGACCCTCAGCGCTCTGGGCGAGCGGTTCGCCGGGACCGCGCCCGCGACGGGAGATCCCAGCCGCGCCGCTTACGCCCGCTCGCTGGAAACCCTTAACGAAGGCGTGCGTCGCTGGCAAACGCTGGAAGGGGCTAAACGACCCTATCGACTCGCGCTGTTTGAGGATATTCTCACGCGCATTAACGCGCTGAGCGCGCATCTGTCGCTGAATATTTCTCAAGCGGCGTCTCAGCCTGCCTCTCAGGACAGGGCGCAGGACGCTGCGCTGGCGCCGATTCAGCTTGCCCGGCCTTAGGACGGCGCTTGCGCGGCCACGGCTTTTAAAGCCATGAGCTGATCGCGAAAGGCGGCTGCCCGCTCGAATTCCAGCATCCGGGCGGCTTCTCGCATCTGATGCGTCAACTGCTCGATCAGATCCGGCAGGCGATCGCGGGCGACGGCTTGAGCTTCCTGCTTCAGCCGCTCGGCGGAGCGGGCTTCTTCGCGCTCGGCGGCCCCGGCCCCCATCAACGTCAGCAGATCGTTGGTGATGTCTTTCTGGATGGTGGTCGGCGTGATGCCGTGCGTCTCGTTATGGGCGATCTGGCGATCGCGCCGCCGCTGGGTCTCATCCAGCGCGCGTTGCATGCTGTCGGTGATGCGATCGGCGAACAACAGCACCTCGCCGCCGACGTTGCGCGCGGCGCGGCCAATGGTCTGAATCAGGCTGGATTCCGAGCGCAGGAAGCCTTCTTTGTCAGCGTCCATAATGGCGACCAGCGAGACTTCTGGCAGATCGAGGCCTTCGCGCAGCAGGTTAACGCCGATCAGGGCGTCGAAATTCCCCAGCCGCAGGTCCCGCAGGATTTCAATGCGCTCAATCGGCTTGATATCGCTGTGCAGGTAGCGTACGCGCACGTTCAGGGCCTCGAAATACTCGCAGAGGTCTTCCGCCATCCGCTTGGTGAGCGTGGTAATCAGCGCCCGCTCGTCACGCGCGGCCCGCGCCAGAATCTCCTCATGCAAGGCGTCGACCTGATGAGCCGTGGGCAGGATGCGCACCTGCGGATCGACCAGCCCCGTGGGGCGGATAATCTGCTCGGCGACTTGCGTAGAAGCTCCCAGCTCATAAGGCGACGGCGTCGCGGAGACAAAAACCCGCTGACCGATGCGCTCGCCGAACTCGTCGAAGGTCAGGGGCCGATTGTCACGGGCGCAGGGCAGGCGAAAGCCGTAATCGATAAGAGTATCCTTGCGCGAGCGGTCGCCGTGGGCCATACCGCGCAGTTGCGGCAGCGTCACGTGCGACTCGTCGATAAACAGCAGGAAGTCGTCAGGGAAATAATCCACCAGCGTGCGCGGCGGGCTGCCGGGCGGGCGGCGTTCAAAGATGCGGCTGTAATTCTCGATGCCAGGGCAATAGCCCAACTGACGGATGCTTTCGAGATCGCGCCGGGTGCGCTGCATCAGGCGTTGGGCTTCGACGAGTTTGCCCAGCTCGTGCAGCGCCCGCAGACGGTCGTCGAGTTCGCGTTCGATGGCGGCGCAGGCGTCCTGCACGTCTTCGCTGTTGGCGACGTAGTGCATGGCAGGATAAATCACGACTTCCGACGGCTCTTCGAGCGTCTGGCCGCTCACCACGTCCACCACCCGCAGGCGTTCGACCTCATCGCCGAACAGTTCGACGCGAATCAGGCGCTCTTCGTAAACGGGTTGGACCTCAATCACATCGCCGCGTACGCGGAACCGCGCCCGGCCGATTTCCAGATCGTTGCGCTCGTACTGGTTGCGCACCAGCGTCTTGAGAATCTCCTCGCGCTCGATGGTCTGCCCGACCGCCAGACGTAAGGCGGCGTTAAAATAGTTTTCTGGCAAGCCCAGGCCGTAGATACAACTGACGCTCGCCACCACAATCGTGTCACGGCGCTCAAAAAGGCTGCGCGTAGCCGAGTGGCGAAGACGGTCAATTTCGTCGTTGATGCTCGCGCTCTTCTCAATATACGTGTCGGTGCGCGGGATGTAGGCTTCCGGCTGGTAGTAATCGTAGTAGCTGATGAAGTATTCCACCGCATTACGGGGAAAGAACTGCTTCATCTCGTTATAGAGCTGGGCGGCGAGCGTCTTGTTATGAGACATAATCAGCGCCGGGCGATTCAGTTGGGCGATGACGCTTGCCATGGTGAACGTCTTGCCGGATCCCGTGACGCCTAGGAGCGTCTGGGCTTCGTGACCCAGCTCAATGCCTTCGATCAGCCGCGCAATCGCCTGAGGCTGATCGCCCGCTGGCGGAAATTCACTGACCAGTTGAAACGGCGCGTCTCGCATCTGCCTATCATGCCCTGAATGCGCCTGCGGTTTCAATCGAATGCCTGTATAATAAAGACCGGACGGCCTGCCTTGCGCGCTCGACCTGACGCGACCGCGCCGCGCCCGAATCCCCTTAGACACGCCAAGAGAGAGAGCCCCGCCGATGACCGCAACCGTGCTGCTGGTGGAAGACCACCAGATGACCCTGATGGGGCTGAAACTGCTGCTAGAGCGCGATGCGCATGTTCGCGTGGTGGGAGAGGCCTCTAATGGCGCTGATGCCGTTCGTCTGGCCAAGCAAACCCGCCCCGACGTGATTCTCATGGATATTGGCCTGCCGGAGATGGACGGCATCGAGGCCACCCAGCGCATTAAGGCGGATCAGCCCGCCACGCGCGTGATTATGCTGACCTCCAAGGACAACGAGCGCGACGTCTTTGCGGCGCTGGCCGCCGGGGCTGACGCCTACTGCATGAAGGGCATCTCGCCCGAGGCGCTGTCGATCGCCATTGGCGCCGTCCATGAAGGAACCGCCTGGCTTGATCCCGCAGTGGCGCGCATGGTATTGAGCCGCTTTAGCGGCGAATCGCCCGCTGCGCCGGGACAAACGCCGGTCGTCCCCATGTCCGGCGCCGCCCTGAACCCTGACTGCCCCCTCACCCCGCGTGAGATGGAAGTCCTCAAGCTGATTGTCGATGGCCTGTCCAACCCGGAAATCGCCGACGCGCTGGTGATCACCAAGGCGACGGCCAAGGCGCATGTGCATAGCATCTTACAGAAGCTGTGCGTCGATGATCGCACCCAGGCCGCCGTGCTGGCCATGCGCCAGGGGTTTGTGTGACGGTTTTAATGGGTAAACGCGCTGGGGCTTTCAGGAGAGGTTAGACCTGAATAGGCGGCAGCGAGTCCTCGAACTTCCTGGCCGTCTCGGCATCCTGATTGGCCCAGCGGTTGCGCTTGATCCAGCTCACATCGCCGATGCTGGCGCTTGCGTCTTTTGACTCTCTCATAGAGGCCGCCGCGGGCAACGCCGAGGACGCCTCGCTGGGCGCTTGCGAGAAGGCGTCAAATCCGCCGGGACGCGCAAGGCCGCCCGAAGACGCTTTGGGCGGCGGGCTTTGGGCGGCGCGCTCTTCCTCAATCAGAAGTTTCGGCTTGCCAAAGATCTTGTGCGAGAGCCATTCAAAGCCCGATTGGATGATGGATCCGAAAATCAAGGCAGCCCCCAGCTCAGTGACGGTCCCAACCAGTGACAGTCGCGCGAACTGGGTGAAGGGCAGGCGCAGGGTCGTTTTATTGGCCCAGGATCCCAGAATTTTGGCGGGCGCCATCGTCTTGTCGATGAGCATCCGTCCGATTTCCCATCCGAGGAAGTTGCCGACGATACCGCCCATAAAGTCGTGAGCGAAGGTTTTGACGCCTTCCCAGAGGCTTTCGGCCTTGCTGGCGTGAACCAACGCCGGACCAAAGCTCGTTAATCCCAGAAAAAGCGCTGCGATCGGATTAAAGCCTGCTCGCGCAAGACCCATGGTACTGCCGCTTGCCACGCGACGCAGGGTGTCGACCGAGCGAAGCATCGTGCGCCCCACCGGACCGAGTCCTTTTTTCAGGGCAGTCTGCTGCAGGTGATACTGCTTGGCGTAATTGGGCAGATGGGTGCTCTTGAGGTAGTCGAATCGCTTGAAAAAGGCGCCCAATTGCTTTCGCAGCGGCTCCTTCTTGGGAATGCCTTCCAGAAAGCTTTCGAGTTGATTGGCGCGCGTCATCGCGCTCATTTTGGCGAATGTCGCCGGGTCGACGCGTTTTTCCAGCGTGTTGACGATGGATTTGAGGATGCGGGCTTCTTCCTGCTCTGGCGGGAGTTGGTACAGGAGGCTTTGCACGGTCTGACACCACCCGGGAGAAGCGATCTGGTCGCTATGCTGAGTCAGCGGCGCAATCACCCGGTGTTGCAGCAGGTCGCTGAGGTGGCGAATCCCCCAGAAACGGTCGACTTTGCCGGCGACGCGCATCATTCTTTCATAGCCCAGGTTGGCGCCCGGATCCATGAGGTACTCCAGCCCTAGAGCCGCGCCTATTCCCATCGCCGGTGCGGCGGCGAAGTGCCATGGGGTCATGCCTTTCATCGGATTGATCGTATCCAGAAAATTCTCTTCCCCTGCCTTCAGAGGGCCTTCTGCTTCAGGTGTGGCGCCTGCGGCGGAGGGGCTCCAGGCGTCTTGCGGCGTGCTTTGGCTTGCGGCGCGCTGCATCTGGCTGATCAAGGCGGGATCAACAGCGGTGGGCGCGCTGGGGGGCTTTATCGAAGCAGGCGTCATCGCCGCGCTGGCCATGGCGGTCGGGAGCCGTCCGGGTGGCGGCGCGAGCGGCGGCGCCAGCGTCGGGGCGGCGGGCCAGCTCATCGGCCATCCCCCGGGGGCAGGCGCAAAGCCCCCCGGTATAAAGGCGTTTTGAGCGCCCTGACGATAATAGGATTCCATAGCTCCCACAAAAGACTCCCCGCCCAAAGACTTCTCGCCCCGAAAGGCCTCTGCCCATGGAAGGCTTGCTGGCGCGTCTTAACGGGTGCGCCAGCCTCTCAATCACAGCTCACTTGCATAAAACCCGCCTCGGGCGGTTTTGTGCGCGCATGCGTCTCGACGCGCCTGACGACGCCCAAAAAGCCCAAACGGGGTATACTGATCATCATATTGTCGTACAAGAGAGAGACGGGCGCTATGGCCATCACGCGAATCAGGACTGTCGCTGGATTGGCTGCGAAGTCGTCGCTGGCGTCGATCGCGGCATGCTTGAGCCTTTGCCTGAGCGGACTGGCGCTGCTTGGGCTCGCCGAGGCCGCTTCTGGCCAAGGGCCTCAGCAGGCTTCTCAACAATGGACGCAACTTCAGGCCGCCGACGCCCAGCAAGGCGCACTCTACGTCGATAGCGCCTCGGTGACGACCCGCCCCGACGGCTGGCGTCAATTCTGGCTCAAAAGCCTGCCCGCGCCGCCTCAGAAGAAGGGCAAAAAACGCGCCAGCGCGCCTCAAATGGGCGAAATCCGCCTGCGCCACGCTCTCGATTGCCAGACGCGCGAGATTATTCCGCCGCTGGAGATTCTCCAGTATCGCCCGGGCAGCCGCTCGCCCCAGCGCATTACGCAGGACGCCAGCAAGCTGATGATGACCCGGCGCGACGTGCTGGCCATGCCGTCGGGCGACAAGGTGTTTCAGGCCGTCTGTGGCGCGGGCTCGTCCGCCTCGCCCCCTGCTGCTGCGCCCAACGCTGACGCTGTTGCGCCGTAATGAATCGTGCGCGCGCGCAACGCGCAGAGACCTCCTTCACTTAAAGGGTTTTGCCTTGGCATTCGCCCCGCCCGGATTATAATTGGGGTAGACTGGCCACGTACGGGAGAGGCGGATGCACTGGCGCCGAACTGCAGCTGGGACGGACGAGGGTTTATGGCGACATCGAAGGAACGCAGGCCAAAAGGGGCGCGCTCATTGGGCGGCGACGAGTTTGACGCGCTGGAAGACGTGATGGAGCCCGGAGGGTATGGTCCGGCCATCGCCGAGGCCGATCCCGGCGATCCGGATGACGAAACCCCGCCCCCGCCGCCAGAGCCCAACGATGGCGACGATCGCGTGGAAATCGCCGAAGAGGAGGACGCCACCGCCGATGCCGGGCCTTCCGCCGCTGACGATTCCGTCAAGATGTACCTCCAGCAGATTGGCCGGGTCAAGCTGCTAAGCCCGGACGCTGAGCGCGATCTCGCCCGGCGCATCTCAGAAGGCGACGAAGAGGCCAAGGCTGCGCTGGTGCAGGCCAATTTGCGCCTGGTTGTCAGCATCGCCAAGAAGTATATCGGGCGCGGGCTGTCCTTTCTGGATCTGATTCAAGAGGGCAATCTGGGTCTGATTCGCGCCGCCGAGAAGTTTGACTACCGGCGCGGCTTCAAGTTTTCGACCTATGCCACCTGGTGGATTCAACAGGCCATTACGCGCGGCATTGCGGATAAGTCCCGAACGATTCGCCTGCCGGTGCACATGATTGAGACCATCGGCAAGCTCAAGAAGGTTACCCGCGAACTCACCCATGAGTTGGGCCGCACGCCGACCAAGGAAGAACTGGCTCAGCGTATGGATATCTCGCTGGGCAAGCTGCGTCTGGCTCTCAAGGCGACGCAATCGACCATCAGCCTCGAAGCGCCGCTTTATGCCAAGGACGATCATTCTAAAATCGGCGACCTGCTGGTTGATGACTCCAGCGAGTCGCCCGATCTGCGCGTCTCGCAAGAGAGCCTCATGCACGAGATCGAAAAAGTCCTGACTACGCTGCGTCCGCGGGAGAAAGACGTGCTGGAGCTTCGCTTTGGCCTGAAAGACGGCAACAAGCGCACGCTGGAAGAAATTGGCCAGTTGTTCGGCGTCTCGCGCGAACGCGTGCGCCAGATCGAGACCCGCGCCCTCAATAAGCTGCGCAAGATGTGCCGCAACAGCCGCGCCGTCAAAAGCCTCAAGAATTACCTGAATCAGTAGGCGCCAGGCGATCTCTCCTGAAAGCTGTCTTGTGGGGGCTGTCTTTTGTAGACGCGCGCCGCTTGCGCGTGTTTCCCCTACAATGACGGAACATCGCCCTTGTCTTGCGAGCGTTCCGATGACTGACGCCCTGATTCGTAATTTCTGCATTATCGCCCATATCGACCATGGCAAGTCCACGCTGGCCGATCGCCTGCTGGAAGCCACCGCCACGGTGGATAAACGCGTCATGAAGGCGCAATTTCTCGATACGCTGGAACTGGAGCAGGAGCGCGGCATCACCATCAAGCTGCAAGCCGCGCGCATGACGGCGACCTATCAAGGCCAGACCTACGCTCTGAATCTCATTGACACGCCCGGGCACGTGGATTTCAGCTATGAAGTCTCGCGCAGCCTTCAGGCCTGCGAAGGCGCGCTGCTGGTTGTCGATGCGTCGCAGGGCGTCGAAGCCCAGACGCTGGCCAACGTCTACATGGCGCTGGAGAATAACCTGGAAATTATCCCGGTTATTAACAAAATTGACCTGCCCGCCGCTGACCCTGAACGCGTGCGGCGCGAAATCGAGGAAGTCGTTGGCATTGACGCCTCTCAGGCCATTCTCGCCAGCGCCAAGACCGGCGAAGGCATTCAGGAAATTCTCGCCGCACTCATTGAACGCGTGCCGCCTCCCCTGATTCAGACCCAAAAACCCCTTCGAGCGCTGGTTTTTGACAGTTACTTCGATTCGTATCTGGGCGTCATCACCTATCTTCGGGTCGTGGATGGCGCATTACGCAAAGGCGACCGTATTCGCTTTATGGAAAACGGCCGCGTCTTCGACGTGACCGAGGTTGGCGTGATGAGCCCCTTTCGATCGGCCCGCCCAGAACTGCTCTCCGGCGAAGTGGGCTATATGGCGGCTTCTATTAAAGAGATGGGCTATTTTGTCGGCGATACGGTCACGACGGTGGAAGGCGGCTCGCATGACGCCCTGCCTGGCTACAAAAAAGCCGTCCCGATGGTGTTTTGCGGCATGTATCCCGTCGATAACGACGACTACGCCGATCTCAAGGAATCGCTCGAAAAGCTCAAGCTCAATGACGCCAGCATCGCCTTTGAGCCGGAAAGCTCTGAGGCGCTCGGCCATGGCTTTCGCTGCGGGTTTCTGGGCCTGCTCCACATGGAGATCGTCCAGGAGCGCCTGGAGCGTGAGTTTGGGATGTCGCTCATTACCACGGCGCCCAGCGTGGTCTATCACGTCCATACCACGCGCGGCGAGATGATTGAGGTGGACAATCCGGCCAAGCTCCCCGACCCGCAAAAGCGCGATTTTATTGAGGAGCCCTACGTCAAGCTGGATATTTTTGCGCCCCGCGAGTACGTCGGCAACCTGATGGATCTGGCTCAGGAGCGCCGAGGCGAGTTCATGGGCATGAACTACCTCGACGAGAAGCGCGTGACGCTGCATTATGAGCTGCCCCTCAACGAAATGATCACCGACTTCTATGATCAGCTCAAATCGCGCTCGAAGGGCTATGCTTCCATGGACTATCATTTTTCGGGCTACCGGCGCTCAAATCTGGTCAAACTCGATATTCTGGTGAGTGGCGAGCCTGTGGACGCCCTCAGCACCATCGTCCACCACGATAAGGCGCGCAACGTCGGGCATGCGCTGGCCGTTAAGCTCAAGGACATCATCCCGCGCCAATTGTTCGAGGTGCCGATTCAGGCGGCCATTGGGGGCAAGATTATCGCCCGCACGACGGTCAGCGCCATGCGCAAGAACGTGCTGGACAAGTGCTATGGCGGCGATATCAGCCGCAAGCGCAAGCTACTGGAGAAGCAGAAGGCCGGCAAGAAGCGCATGAAGTCCGTCGGTCGGGTGGAGATCCCGCAGGAGGCCTTTATGGCAGTGCTGAAGTTGTCGGACGGCCCAGGCGGCAACTAGTCGCGCGTCAGGGCTTGCCAACGTCGGCGACGGACGGTCATAATCGACGCATGAAGTCTGCTTGCCCTCATGACGCCGCAGCGCCAAATGCTCTGCCCGATGGTCGGACAGAAGCAGGCCTGTTACGGCGCGTGGGCGTGCTGATTGACAGCGAGGCCCGCGCCCTCGACGGCCGCTCGTTTACTTACTATGCGCCGCCGCATCTGGCGCAAGCGGCGCAAGTGGGCATGGCCGTGCTGGCGCCGTTCGGGCGTCAGGCCGCGCTGAATGGGCTGGTAATTGAGGTAGATCCGCCTCAAGAAAACGGACCGCCGCGCGCCTTGCGCGAGATTGAGGACGTCCTGTGTGACGAGCCCCTGTTTGATGCGGCGGATTTGGACTTCTGGCGCTGGATTGCCGCTTATTACGCCTCGCCGCTGGCCAGCGTCATCGCCTGCGCTCTGCCCGCCGGTCTGCTGCGCAAGATTCGCCGTGAGATTGCCCTGGTCCCGGACGCGGTTATCCCGGAGATGGCCCTGAGCGCCTTGAGCGCCCTCGATCCCGATGCGGCCGCTCTGCTGCGCTTTCTGCAAGCCCGCGACAAGGGCTTTACGCCGCGATATCTGGCTTCTTCGCTCAAATACTCGCCGACGCGACTGGCGCGCGCGCTTCATACGCTTGCCGGCCGCGGCTGGGCGTGCGCCCAAACCCGTATGACATCGGGTGTTGCGTCCTCGCGGCCCATTCAGCGGGTAACGCTTTACGAGCCGTCCGACCCCGGCGCGACGCTGGCGCCGGAGGCGGATTCTGCCCTGAAGGCTTTACAGGCGGCGGGCGGCGCGATGTGGAAGCGCGAGCTGCAAGCCGTCAGCGGCGTAAACGCTCGCGCGCTGGCGCTTCTGGTAAAGGCCGGGCGCGCCCGTATCGACGCCTTGCCGCCGATGGCCGCCCTCTGGCCGCCTGAGCCCGTCGATAGGGAGGATCGCAAAGAGACGCCGCTTACGTTGAATCGGGATCAGCGCGCTGCCGTGGAAACCGTGATGAGTTGCCCGCCGGACGCCCTTCCATGGCTTCTGTATGGGGTGACGGGTTCTGGCAAAACCGAGGTCTATCTGGAGTTGTGCGCCCGCACGCTGGCCGAAGGCCGCAGCGTGATGATTCTGGTTCCTGAGATTGCGCTGACGTCCCAGATTGCGCGGCGCTTCGTGCGGCGTTTTGGCTGGGATACCGTCACGCTGTGGCATAGCGATCTCGCTGAAGGCGAGCGCCTGCAAGCGTGGAATCAACTGCGGCGCGGCGAGCGGCGGGTGGTGATTGGCGCGCGCTCGGCGGCCTTTTTGCCGATGGCGTCGCTGGGGCTGGTGATTCTCGACGAGGCGCACGACGGCAGTTTCAAGCAGGAATCCCCCGCGCCGCGCTATCATGCGCTGACGCTGGCGCAGGAGCGCGCCCGCCGATGCGGCGCCCGGCTCATTCTGGGGAGCGCCACGCCTGATGTCGCTCATTACTGGCGAGCGTACAACGACGATCGCCTGTTGACGCTGCCTTCTCGGGCCGCCGGACGCGCCATGGCCCGCGCCACGCTGGTGGATATGCGCGTAGAGCCCTTGGCCCGAAAAGGCGGCGTCATCTCCCTGACCCTGCGCAACGCGCTGGAAGAGACGCTGGGGCGCGGCGAACAGGCGTTGGTGCTGATGAACCGGCGCGGCTTCCATACGCTGATCCAGTGCGGCGGCTGCGGGCACGTGTTTCAGTGCCCGTCATGCGCGGTGTCGCTGACGGCGCATGAGAATGGGCGCGTCACGCGTTGTCATCACTGCGGGTATCAGGGGCTTGCGCCGCAGTATTGCCCGCACTGCGCCAGCATGGCGGTGATTCAGCGTGGGGCCGGAACCCAGCGCGTGGCAGCCGAACTGGCGACGCTGTTACCGCAAGCCCGTATTTTGCGTCTCGATAGCGATGTCATGAGTCGGCGTCGCGAAGCCCAGTCGATTCTGGACGGTTTTGCCGCCGGTCAGGCCGACGTGCTGGTTGGCACGCAGATGGTCGCCAAAGGGCTGGATATCCCCAATGTCACGCTGGTGGGCGTGATTCAGGCCGACAGCGCTTTTTCCTTGCCCGATTATCGCGCCTCGGAGCGGGGATTTCAGCTCTTGACCCAAGTTGCCGGGCGGGCCGGACGCGGTGAGAAGCCCGGGATGGCTCTCTTGCAGACGCTGAACCCGGAGCATCCGGTCGTGCAACTGGCGCAGGCGCAAGACTACGACGCGTTTTTTGAGCATGAGCGCGTCATGCGGCAAGCCTATGGCTTTCCGCCTTTTTCCCAGCTGTTTCGGCTGATTGTCAGCGGCGAAGACGAAGCCGCAGTACAGCGCTTTGGCGTGGCGCTGGCGGCGAATCTTCAGGCGCGCGGATTGGCTGAGGCATCGCCCGAAGCCCCGGCCTCGTTACTGGGTCCTGCGCCCTGCGTCATTGCGCGGCTACAGGATCGCGCGCGTTATCACCTGCTGATCAAAAGTCGCGGCGGGCCAGCGTTTCACGAGCGACTCACGGCGTTTATCGCCGCCTGTCGTCCGCCCGCAGAGCTTCGCCTGTTGCTGGATGTGGACGCGCAATCGCTGCTCTAGCCGATCGGCTTCGGGCGTTTGGCAGACGCCCTCGCCGGACTGTTTGAAGCGTCTAGGGCGGGCTGCGGTCATGCAAATAGCGCGCAGGCGCGGCGTTGTCAGGGCCGCTTGCAGAAGACGCAGGCTTACCAGCGGTGCGATAGCGCCCGCTTTCGGGGTGCTCGCCGGGTTCGCTCACGAGCCATTCGGCCCATTCGAGCGCTTTGCGCGGGCGTAAAATTCGCCGGGCGTAACGCTGGCGCTGACGTCTGCTCATCTGCACAAACGTCTTCCAGCAGACGGCCTCCAGCGGCCAGAGGGACAGATCGCGCTCAATCATGGCCTGATGCCTGAGTAAAAAGGCCTTGCGCTTGATCCAGCGCCGTAAAACTCGTGTGGGGAACGCGGGCGAGCGCGGTTTGCCAAGAGCGGCCGCCCGGCGACGGGGGGCCGGAGGCGTAGCGGATGACCGAACGGGCGCGGCGCCGCGCGACGTTCTGGAACGCGCGGGCGTCTTGACTGCCTCTAGTAAGTCTTCAATCACGTCCGGTTTCGCGGGCGGGGCCTCGGTTGCCTGGCTGCGCAATAGCGCTTTCAGGCCGGGCAGACGCGCGGCGTAAGAGCAGCGGGCCCAGGTAGAGACGGCTTTCTGTTTCGCGTGAAACACGGCGCGGGTGAGATCTCGCATTAAGTCGCCGTCCTTCATGAACGTCATGAAAAACAGGGCGGGCCGAGAACGCACGAGCGGCAGCGTCACGAGAAATCGTCCTCCGAAAGTTAAATCTGTAAACAACCCCAACTGGACGTCGAGTACCACTATTAAAAATATACTATATATATCTGTGTTTGTCTAGCTTTTTAAATCTTGTAATTATTAAGATTTTCGTTGTCAGCGCGCGCGTTCTCGCCGGTCATGTGATGAGGCGCGCGCGATGGCGCCTTGAAATTCCGTCGCGTTCTGGGTAGAGTGGTTCCTCTTGACGTCCCCGGTGGAAGGAATGGTGGAACGCGTGAAAACTTACGACGCCCTGATAGTCTTACGCCCGTTTGTCGACGCCGATGGCGGCGATAACGTGCAAAAAATCGTGGATCGCCTGTTTAAAGGCATCGAACACAAGATGATTCGCCTGGAGCGACTGGGCCGCAAGCGGCTGGCGTATGAAATCAACCGGGTGAAAGACGGCTTTATCGTCACGTGCCTGGTCGAGATGGATCCGGCGTCGGTGGAAGTCTTCCGCCGTACGGCCACCCTGAGCGAAGACGTGCTGCGTCTGACGATCGTCAGCCTCGACGCCCTCGCCTTTAAAACCCTCACCACCCCGCGCCCTCCGCGGGATCACGAAGGACGCGATCGCGATCGCGGCCCTCGTGGCGATTCGCGCGGTCCTCGCGGAGAATTTCGCGGCCCCGGCGGCCCGATGGCCGGACGTCGCCCGCCCTTCTCGCAGCCTCAGGGACAGCAACAGCCGCAACCACAGCAGCCTCAGCAGGGCGATGCGCGCTAGTGAGCGCGTCTTGCTCGTTAGACGCAAGGAGTTGAACGCCGGTGTCGCTCGCTAAAATCCTCTTGTCGGGAATCGTTCTCAATGCGCCGGAAAAGCGCTATACCCCCAACGGCAACGCGGTGGTGACGTTTGACGTGTCCGTCAGCGCCCCAGCGCGCGGATCGTTTGCCCCGGAAGCGCCCTTTACGGTCAAAATCACCTGCTGGAACCGTCTGGCTGACGCCGCCGCCGAATCGCTCGCCCCGCAGCAAACGGTGCTGGTGGAAGGCAAGCTGCAAATGGACGCCGTGCAAGGTTCAGACGGCGCGCCCAAGAAGAATTTCGCCATTGAGGCCTCTGCGCTTAGCGTGGTCCATGGCGCCATTGAGGCATTGGCCCCGGCCTCGTCTTCTGACGCCAGCTCGGCCGCCTCGTCGTCGCGCCCGCGCCCCGCTACTGCCCCTGCCGCCGCCCCGGCTCCGCAGGCGTCGCGTGCGCCAGCCCCTGCTATTGCGGGCGCTGCTTCGCATCATCCGGCGTCGTCGGCTTCGTCGGGCTCCGCCTTCCCGCTGGAAGACGCTTTCAGCGAGGACGATATCCCGTTTTAACCCGTTCGTGTCGCACTGCACTCCCCCCAACTGCCGGAAACGAGGACCATGGCCAGAGACTTTAAATCCAAAAAGAAATCCTGCTTTTTCTCCGCGAACAATATCGAGTACATCGATTTCAAAGATGTCGGCATGTTGCGCCGCTTTCTGACCGATCGCGGCAAAATCCTGCCTCGGCGCATTACCGGGGTGAGCGCCTTCTATCAGCGCCGCCTGGCCAAAGCCGTCAAGCGCGCCCGGACCTCCGGTCTGCTGGCCGCTATTATTGAAGGCGCCTGACGCGCCGCGTTCGCGCATGCGCGCCTCGCTTCTAGACAATCCGCGCCGGTGGTGAGACGATAACGCCAACGGCGCGGTTGCCGTTTGTGTTTCAACATGCCGCGCGCCTGACGCGCGTCCCCACTGTGGATGTCTATGTCTGTGTCTGACCACCCGCCCGCGCCTTTGCCGCCGCTGCTTGCGGCGGTCGCTGAGTCCAATCCTGAGCGCGCCGCCGATTCGCTGATTCTGCTGGATACCGAGACCACGGGACTCGACCATAAGGTTGAGCGCCTGATTGAAGTCGCCGCCGTGCGCCTCGAAGCGGGCGAGGTGGTGGCTAGCTTCAGCGAGCTGATTAATCCCGGCGTACCAATTCGCCATTCCAGTTTCCAGATCCATGGCATCAGCGAAGAGATGATCGCCGATGCGCCCGGCGAAGACGTGGTGATTCCGCGTCTACTGGAATTTATGGGCGAGACGCCGTTTGCGGCCCACAACGCGATTTTTGACTACAGTTTTATCAACGCCGCGCATAAGCGTCTGTACAGCAAGTCGTGGAAAATTCGTCGCATCGACACGCTGGAACTCTATCGCTGCGTCTTCCCCGATGAACCCTCTCACGGGCTGTCGTCGCTGCTGGCGCGGTTTGGCTACAATCCTGAAGTCAAACACCGCGCGCTCGATGACGCCATGTGTCTGGCGCAAGTCTATCCGCGCCTGCGTCAATTGTATATTCAGCGCTATCAGTGGCAGTTTGCGCAATTGCCGCATGTGGAGTACCTGCTTGAGCGCTACTTGCGCATGCAGCGCGCTATCCAGATGATGCACTCTGAAATGAGCGACCTGAAGGAAATCTTCAAGCTGCACTTTACCGAAGGCGGCAAGCCGCTGACGGCGACCACCGGCGAAATGATGGTCTCCAACACGCGCCGCAGCTATGAGTATGATGACGCAGCCGTCTGGCCCTTGCTGTTTTCATCCGGCCTGGTGGAGCGCGGCTCGCGCCTGAATTCGCGCGCGCTCGACAAGCTGGTGGACAGCCAGTCGCTCGATGCCGACATCCGGGATCAGCTGCGCAGCGCGCGCTCGACAATTACCGAGACGCGCACCATTACGTTCATCAAGCCTTCGCCCAAGGCCGAAGAGCCGGTCGTCGACAAGGTTGAGGACGCCAGCGCTGAGGCTGAAGACGGCTCATCCGCAGGCGTTAGCGAGAACCCTGAATCCCCTTAAGCAGGCGCGCTCGTACGGCATCCGTCTGCCCGTAGCCGACCGAGGCCCCGTCCAGCGCCAGGCGCGAGACGCCGCCTTGCACGACGTACACCTGCGGCAGATCGCGCCCCGGAATCGTCAGGCCGAATGATTTGGCGCGCTTGGGCGCGGCCGGATCGTCGACGTCAATAATCGTGACGTTCATGCCGTTTTGCTGACCGATTTCCGAGACCAGCGGCGTGACGTCGCGGCAGGCGGCGCACCAGTTGGCCGTAAAGGCGACCAGTGATCCCCGCGCTTCCTGGGCTTCAGCCGTCATCAGGCCAGTGAACGCAATCAACGCGCCGACGACGAAGAATCCGGGCAGCAGCCATCCGCCCGCGCGTTTGGTTTCGACGGGATCTGAGGTGAGCGAGTCTGTCATGGCAGGTGAATCCTGTGGTTGAGGGAACACGGGGCGTGCGTGAAGACCGTAAGCCTGAGGACGAGCGGTCTTGCGCAAGGTTCCGAAGGGCCCAGGCCATGCCGCGCATGACGCCAAAGGGCGATGCATTGCGAGGCGCGCGCGCCTGAATGTCTGTCGAGGCATTTTATGCGGCGGCGTCTTTCGCGTCAATGAACGTCGGCGCATCAAATTTCGTAAAATTTTTTTGTCATATACTATTTCCCTCGTACAACTCGCTTGTTAGAATCTCCATCATTCCCGCAAAACCTGTATCCAAATCTAAATGCGAGCTTGAATCACACGGGTTTCAACGCAGCCCCCTCAGACGCCGCCGCTTCATCCGCAGGGCATTTGAAAAAAAGCATTTAGACTCAGCCGCCAGAGGCCCGGTTTGCGGGAAACGAGAGAAATCCTGTTCCTTCCCTCTTTTTCTCAGTCATAATTCTCCCAAAACACTACCAGATAACAGATAGAGAGCGTTTTCAAGAGATTAGAGTCATTCTATTGCCGGGCGCGCCAAGCCTTAGAAAACAGGCCGCGTGGTTGCCCATGAGTTAGAGTTGCTGCCACAAAGGGATTGCCACGTGATGTTTCCGCAGGTACAGTTACGCCGGCCCGCCGCGTCGTCTTCAAACGCGGCGCTGAAGCCCAAAAAAGCCGCTTCGCTGTTTGGCCTTGAAGCGCTGGTCGGCCCGGTCGACGAGGCTGAAAGCGCTGATTTGCTGGCCTCTTCGTCGCTGGAGCGCCAGACGACAGCCGCCGCGCAAGCGCTGGAAGACCTTGAAGAGAAATATAACGCGCTGGTTGAATCCATCGACGTCGAGAAGTTTAACCCGGCCTATATTAGCCGCTATATTAAGCGCGCAGAGACCCGTCGCGGCGCGCCGTACGCGGATCACGAGAAAAAACGCTTCCGCGAGATGGCCAAAAGCGGCAATCCGAACCTGATTCGCCTGCTGGCGCTGGAGTTGCGCATCGGGATCCCGAAAAAAATCGAGCGCGACGCCCTGGCCGCCATGGGCCGCCTGATGCTGCATCGCGATCAGGCCGCCGATTTGCGTGGCTTCCTCGATCAGCCCGATAAAGACCCCAACCTGCGCAACTGGGTGCAGACCATGCTGACGATGAACACTGTCGAGCAATGGATGGGCGCGCTGCAACGCTGGCGCGAATCGTGGGCGGGCCTGTGGCGTCGTCATCCGCGCGAAAAGGGCCGCGATAAGCGCCGTGACTTGCAAGCGACCTCGCAGGACGACGCGTCTCCAAACGCGTTGCCGAAAGCCGAAGGCGAGCCCGCGTCCTCGGACGCCAAAACGTCCGCGTCTGAGGTGACAACGCCTTAACGGCTGCGACGCTCGCAAAGACTGTCTGCCAGATTTGACATGTATGAAATGCCCGGATCGCGCCATCACGGTGGATTCGGGCATTTTTGCATGTTTTTGAAATTTCGGTGGCACAAAAATCCTCGCGACGGGTTTTATACCAGCAGGGAGTGATCCAGACGCCGTGACAAACAGGTCTGGATCGGGAAAAGAGCCGTTATCGAGGTTTTAAGTCTGCGCGAGCGCGCCGGACGCCGTTTTCTGAAGGGAAGCGCGCGTGACGCGTCCGCGGGTGAGGGAGTGAGACTACTCATGACGAATCAAGCCGTTCCGGGAATGCCGGTCTATAATGCTGCCGGTCAGGCCCTTTTTTCGCCCAGTGACCTGAGCCAATGGTATATGGGCGGCGCAATGGCGTACCTCTATTCGCCGATGTTTCAGCAGGCCTGGGCCTCCAGCGGTGGAGTCAATGCCGGTTATGGGGCCGCTGCGGGCGCTGGCGGCGCTGCGACAGGCGGCGTTACAGGCGGGATGGATCCGCTGTTTGGCGCGCTGGGTCTTGGCGGTATCGGCGCGATGGGCGGCTTTGGCGCGATGGGCGACCCGTACTACGCCATGACCGCTCCCGGCGGCGTGTCGCAACGTCCGGGCAGCTATATCGAGATGATGAGCCGCGATGCGCGCGGCGAGCTGTACGGCCCGTTCTCCAACCCGGATTTCCTGAAATTCGCCGCAGAGAAATACGACGGCGTCTTAAAAAATACCTTTGACTTCACGATGCCAAAGGACCGCCTGATTGGCCTGCTGGAGCGCTTCTACGGGGCGCAGGGACTCAGCCCGATGGCGCTGTACGCCCAATATCCCAAAGACAAAATCAGTCAGATGGCCGATCGCTTTATCGGCGATAACCAGAACAACTACCACGACGCCAACTGGGCGCCTGGCCTGAAGAGAACCTTTGCCGGGCTTGGGCTTGGTCTGGGCGCCGGCGCGGTTGTCGGCGCAATTGTGGGCCTGTCTACCCTGCCGGTGTCCCTTGTCCTGGGCGCCGTCGGCGGGGTTGCGCTCGGTCTGGCGAGCTACTACTTCGGCGGCACAGTCGGCTCTCGCAACGAATATACCGATGTGCGCGGCCTGAGTAAAGACGACTTCCAGATCGCGCTGGAGCGCTCGTCTGCTCGTCAGAAAGGCGCGCCGACGGATCTGTCGATTCGTGATCCGCGCTTCCTGAATTTCCTGGTGGATCATATTGAGCGCTATAACGACAGCTACGTGAGCTGGATGGATGGCGAAGCCATCAGCGCCAGCCAGATGAAAGAAGCCGCTGCCGCCTTTAATGCGCTTCACGGCCGCTCTGTCGGTAAAATCGACGTCAATAATCCGCGCTTTGACGAAGACTACAACATGTTGACGGTCGCTAATAACCGCCCGGGCTGGTATGACGCCACTGTGGAAAAAGCCGACATTCTCGCCGCGTTGAGAGCCAATAGTGGGGCGCAAGGCAATTACACGCCGGGCAATGGCGTGCGCTACTAGGCCAAATCGAACGGAATCAAGATTAAGAGAGAAGCAAGAGCGGACGCCCGCCCAAACGGCGAAAGGCCAGCGGCGCGTTCATCCTACCGGACCCATCACCACAACCTCCATTCCAACACCACCAACCTAACCACAACCCTCTTCCTGAGCGGAAGGGGGCTTTTTCTTTAGAGCGCGGCGCTCGGCGGCGGCGCGTCGGGGGCGATGCCCATCAACACGCGGTCCAGATCCGGTTCTTCGAGAATCCGCTGGGGATCGATGGGGGGCAGGCGATGTTCCTGCAACTGTGCGTCTGTCGTGAAGCGGTCCACAACGTGATCGACAAAGAGCACGCCTTCCAGATGATCATATTCATGCTGAATGGCGCGGCACAGCAGGCCGCCGCCTTCGACGGTCAGTTCGCGGCGGCGACCGTCCAGATCCATAAAGCGTACTGTGACGTTGGCATAGCGCTTCACATCGGTATACACGCCGGGAAAACTGAGACAGCCTTCCTTGCTGTAAATCGCGCCGCTGCGCCGCGCAAGGACAGGATTGATCATCACCATTTGCGGCAAAGGCGCATCATCGGTCGAGCAGTCCAGCACAAAGAGCTTCTTCAGCTCGCCGACTTGGGGGGCCGCTAGCCCCACGCCATTATTGGCGTACATCGTGTCGAACATGTCGGCGACCAGCCGCTTGATTTTGGCTGAAATCTTCTGCACGCGCTCAGTCGGCTGACGCAGGCGCGGGTCGCCATATTCCACAATTTTGAGAATCGCCACGGGTCCAGACCCTTTCCAGAGCGGCTACGCCCCATCCTCCGCGCGCCGGGCGCTGATATGGGCGGGGCTGGGGTATACTGACTACTAGGTATTATAGTCGATTCTACGGGCGGCGTGGACTTCCAGGCCGTAACGGGGCCGTCATGCCGTTTTCCGCGTTTTCTGTTCTGGCTGTGGCGTCTGTCCCGCCGCCGCCCGCGCACCCGGTCGATTTGCATCCGGCGCTGGCGGGGGTTCGCCAGATGCGGGAATTTCAGCCAAATCCATCGCTTCCTCACTTTCTGGATCGCTGGTTTCCGCAGTGGAAGGGCTGGATTGATGACGCTCTGGCGCGTCTGGGCGATGCGCTGACCTCCATGCTGAGTGAAATTGCGCGATGGTTCGGTAAAACGCTTACGTCGCCAGACACGCAAGCCCTCCATGCCGGGATTCTCACGGCGCTGAAAGGGATTTTTCTGACCATCGCTCTGACGGCCCTACTGATGGGGCTTGTTGTCGGGTTTTCGTGGGCGCGGCGTCGCTATCGCCGCTGGATGGCTGCGCGCGCGCCGCGATTGGCCTCAGGCAGCGAGACGGCTTACACAAGCGCGGCTGCGCACCGGCGAGAGGCTGCGCGTCTGGCCTCTCTGGGACAATTCGAGGCGGGCGTGCGCGAGCTGTATCTGGCCGCTGTGCGTCGACTCGATGAAGTCGGCTGGGCGCCGTACGATGCGAGCCGCACGCGTCTGGAGATTCTGCGCCGTCTGGCGGGCTGTGGCGGCGAGGCGCGCGGGGCGTCGGCGTCTTTTGCCGCTCTGAGCCGGACCTTTGAAGCGGCGCGTTTTGGCGCCCGGGTTCTCAACGCCGAGCGCTTTGACGAATGCCTTGCCCAGAGCGATGCGCTGGAGAAATCGCTCGAAAATACGCTGAAAACCGCCGCGCCCGTCGTCTTGACGCAAGGAGGCGCCTGATGCGTCACCCGCGCTTCTGGCTGTCGTTGACGCTGGTGATCGCAGCGCTGGCGCTGCTGTCGGGTCTTGCGCAACTCGCCAAGGGGCCGCCGCCGGGAGAAGGCGCGAAACAGGATGATCCTTCCGTCTTTAGCGCCCGTCCGCAAGGGGCTTTGGGCTGGCGCGAGGCCATGGCGCGAAGCGGGATGCCTGTGGGCGTGTGGCGTGACGATTTTCAGACGCTCCTGCGACAATCCGCAGAAGCCGGCAGCGATTTGTCTCGCATCGCCTTGGTGATTGTCGCCCCGTCCGGCAGCGCGTTTAGCGCTCCTCACGAACGGGACGCGTCTCGACAAGCGGTGCGCGAGGCGTCTTTTCGCCATCGCCTGATTCGCTGGATCGCCGAAGGGCACACGCTCATCTGGCTGGACAACTTCGCCTCGCTGGCGGATCGCCGCCTGCTGAAGGAAATGACCGGGCTGATCCCGCAACCTGTTGCGCTGGCGCGCGCGTCGCAGGGTACGTCTGACAAAACCGGCCACCAGATGAAACCGGATGCGGCGACGTTTCGACGCGAATTCACGCTATCGACGCCTGCCGATGCGCCTGCGGCCTTAACCCGTTTTGTCGCCGCGCCGGTCCGAACGCGCAGTGCGGCCCGCCTGCAACCGTCGCGTCAGAGCCGTATTCTGTTACGCGATGACGTAGGGCGCGCCGTCATGATGGAGACGCCGCTTGGCAAAGGGCGCGTGATTGTCGCCAGCGCCCCCGATCTGGTCAGCAACCGGTACCTGATGGACACGGGCGCCGATAACTTGCAGTTTATGGCCAATGTCCTGACCCGCGAGGGCAAGCCTGTCTGGATAAACGAGTATGTGCACGGCTATCAGCAAGCGCCCAACCTGCTGAGTTATTACATGCGCACGCCCCTTGCCGGTAGCGCGCGCCTCTTGCTCCTGCTCGCGCTCCTGGGCCTGTGGGCCGCTGCGCGTCCGTGGCGTCCCGTGCGAATGCCGGATGCGCGCGCGTCAGCCGCCGAACGGGCGTTCGCCGATTCGCTGGCCTGGCATTACCGTAAGACGCAATCGCCTGAGCTGGCGCTGGGACCTCAGATCCGCGCGCTTGCTCAGGTTCTGCGCGCGCGTTATCGTCTGGACATGCGCGCGCTCGAGGACGAGAATGCCATTATGGCGGTTTTCGATGCGTTAGCGCGTCCCGCCGCGCCGCGCCTGCTCGCGACGTTGCGCGCCATCGGGCCCGACTCGCCGCCCATGCCGGGCAAGACGCTGCTCGGATTGTCCCAGCAAATCAGCCGCCTACAGGAGACCCTTGACCATGGACCCCGCTTCCGCCGCGACGTCGCTTGAATCGCTGGGCCGTCGCCTGATAGAGGGCCTCTGCGGGCAGGTTTACGGCCAGCGCGAGGTGATTGAATCACTGGCTGTGGGGCTGATCTGCGGCGGGCACTTGTTGCTGGAAGGCCCGCCCGGCACCGCGAAAACCACGCTGGTCAAGCGCCTGTCAGAGTTGTCCGGCGCGGGGTTCCGTCGTATTCAGTTAACGCCGGACATGCTGCCTGCCGAAATCGTCGGCGCGAGCGTGTATGACCTCAATAGCCGCGCGTTTCGCTTTAGTCCCGGGCCCGTGTTCACCGATCTGCTGCTGGCCGACGAAATCAATCGCACGCCGCCTAAAACGCAATCCGCTCTGCTCGAAGCGATGGAAGAGCGTCAGGTCACCGTCGATGGCGAACGCCATGCGCTTTCTCCCCTGTTTACGGTGATGGCGACGCTCAATCCCATTGAATTTGAGGGGACGTATCCGCTGCCCGAGGCCCAGCTCGATCGCTTCATGATGAAGATCCGCATCGACTACCCGCCGATGGAAGCCGAGCGTCGCATGCTGGAATCCGCAGCAGGCCTTAACGAAGACGCCGCCGGGCGCTCCGCGTCAGGCGAGCCGCTCGCCGCGCAGACATCGCCCGAGGAGATCATGGCCTGTCGGCGCGCTCTAAGCGCGATTCGCGTCGATGGCCAGATCATGGACTATCTCTTGCAGATCTTACATGATACGCGTCGCAATCCGGCGCTGGATCTCGGATGCAGTCCGCGCGCCGCGCTGGCCCTGATGAGCGCCGCCCGCGCCTTTGCCGCCTTGTCCGGCGACGACTTTGTGACTCCCGATCACGTCAAGGTCGCCGCTCCTGCGGTGATGCGCCATCGCCTGATTTTAAGCGCGCAGGCCGAGCTTGACGGCCTTACCGCAGACGACATTGTGCGTCAAACCCTGGGGAAAATCCCTGCGCCCAAGTGAGCGCGCGGCGGCGTTAGGCTGTGAAAAAGCGGCCTGGACGAGAGTCTGTGATGGTGAAGGGAATGCCCTTAGGGCCTAAAGCGTCGACGCGTCTCATCGTGGAGCCGAGTTTTGTACTATAAGGTTTATTAGCGATTATTGTCACAGAGCCGCCTGATTGAAGAGCATCCGTTCTGGTCACGATATTGGTACCTTGTCTTATGACTTCTTCGATTACCTTTGGGTCAATTTTCAATTGGCGGCCTGCGACAACGGCGTCATCGCGAACAGCGCCGAAGCGGGCGGGGGGTATCATCATGGTCCATGGCTCCTGAAGGGTGGGGGCTAAAAAGACACGCGCTTTTTTTGAATAAACGCCCTGATACTGAAAAAATGCGCCTTGCGCAAGGACATCACTTCAGACGCGCATGGCTTGCGGTACAATAGACGCACGCCAGACTCACCCCATTGCAACCGCAGGAAACGCCCGCATGTACCGCAAGCTGCTGCCCCTGTTGAATCGCTTTGTGATGTTGCGCCAGGGCCCGCTGGGCCAGTGCTACGTCGGACGCCTGCTGAGCGTCGAGCCCGAGTCCGTTGAGATCGAGACCTATCATCCCGATGGGTCGCGCGCGGCCTGCTGGGTGATTCTGCTGGCCACGGTGACGGAATTTCTAAGCGACTCCAAACAACTGGATACGCTGGCCCTTCGCGTCAAATGGGCGAATTCTCCCGAACTGGCCGAACCGGCGGCGGATGCGCCCGTCGAACCCATGGCCTCAACGCCGCTTCCAGAATAAGCCCCTGCGCGGCGCAGGTTTTTATTGAGAATTATTCTCCATTGTTCCCTCAAAATACCGCGCCTAGAGGATTTTTAAAACGCCCTTCGGCTCTGCTGCACGGCCTGAGAGCGTTTTTTTGCAAATAAGCCGGGAGGAGGGCTTTCAAATCCGGGGGGGCTGATGTAGAATACCTCAAACTTGCACTCCCCTAGATGCTGAATCCCACCCGCGCATGCGGACGGACGCTGTGGCAGTGTTTTTGGGAAATCTCATAGAAACGCTTACATTGAGCCGGAGAAAGGAACGTCACGGATGGGTTTCGGATCGTTTGTCCTGATGCTGCACAGCCATCTGCCCTACTACCGCAAGGCAGGTATGTGGCCCTTCGGCGAAGAAAACCTCTACGAATGCATGGCGGAAACCTATCTGCCCCTGCTCAATATGCTGCAAGACCTGCTTGAAGAGGGCGTGAAGGCCAATATCACCGTGGGTATTACGCCCATTCTCGCTGAGCAGTTGGCGGATCCGCATCTGCAGGAAGGCTTTGTCCAGTATCTGTCCGTACGGCTGAAGGCGGCGCAAGAAGACTGCGCGCGCTATCCCAACCATTACACGCCGCATTCGCAGCATCTGGCGTTTCTCGCGAATTTCTACGTCGATTGGTATCAACAGAGTCTGGACGCCTTCGAAAAACGCTACGGCCGCGACGTCATCGGCGCGTTCCGCAAGCTGCAGGACGCGGGCGCCATTGACATCACTACCTCCGGCGCAACCCACGGCTTTACGCCTTTGCTGGGCGAAAAGGCCAGCGCCAATGCCCAGTTTAAAGTGGGCTCTGAAGCCTATAAGCGCCTGTTCGGGCGCGCCCCGCGCGGCTGCTGGCTGCCGGAATGCGCCTACATGCCTGCGCAACGCTATCTGGATCCCGTCACAGGCGAGCCCGTTGTGCGCCCTTCCACCGACGCCTACCTGTACGAGAACAACCTCAAGTACTTCTTTACCGAGTATCACGCCATTGAAGGCGCGAAAACCTCGGTCGAGCGGCGCGTCTTCGGGATTTACGGCAACATTGAGTATATTCCCGTCTCGCATATCAAGCCGACCGGGCTGAGTACCTATGACGCCTACTGGATGAAGGATTATCCGGTGGCGGTGATGGGGCGTAACGATCGCGCGAGTTTTCAGGTGTGGTCGGCGGCGCACGGCTATCCCGGCGACGGCCTCTACCGCGAGTTTCACAAGAAAGATGACATCTCCGGCCTGCACTATTGGCGTCTGACCGGCAAAGACTGCGATCTGGGCAACAAGATGCTCTATGATCCGGTGCTGGCCTTCCGTCAGGTGGAATCTCAGGCCGAGCACTTCGTCAATCTGTGCTATCACCTGCTCAAAGACAATTACGAGGCCACCCAAGAGCAAGGCCTGCTGATGGTGTCGTTTGATACCGAGTTGTTTGGTCACTGGTGGTTTGAAGGCGTGGCCTGGCTGAAAGCCGTCATCCGGCGTATGAACAAAGTCGAGGGCGTCGCCGTTCAGTCGGCGGGCGACTACATCGAGACGAATCCGCCGAAACAGGCCATCGTGCTGCCTGAAAGCACCTGGGGACAAGGCGGACACTACTGGGTGTGGCGTAACCCCAATACAGACTGGATGTGGCCGATTATTCACGATGCCGAAGCCCGCTATAAAGGCGTGGTGGATCGCTATCGCGACGGCGCCAACCCGTTGGAAACGCGCGTGCTGAATCAGGCCTTCCGTGAGCTGCTGTTGCTGGAAAGCAGCGACTGGCCATTTCTGGTCACGACGTTCCAGGCCAAGGACTACGCCGAAGAGCGCTTTCAGGAGCATGTCTCCAACTTCAACCGCCTCTGTTCCATGCTCAGCGAAGGGCAGGTGGACGAAGCCGAACTGCAACGGCAGGAAGAGAAAGACAATCCCTTTGCCGATATCGACTACCGCTGGTATGCCGAGCCGGTCAAGAGCTGTCAAATCACCGCCGATGCGATTAGCGCCAACGGATAACGCTTGCGGGCGCGGCCTTAGCGGCGCTTGACGCGGATGGCGACGCTTTCAAAGTCGGGCAAACCCTCAAAACTGCCGGACCTGCTGGCGTTTGACGCGGATGTGCTGGCCGAACGACCGGCAATCGCGTGGCTGGCCGGGATCGACGAAGTGGGGCGCGGCAGTTGCATGGGCCCTGTGGTGGCGGCTGCGGTGCTGGTCCCGCGCGCCATGGCGACTGCCGGGGACAAGCGCTGGGCGAGCGCGTCGGAACTGGCGGCGTTGGATGACTCCAAAAAACTTGCGCCGGACTGCCGCGAGCGTCTGAGCGGTATTCTGCGCGCGCAGACTATTTGGGGGGTGGGCGAAGCCAGCGTCGAAGAGATTGCGCGCCTGAACATTGCGCAAGCCTCCCTGCTGGCGGGCGCGCGCGCGCTGGCGGCGGCCATGGCGGCGATTACGCCTTCTCCACTGGCGGAGGAGGTGTGGGTGTTGATAGACGGGCGCATGCGTTTGCCCGACTGGCCGAAAGAGCGCCAGCAACCGGTGATTCAGGGCGACGGGCGCTCGTTTGCCATTGCGGCCGCCTCGGTCATCGCCAAGCAGGCGCGCGACGCATGGGCGATTCAGGCGGCTTGCGACTACCCGGTTTATGGCTGGGAGCGCAATATGGGCTATCCGACCCCGGCGCACAAGGCGGCATTACTGCGATACGGCCCGACGCCCCTGCACCGCCCGACGTACGAACCTGTCCGGCGCGCCATGGCCGTTTTACCATGTCGGCTTGATTGATTTGACCGGCCGTTGGCACGTGTCGGTCACGGTGGCCTCAGACGGTAACACGATGAATCCGGGGCCATCATTGGGTTGCAGGTGATGGCCGCCGCTGCTCGCGCTGCGAATGCTCCAATAATCGCCGCAATAGCGGATTTCTGCCTTGTTGAAAGGGCTTTTCTCAGCGCTAACCTCACCTAAGGCAAAACTGGAACGCGCGCGCTGAGCCGGCTTTTGGATAAAAACGCACTGCCCAGCTTCCAGGTGCGCGATGCTCTGTCGCGGATCGGCTCGACCGGTGTCGGGGGCGGTCGTGTTGGGAATGAGTATGTGGCATTGCCGGGCTGTTTCCATTAGCGGCGATCTCCTGCGGTTGGGGAGGACGTCGGTTTTGAGGCGCAGTACGCTGCATCGCGGGTGATGTCGAGCTGACCCAGCTCGGGCGCGCGAAGCGTTAGCGAGGACTCGGTGTCAGCGTGACGATACTGCACCGAGGCTAAATCCTTCTGATGGGCGTTGGTATTGGGATCCCATCTCGTCGCGGGCGAGGCGTTGCGGCTTTCTTCCTGCCATTGATCACACAGACGAATGGGCGTGGAGGACCCGCCAGGGTTTTTGATTTCGACTGTATAGATTGCCGGAAACGCGATTGCGTCGCTTGGACCAATCGGAGGTTTGATCGACTCTAATGTGATTTCAGGCCCATTGGGGTGCGCCTCTTTTAGCTTCTGGAGTATTTCTTCGCGGGCTTGCGATTGAATGGCGGCCTGTAGCGCCAGACGCTCTGTTTTTGCTTCAGAGGACAGGTGAACAGGCGCCGTGATCTGGATGGCGCGGACGTCCGATGGCGGGCCGCCTTCTTCTTGCAGCGCGCCGTTGCGTCCTGACAAGAAGACGTAAGACTTAATAGCGCCGCCTTGCGGCGTGATGATCCTTTCGGTTCCCATTCCCATAATCCCCCGATTTTTGAAACGGCTCTTGTGGTGGCGATGGTTTGTGAGGTCTCTGCGTGACAGGCCTCGCATTTTCAGGGCTTGCGGCCCGATTCGAATGAGACGCGTACCCGGCGGCCTCCCGCGCGCCCGTGAACCCCCGACGGCCCCTTGAGCGCCTCAGGCGCGCTATCAGCATGAAAACACTGACGTTGTTTTTTAAACGCTAGGATCTTAATTTTGAAACAAATCGTTACCGCAGCGCGCCGGCGGGTTGGCGGGCGCTGGATTCGGACTCGGCGAGGGCGGCGACTTCCTCAGGGCTCAAGGCGTCGGCCAGCGAGGCGTCGCCCTGATAGGCCTTTAACAGCTCGCGCTCAAAGAACGCCAGCGCCTGATCCTCGGTTTCCAGCCGCGCAACCTTGGTCTCACCTTTAAAGACGAAGTAATTGCCGCGCCCGCCCGCAATACCGATATCCGCATGGCCGCATTCGCCGGGGCCGTTGACGAAACATCCCATAACAGCGACAGTCAGCGCGCGCTCGCCGTATTGGCGGTCGTAACGGGCGATCATACCTTCTACGCGGCGCGTGAGGCCGTGTAAATCAATCTCGCAGCGGCCGCACGACGGGCAGCTGACCAGATTAGAGCCTTCCTGACGCAGGCCCAGACCGCGCAGCAGCTCGTGACCGGCGAAGACTTCTTCGATGGAATCGGCTGTTAATGAGATGCGCAGCGTGTCGCCAATACCATCCGCCAGCAGCATACCCAGCGCCAGAGCGCTTTTAACCAGTCCGCGCGCCGGCGTCCCTGCTTCGGTGACGCCCAGATGCAGCGCGTAAGGCGTTTGATGCGCCAGTCGGCGATACGCTTCTACGGTCTGCATCGGATCGCTGGATTTGACGGAGATCTTGATGGCGTCAAAATCCTCGTCTTCCAGCAAGCGGACGTTATAGAGGGCGCTTTCCACCAGTTGGGTGGTCACGTCGTCGGGATACTTGGCCTTGATGGGCTTTTCAACCGAGCCGCTGTTGACGCCAATGCGAATGGGCAACCCCCGTTCGCGCGCCTTGCAGACGACCTGGCGGATGAAATCGCGCCCGCCGATGTTGCCCGGATTGATACGCAGCCCATGAACCCCATGATCGGCGGCCAGCAAGGCCAGACGGTAATCGAAGTGAATATCGGCGATCACCGGGATCGGCGAGGCGGGGACAATGCGCGTGAGGGCGTCGGCGGCCTCGCGGTCGGGAACCGCCAGGCGAATGACATCGCAACCCGCATCCGCCAGCCGGCGAATCTGCGAGATGCTTTCGGCCACGTCACGGGTGTCATTGACCAGCATCGACTGGACTGAAATCGGCGCGTCGCCGCCAATGGCCAGAGGGCCGACGTAAATTTTGCGCGAAACGCGGCGCGCGCGCACCGGCGTCGGGGAGCTCATGACGAAACTCCTGAACCGCCTGCGCCTGCGGCGTCCCACTCGGTCGGCGAGTAGGTGGTGAGCGACAGGGCATGAATGGCGTGCGCCATTTCGTCGGCCAGCGCGCGATGCGTCAACCGGTGGCGATCCAGCGCGCCGACGCCCTCAAAACGCGACGAAACGATCGTCACGCCCAGATGGGCGCGACCGGCCGAGGCGGGGTGTCCGGCGTGTTCGGGGGTGTGGTCGATAATCTCAACCCGCGACGCGTCCAGGGCGTCGATGAGCTTGCGTTGCAGGGCGGTCAGATCCATCAGAAACGGCTCTCGCGTTAGGGATTGTGACGGGGCGGCAACCGAATGGGCCCGGAGGGGGCCGATTTAGGGGTCAGCGTGTCTACTATGCGTTAATTTGCGAGCTATTGTACCAACAAGCCGCCGGTCGCGCCATAAAAACGCCCAACGGGATGTCTTCCCGCTGGGCGCGTGTGATAGTCGGCAGAGTTTCAGTTTGTGAGTGAGGTTGATGGGTTAAAAGCGGCTGACGGGGCCTTTCGCCTTACCTTACATATTGAGATGCTCGTGCGAGCGGGTGGGTGAGAACAGGTCCATCATGAATTCCCAGGCGCGCTCGATAGGCGAGGCCGCCATGCGATAAAGCCGCCCGAGAAATCCGCCGCGATTATCCACCGGCTGAGTGTCGGCCGGTGGCATGGTGTGAACGAATTGATCAGATTCAAGCGGCGCAAACGGATTATGAGCCATGACCACAGGCGCGACTGCCCCCGCCCATGGCGGCGGGTTCGCATCCAGCCGGATGCCGCCCAAGTCCTGGGTATAAGGCGCAGCTGCGCTATGGCCGAAGCGAATCTCGCCCAAGCCATTGGAGCCAAACACAGGTCGCATGGCCAATCACCTCGCGATTGCCCGGCAGATCCCGTCTTCTCTTACGTAGGCGGTTCCGTCGTCTTCTGCCCCGACGCTGGGCCGGTTGCCGCGCAGGACGGGCAACAGGTGGCGTGGGGAATCTCTTTTCCCGATATTGTGATGTAAAAACTGGATTTAAATGCGGACAAACGCCTTGACGAGTCGCCTGAAATGGCGCTGGCGTCAGGGAACTACCGGGTCTTTACCCTAGCCTCATTGTAGCGTATCGCGCCGGATTTGTCTGCATTGCGTCGAAGGACGCCGGTGGCGAATCAATATCGCGGCCTCCTGCCCGCGCGCTTGTCTGCGCTTCTGTGATCGTCTCTGTACAATAGCAAAACGTCACATTTGTAACATTACGCCTCCTGACTACGCCCAACGGCTAGTCGTCTCTCCGCGCAATGGGGAGCATCTCGCGCAGATGCAGCAGGCGAGAGATTGAAAAGCCGCTACAATAAACAACAGGAGGGATCTCATGAGCCTGACGCCTGCCCCCAATGAGCCCATTCTGCCGCTGGCGGCCATTCAGCAAACCAAGAGCCGCATTCGCGAAATCCTGTATGGGGCCGATTTATATCGCTATAAAGGACGCGTCACCAAGCTGATGGGCCTGACGGTCGAGGCCAGCCTGCCCAAGCTTAAGATTGGCGACTTGTGCTTTATCGAAACCATCGACGGCGAACCAAAAGCCGCCGAAGTTGTCGCCTTTAAGGGCGATGTGGCGCAGATGTTGCTGCTCTACGACGGTAAAGGCATCTCACAAGGCAGTTGGGTGACCACTACCGGGCGGCCGATTCATGTGCCGGTGGGTAATTTTTTGCTGGGGCGGCTGGTCTCGCCGCTGTGCGAACCGCTTGACGGGCGTCCGCTGGATGCTTCGCTGGCCAATATCATTACTGTCGATGCGGAACCGCCTAACCCGATGGATCGTCCGGTCATCAAGCATAAATTTTCGACCGGGGTGCGGGCGATCGATTCGTTGCTGACCATGGGGGCAGGCCAGCGCATGGGTCTGTTCGCCGGGTCCGGGGTCGGCAAGTCCACGCTGATGGGCATGATTGCCCGTAACTCGGAATCCGACGTTAACGTGGTGGCGCTGATTGGCGAGCGGGGCCGTGAGGTGAAGGAATTTATCGAAAACAGCCTGGGCGAAGAAGGCCTCAAGCGCTCGGTGCTGGTGTGCGCCACCGGCGATCAGCCGCCCCTGATGCGGATGAAATGTCTGCAAACGGCCACCGCCATCGCCGAGTATTTTCGGGATCAGGGCAACAAGGTGTTCATGATGGCCGATACCGTTACCCGCGCCGCCATGTCAGGGCGTGAAGTGGGGCTGGCCATCGGCGAGCCGCCCACGATGAAAGGCTATCCGCCATCGATTTTCTCGTGGCTGCAAAAGGTGCTGGAGCGATCCGGGACGACTGAGCACGGCTCGATCACGGCGCTTTACACGGTTCTGGTGGAAGGCGATGATATTAACGACCCGGTGTGCGACACGGTGCGCGGCATTATCGACGGCCACATCATGCTGTCGCGTAAAATCGCTGGGATGAAACACTTTCCTGCTATCGATATTCTTAACAGCGTCAGCCGTCTGGCCAGCGAGATTTCAGATCCCGAGCACAAGGAAGCTGCGCGTAAAATGCAGACGCTGCTGTCGATTTATATGGACGCCAAAGACTTGATCGACGTCGGCGCCTACGAGCGCGGCCACAATACCAAGATCGATCTGGCGCTGGACCATATGGACGCCATCAATGGCTTTTTGCGGCAGTCGACCGATGAGCTGGTGGCCATTGACCAGACCATTGGCGAACTCAAGCGCCTGATGGCGGGCGTGGCGATCTGACGCTGGGCTTACGGCCTCCTACGGATTTTTGAGCGCCGCTTGCAGAGCGGGAGCGATGGCGAACAGGTCGCCGACAACGCCAAAATCCGCGATTTTGAAAATAGGCGCCTGTGGGTCGCGGTTAATAGCGACAATCACGCGACTGTCGCGCATCCCGGCCAGATGCTGTAAGGCCCCTGACACGCCCAGCGCCAGATACAGGCGCGGCCGCACGTTGACGCCGGTTTGACCGACCTGCTCGCGGTGCGGGCGCCAGCCCGCATCCACTACGGCGCGGGAAGCCCCGATAGCTGCGCCCAGCGCATCTGCCAGCGGTTCAACTACTTGGGCGAACTGCTCGGCCGATTGCAATCCCCGGCCTCCGCTGACGATTCGTTCGGCGCTCTGAAGGCTGGGACGCGCGCCGCTGACGCTTTCGCGCGCCAGCAATCGGGCGCTGGGCGCGGGGATGTCGTCGATCTCAAGCGCACAGGCGCGATGCCCGGCGGCGGCTGAAGCGTCCTGTGCCGAAGCAGGCTCAACTGAAGAAGAGGGCTCAAATGCGCCTGTGCGCGCCAAGACGAGCGTTGGCGCGACGTCTTGCGAGGAGAAGGCGTACTCTTGCCGATACGATTCGCCAAGACATGGCGTGGCTAAAATGGCCCCGCCGTCTGCCGTCGCCGTGACGTCGCTGACGTTGGCCAGCAGCCGGATGTTGGCAAGAATCGCCGCGCGCGTCAGAGCTTGCGCCCATAAGCCCTCATGCGCCGCCAGCGTCCAGCGCGGGGCGTGCTGGGCCAACAGGGGGGCAAGAGCTTTCGCCAGGCCCGCTGTGTGGAAAATCGCGTCCGGCGTTTGGCTTTGGGCGTCTCTTTCGGATGGGTCGGGGGAGACGCTGGGGGGCAGGGCAATGGTCAGGATGGCGCTGGCGCCCGCCTCGCCCAATTGCGTTGCAAGCGACTCAACGTCGGCGTCCGACGCTTGCGGCGGTCTCATGACGACTGCGACAATACTCTGAGAAGTCCCTGAGGCAAGCGTGCGCGCAGGCGTCATCAGGGTCAGCGCGGCGCGCGGGTCAAAGACATCGGCCATTACCCAGATTTTGTGGCGCGCAACGTCATCAGTGCCGGAAATCAACGGCTGTTTCCTCCCTGAAAAATTAGGCTACAGGATTTTTTCCGCCTTGAGAAACGCTTTAATGCGGGCGGCGGCCTCGTGCGGGTCCTCGCCAATAATTGTCACGCCGGGGGCTTTGGCTGCGCGCGCGCGCAGGGTCGCCTGAGGCAGTTGTGATGCCAAATCGGCGGGGTTCAGGCCCGCCTCTGAAGCGTTGATCAGGCGAATCGGCGTCTTGTTAGCGCGCATCACGCCCTTGATATTGGCTGTGCGCAGATCATGATCACCCTTGATGAAGGCCACGACCGCAGGCAGCGCTTGCTCCCAGGTTTCCAGCGCCCCGCGCGTCTGGCGCGTCAGGTGTGCGGAATTTTCCTGAGGGTTCAACGTCAGGGCTTTGCAGGCGTCCATAAAGCCAAAGTTGAGCGTCTGGGCGACCATCGCGGCGGTCACGCCCTGGGCGGCGTCCAACGACAGATTCCCGCACAGAATGAGCATGGTTTCGGGAGCGATGGCGGTGACGACAGCCGCCAGCGCGCGCGCGATGCCTGCGCTATCCGCTTGCGTCAAAGCGGGATCGCACAACAGGGTTACGTCATCAGCGCCGACTGCCAGGGTTTTTTTGAGCGTTTCGCGCGCGTTCTCAGCCCCGGCGGCAATCACTGACACGCGGGCTTTTGAGACGCCTTCGCCGTTTAATCCCAGCGAGTCTTTCATGCGCAAGGCCGCTTCCAGCGCGTACTCGTCATAAGGATTCAGCGCCCAGTCGACGCCGTCGACCGGCATACGTCCCGACGTCAGGCTCTCGGCGCGGAGCCGGGCCGGATCGACGACCGGCTTGACGAAAACGACGATGTGCATAGCGTGCTTCGCCTCGAGCTCTCTCGCTTACGCCCTTTACTTTAAGGGATTTTTACATCCCGCGCAAGACGGGCGTTTTGGGCATAATAGCGCCATGTTCTGCTATCTGCACGCGCCATTCTGTCGTTCGCGGTGTATTTACTGCGATTTCTACGTCACGCTGGATAAATACGCGGGCGAGTCAGGTCATACGGCCTTTATGGACGCTGCCTTGCATGAGCTGGCCTTGCGCGTTGCGTCCCTGTCGTCGCCGCTGACTTGCTGGGAGAGCTTGTATGCCGGAGGCGGTACGCCTTCTCTTTTAAAAGCCAGTCATTTCGACCGGCTGCTGGGGGCCATGCGCGCCTATGCGTCTTTTTCGGCGCGAGCCGAACTCACGCTGGAAATTAACCCGGATGCCCTGGGCGATGAGCCGCGTCGCTATCGCGAAGTGGGGTTTAATCGCGTCAGCGTGGGGGTTCAGAGCTTTGATGATGATTTGCTTCGGCGTTTGAGCCGTATCCATAGTGCCCAGCAGGCAAAAGACGTTATCGAGGCCTTGGCAGAATCAGGCTTTGACAATATTTCGCTGGACCTGATGTACGCCTTGCCGGGCCAAAGCCTGGATCAGTGGGCGCAGACGCTGGAGACGGCGACGACGCTGCCCGTCACGCACCTGTCTGCTTATGGGCTGAAGATAGAAGATGGGACGCCTCTGGCGCGATTGGCGCAGACGCCGCGTTACGCCGCGCCGGATGACGATCTCAGCGCTGAGATGTATGCCATTGCGGTCGATTTTTTACAGGCGCGTGGGTTTGCGCGTTATGAAATCAGCAATTTCGCGCGTCCCGGCTTTGAATCCGCCCATAACCGCAATTACTGGCGTCAAGGCGACTGGCTGGCGCTGGGCCCTGGCGCCTGCGGGTCGCTCGGCGAGACGCGTTACGAGACGGCGCGCGATCTGGCCCGTTGGCAAGCCGCGCCGCTAACAGGAGCGCTTCAGGCGATTACGCCTTCAGAAGCGCTGGAAAATGCCTTGATTTTTGGTTTGCGTATGGGTGAAGGCGTCTCATTGCCTGCGCTGGCCGAAAAATTTGGCGCGACTGCGCTTAAAACCGTGCTGGCGCGACTGGAGCCGCATCGCGCGCGCGGTTGGCTGCAAGAGTCAGACGGTCGCTTGACGCTGGCCCCGCAGGCCTTTGCGTTGAGCAATGCGATTCTGGCGGATATTTTGCCGAGCGATGATTGATTGCGCAATCACTGATAAACCGACTATCGGTCGGGATTGCGCGGACGATCGCTGAGTTTGATGCGCGCCTGAAGGGGTTTTCCGTTACGCAGGGTGTTCAGCGTAATGGTGTCGCCGGGATGGCAAGCCTCGATCGCTTCCATGAACCGTGAGGCGTTGTCGACCGGGCGCCCGTTCAGCGAGACAATTACGTCACCGCCCGTTAAAATACGTCGATCGCCGATTTTCACCGTGTCTCGCCCGCCCTTCAGCCCGGCTAAATCGGCGGGACTTCCGCGCCGGACGCTTTTAATCAGCAACCCTTTGCTGACTGTCAGATGCAATCGTCTGGCCAGCGTGGGCGTGAGCGCATCGGCTATCTTGACGCCCAGAAACGGCGGCTTGAATCGCCCGTAACGGCGTAAATCGCTGGCCACCCGCAGGGCGACGTTAATTGGAATCGCAAAATTCACGCCGTCGTTGCCGCCTGAGGCGCTGACGCCGGCGGTATTGACGCCAATCAGCCGCGCCTGCCCGTCGACGAGCGCGCCGCCTGAGTTGCCCGGATTAATGGCGACGTCGGTCTGAATAAAATTATTGAGCAATCTGCGATCAGACGGCGAGTTGGCCAGCCGGCGGTAGACGCTGCTGACGACGCCGGACGTAAAACTGTTGCGCAGGCCGTAGGGACTGCCCAGCGCGTAGACGGATTCGCCTTCTCGCACGCTGGCCGAATCGCGGATGGAAATGGGCGTGAGCCGTCTGTCGCCTTTGGTTGCCGCAATACTGAGCAGCGCGACGTCGTGGCTGAGGCTCTTGCCAATGAGTTTGGCGCCATAACGGGATCCGTCGTTCAGGGTGACCCAAAACTTCTGGCAGTATTTGCCCACCACGTGCGCGTTGGTCAGGATATCGCCGTTGGCGCTGAGGGTGATGCCCGATCCTTCGCCTTCGTACGGCAGGCCGAGCGCCGTATCGCATTTGACCTGAATATTGACCACCGAAGGGCTGACTTTGGCGAAAATCTGGGGAGGGCTCAGCGGACGGGGCGCTTCGCCGTCGCCGGGCGTTGCGCCTGGCGCGCTGGTCAGCGTCAGCGCGAGGAGCGCTCCCGCTGCGCAGAACGCGCGCTGGTTTCGTAAACCTTTTGACACGAGGGCTGACGCTTTCCGACGCTTTGGCGACAATAAGGGGGCGTCGCATGGTGACGGATCCATTCAGGTGTATTATGACGCTCGACTCTCCCTCGCCGATACCCTCCGCTCAGAGGATTCCGCCGCCCACAGGCGGGATTTTCAGGCGTGCCGCCGAGCGCGCGCGCGAATACGCCGAGCTGGTGAAATTTGAGCATACGGTATTCGCCCTGCCCTTTGCGCTGGCGGCGATGTTGCTGGCGGCTGCGCCGGGACGCTGGCCGTCTGCGTTGACGCTGACTTGGGTGTTGCTGGCGATGGCGGGCGGCCGCACGTTTGCGATGGCGGCCAACCGGCTGATTGATGCGCAATTCGACGCGCAGAATCCGAGAACGAGCGATCGCGCTATTCCCGCCGGGCGGGTGGCGCGCTGGGAGGCTTTTGCCTTAATTGGCGCCAGTCTGCTGGCATTTTTGATAGCCGTCTGGCAACTGCCTGAAATCTGCCAGCGTCTGGCGCCGCTCGCCTTGCTGATTCTGGCGGGATATTCGTACATGAAGCGCATTTCCAGCGCTGCGCATCTGGTGCTGGGGCTGGCGTTGGGCGCATCCGCTATCGGTGGCTGGCTGGCGGTGAGCGGCGAATGGTCATGGCTTGCGCTGACGTTTGGCGCTGCGGTGACTTTTTGGGTGGCGGGATTTGATATCATTTATGCCTGCCTCGATGAAGCCTTCGATCGTCGGGTCGGTCTTCATAGTCTGCCCGCCTGGCTGGGCGCCGCAACGGCGCTCAAACTGAGCGCGACTTTTCACGGACTATCACTCGCCTTAATGGCCGCGTTTGCCGCGCTGTATCCCCATACCGGCGCCGCTTTCTGGGCGGCGATTGCGTTGATGGGCGCGTTACTGGCGTATCAACATCGGCTGGTAGGTCCCGGACGTCTGGAACGCGTCAATGAAGCCTTTTTTGTCGTGAACGGGCGCATCAGCGCAGCCATTTTTCTGGCTGTTCTGCTCGATAAGCTGGGATTGGCCCGATAAGCGCCGGCTTGTCCGTAAGTAAGAAGGAAACGTCATGGCTGCCCCTCCTAACACGGTTCGACTGGTTTCGTGGAACGTCAACGGGTTTCGCGCTGTCGTCAAAAAAGGCTTCTGGGACTGGCTGGAGGCGGAACAGCCCGATATTGTGGGTCTTCAGGAAACCAAAATCAGCAGCGACCAGCTCACGTTGGATCTGGCGCAGCGCGAAGGCTATCATCTTTACTGGAGCCATGCGGAAAAGCGCGGCTACAGCGGCGTCGCCATCCTCAGTAAGCAGGAACCCCTGTCGGTGCGCGAAGGCCTGGGGATTCCGCAGTTTGACAGCGAAGGGCGCGTATTAATTGCGGAATATCCTGACTTTGTTTTCTACAACATTTACTATCCAAACGGTCAACGCGGCGAAGAGCGTCTGCGCTATAAACTGGCGTTCTACGACGCCTTTCTGGCCCATGCCGACGCTATGAGAGCGCAAGGCAAATCGCTGGTCATTGGCGGCGATTACAATACGGCGCATAAAGAAATCGATCTGGCCCGGCCCAAGGCCAACGAAACTGTCTCGGGCTTTTTGCCCATTGAACGCGCGTGGCTCGACAGGCTCGTGGCTCATGGCTACGTCGATACCTTTCGCGAACGCTGCGACGCGCCGCATCGCTACTCGTGGTGGAATATGCGCACCCGCGCGCGCGAGCGCAACGTGGGCTGGCGCATTGATTATTTCTTCGTCTCTGACGATGCGCGCGCGCGTATTGTCGAGGCGGAGATTCACGACCAGATTGAGGGCTCCGACCATTGTCCCATTTCCCTGACGCTGGCCTTGGCGGGCGATTCGCGATGAGCGCCTCGCTCCCCATTGACGACGCTGGCGCCGCGCGTTACGCTCGCTCGCAGAGTAATTCCTGAGACAATTGGCCCATGGCTGCCGCCCGCGTAAAACCCGCTCCGCCCTATGCCATTTCGCGCCTGAATCGGTGGGCGTTTCCGGCGTTTGGCGCCGCAATGCTCTTCGCCTTGGCTTTTATCAGCGCGGCCATTTTGCTGAATCACCTGCGCATCGCCGAAGAGGTTAATACGGCACCGACCCGGCGCATTCAGGATCTGGTCGCCTTGCTCACCCAGGCCGAAGCGCGTCAGGAAAGCCTCACGCGAGAGATTCAGCAACTGCGTGACCGCCTGGCGGCCCTCAATGAGCCGGCCAACGCTGACGCCTTGTCCATTCATTCGTCAGCGGCGCGTCCGCGCGACCGTGAATACCAGCAACTCCTGCGTCAGGCCGGTTTTACCGAGATGGAAGGTCCCGGCATCGTCGTCACCCTGAAGGAAGCCGCCCCCAGTTCGGACGCACTGGGTCGCGCTGTGGCGCAGAATCGTATTCAGAGCGATGACCTGCTCAAGCTCCTCAATGATCTGCGCGCGGCAGGGGCCCAAGCCATTTCGGTCAACGGCCAGCGGCTGGTGACGACATCGGCGGTGGTGAACGCCGGGCCTGCCATTTTGATCAATCAGACGCGAATCAGCAGTCCGATTGAGATTCACGCGCTGGGTAACCGTGAAGCCTTGCGCGGGGCGCTGGAAATTCGCGGCGGGACGTTGGAATATCTCAAATTTTTTGGGATTCAAGCCACGCTGCGTACGGAGCGGCGCCTGAAAACGCCGCCTTACGCGGCGGATGTCAGCGGGGTCTGATCTGTGGAATCGGGCGCGCGCATGCGCGCGGGAAATTAAAAATTATTAATATTTGCGGGCGGATGCGCAATTCCCTCCTTAAAAATGTTTTTATTTTTTAAGAAGTCGTTAACCCCTGCGTTAAGAGAGCGCCCCAAGAAGTCCGCGTCCCCCGCCAGAAAGCGAGAGTACGATTATGGGTTTTGCAGCAAGTCAAGCGCGATATCTGATCCTTACCGCCCGCAAGAGCGACCTGGAGTTGCAAGGCCAGTTTATCAACCAGGCCCGGATGCAGTTGGCGAACATCACCGGTTCGCTGTTCTCCATCAGCGCCAACCTGGAGCCCGAATCGCCGCAAGCGATGGCCCTGCAGGCCCGCATCGCGTCTATTCAGGCCATGGATAAGGCTTTGGAATTGCAGTTGCGTCGCGTCGACACCCAGCGCGATGCGGTGCAGACTGAAATCGACGCCGTTCGTAAGGTCATCGGGAAGAACATCGCCTCGACGTTTAAAACTTTCTCGTAATTCTGATACGCTGAAGCGTGTGAGAAAGCCTTTATCGTCGACGAAAGCGATGCGTTAACGTGCCCCGCCCCGTGACGACGTCTCCTACCGCGCGCGCGCTCGGCCAGCAGGGCGAGGACGCGGCCGCGCATTATCTGGAAAGCTGCGGTTATGAATTAATCGCCCGGAATTGGCGTTATGGCCGTTTGGGCGAGATTGATGCGGTTGCGCTCCTGTCGAGCGCCGCCGTGCTGGCGTTTGTAGAAGTGAAGACCCGCCGTGCAGCCTCTGCTGAAACGCCTTTTGACGCGGTGACGCCGCAAAAGCGCCGCACGTTGACGCGTCTGGCTCTGGCTTTTTTGGCGGAACATCCGCAATATCAGGCGTATTCGCTTCGTTTTGACGTGATTGCCGCGCTGGCCGAACGCGGCGGCCTCCGGCTGTATCATCTGCCCAACGCGTTTGAGGCGTTTGAGTTCGACTTGTAAGCGGTATGCCCCCCTAAAAGGGCTGAATCCGACGAGAAGGGGTCACCAGTGGGGTCGATTGCACGGGCTTTTCGGGTCGCTCGATTGCGCGCGACTGGCTTTCTTGCGCGATATGGCGCTTACGACGCGAGGCGCGACGCAGCCGTCGCATCATCCGAAGCGGCCACGAGGAGGGATCGGCCGGGGGCGCGGCGCGCTCTGGCTGCGGGCGACTGACAAAGGACGCCAGAGCAGCTTCTTCTGCAAAGAAAAACAGGGGCGGCGGCAACGCTGTTCGCCCGGGCTGGAACTGGTCGGCGCGCAGAATCGGAAGCGGAGGGGCCGCGGCAGCCGATTGCGAGGTGTCTGGCGATTGGGGCGGGGCGGCTATTCTTGCGATGACCCTGCCAACGGCCAAAACCCCCGGCTTGAGACGTCGCCAGAAGGGCAGGACGGTTTTACGATAGGCGCGCCGTAAGGCCAGCACCGGCAACAACAACAATAGCTGAGTGCTGTGCGCCCAGACGGTCGCCGTGCGATTAAAGGCACGCCAAAACTTGCCAAAGCCTTTCGCTGACACTGAAACCCGACTCCTTGCGCCCGATTGAACAGGCGTTTCAAGCGCCACACGTTTGCGCTAATGGAATTAAAAGCCTGTCAAGCGGATTATAACAAAACGCATGGAAAAGGGAATGCCTTTACGTCTATTTTATCCAACTGTTAAGAGCTGAAAACCCTTTTATAGAAAGGATATCCGCCGGATGTCTCAACGAAATCCCGGCCTTTGAGGTAAAATAAGCCCGGAGCGTCTGGGTATTACGGGCGCGCAACCAGACCCGCGCGTGCCATGCTCAATTGCCCAGTCCCCTGACCGTTCCCTTTGACCGCCTCCCCGCAAAGGATTCTTCCTGTGACGCCGCTAGACGCCGTTTCTCCCGCTGATTCTCAGGCCCCTTTGCTGCTGCGGGCTTTGGCGCGAGAACCTTTGGCGCGTCCGCCTGTGTGGTTGATGCGACAGGCCGGGCGTTATATGGATGAGTATCAGGCTATTCGCAGCCGGGTAGATTTTCTGACGCTTTGTAAGACGCCGGAACTGGCGGCAGAAGTATCGCTTCAGCCCCTGCGCGCCTTTGACGTCGATGCCGTGATTATGTTTTGCGACATCTTAATCCCGTGTGAAGCCATGGGCATGACCCTGCATTTTGGCGATGGCGGTCCGCGTTTTGAGACGCCTGTGCGCTCGGCGGCAGACGTAGCGCGATTAGCCATTCCCGATCCGCACGCCCGTATGGGATTTGTGGGCGATCTGCTGCGACTGCTGCGTCACGAACTGCGCCAGCAGCCCCAGACGGCGCTCATCGGTTTTGCAGGCGCGCCCTGGACACTGGCCGCCTACATGATTGAAGGCGGCGGCTCGCGGCATTTTATGCATCTGAAACAGATGCTCTATAACGAGCCGGCCGTGTTACGGCAACTGCTCGACAAGCTTAGCGAGACAATTATCGCCTATCTTGGCGCCCAAATCGAGGCGGGCGCCCAAGCCGTTCAGTTATTCGACACCTGGGCCGGGATTGTCGATGCGCCGACGTATCGCGCATTTATTCAACCGTCTGTCGCGCGTATTGTCGAGGCCATTGGCGACAAAGCGCCGGTGACGCTGTACGTCAACGGCTCGCCGCATCTGCTGGAAGCTATGGCGCAAACCGGGGTCGATTGCGTCAGCGTCGACTGGTTGACGCCGTTGAGCGACGCGCGGGCCCGGCTGGGACCGAATCTGGCGCTACAGGGGAATCTGGACCCTGTCGCCCTGCTGGCAGGTCCTGACGTGGTGCGCGGCCTGGCGCTGGAGTTATTGTCAGAAGGCGGCGCACGCGGCTTTATTGCCAATGTGGGCCATGGGCTGTTACCGCAAACGCCCCGAGAGAACGTCCGCCTGCTGGTCGACACCATTCGTGACAGCGCGCGGTTATTGGCCACAGGCGCAAGCCATGGCGTTTAATTCGCCGTCGGCTGCGCTGCTGCGCCGCTACGACGCCAGCGGGCCGCGTTATACGAGTTATCCGACTGCGCCGATGTGGACAGAGTCTTTTGACGCGGCGGACTTTGAGGCGCATATCCGCCAGAGCAACGCGCCGGATTCGCCGGATTATACCGGAACGCTGTCGCTATATACGCATTTGCCGTTTTGCGAGCATCGTTGCCTTTTTTGCAGTTGTAATGTCATCGTCACGCGCCAGCGCGATCAGGCTGAGCGCTATCTGGGTTACTTGTTTCGCGAGATCGACCAGCTGGCGGCGTTGATAGCGCCGGATCGACCGGTAGTTCAATTGCATTGGGGCGGCGGGACGCCGACGTATCTGTCGAGCGATCAAATGCGGCGCTTGTTTCAGCGAATCGCCAGCCGTTTTTCGCTGGCGCCTGAGGCGGAAATCAGTCTCGAAATCGATCCGTGCGTTACGACCTGTGAACAGCTCGATACGCTGCGCGAACTGGGCTTTAATCGCGTCAGTCTGGGCGTGCAGGATTTCAATCCGCAGACGCAGCAAGCCGTCGAGCGGATACAGACCGTCGACGAAACCGGCGCCCTGATATCGCATGCGCGCGCGCTGGGTTTTGGCGGGGTGAATATTGATTTAATCTACGGCTTGCCTCATCAGAGCGTGGACACCATGGATCGTACGCTCAGCGAAGTGCTGGCGTTGGCCCCTGATCGGCTGGCGCTGTATAACTTCGCGTATGTGCCCTGGATCAGCCCGCATCAGAACAAAATCCCGGTTGAAAGCCTGCCGTCGGGCGACGTGAAATTTGAGATTCTGGCGCACGCGGTCGCCCGGCTGACAGAGGCGGGCTATGAATCTATTGGCATGGATCATTTCGCCCGCCCGCAAGACGAACTTGCGGTGGCGCGGCGCGAAGGAACCCTGTCGCGCAATTTTATGGGCTATACCACCAAAGCTGGAGACGGCTGCGATCTCTACGGCATGGGCGTCAGTGCCATTAGCGGGTTGAGCGGGGCGTATGCGCAAAACGTTAAAAAACTGTCAGCATATTATGAGGCGGTCGACGCCGGGCGCCTGCCTGCGCATCGCGGGTGTCGACTCAGCGACGAAGACCGGCTGAGGCGTTGGACAATTAATCGGATTCTGTGTCTGGGGCGGCTGGATTTTGCTGAGATGGCCCGTCGCTTCAATGTTTCGGCGTCGATGCATTTCGCCGACGCGCTGGCCGCCTTGGCCCCGATGGCTGAGGACGGCCTGCTGCTGCTGGACTCGGATGGACTGACCCTGACGCCTTTGGGTCGCTTGTTCAGCCGCAATGTCGCCATGCCGTTTGACGCCTATTTGCGCGAACAGACCCTGAACGCGCAACGACCGACGTTCTCGAGGACGCTTTAGGCGATGGGCGCGCACGCTTCTCACGTCAACGTCCCGACGTCGCCGGCGCGACTAGGCGTGGTGTTGATGAATATGGGCGGGCCCGATGATCGCGCCAGCGTGCGGCCGTTTTTGCGTAATTTATTCAGCGACCCCGACATTATTCGGCTGCCGCTGAGCCGACTGCTGCAACCGGCCTTGGCCCGCTGGATTGTATGGCGACGCGGCGCGCTGGCCGAAGCCGCCTATGCGCGAATGGGGGGCGGATCGCCGCAGTTGCCGTTGACGCGCCTTCAGGCTGAGGCGCTGCAACAGGCGTTAGCGGCCAGCGGGCTGGATGCGCGCGTCTATGTCGCGATGCGCTACTGGCGCCCCTTCTCTGAGGAAGTCGTCCGGTTGATGGCGCAAGACGGCGTGACGCATCTGGCGGCGCTGTCGCTGTACCCGCATTTTTCTTACACGACGACGGGCTCCAGCGTTAAAGCCCTGCGCGCGGCGCTCGCTCAAAGTCCGTTAGCGCAGACCCCGCTTTCCATCATTGCCGGATACTGCCGACGTCCTGCTTATCTGGCGGCGCTGGCGGCGCGCATTCAGGAAGGATTACAGGCGTACGACTGGACGTGTCCGGCGGAAGCGGTCACGATTCTGTTTAGCGCGCACAGTCTGCCGGTTTCTCACGTTCGGCGCACGCGCGATCCGTACGCGACGCATCTCGATCGCTGTGCGCATCGGGTCATGAGAGATTATTTCCCGCGAAATCCCTGGACGATGGCCTATCAAAGCAAAGTCGGGCGCATGCCCTGGCTGGCCCCGTCCACGCTGGAGACGCTGAGTCAGGCGGCGGCGCGCGGAGCTGACAATATCCTGACAGTCCCAATCAGTTTTGTTTCGGATCACATCGAAACGCTGGTGGAGCTAGACGAAGAAGCGTTGCCGATGGCGCGCCGTCTGGGAGTGTCGCGCTGCGCCCGCGCGCCGGTGATGAATGCCCATGCCGATTTTATCGAACTGCTGGCCGCTCTGACGCGCGAGCGCGTGATGAACCGTTGGCGCGATGCGTTTTCCATGCCGGTTGTATCGACGCAAGGGCAATCGTGATGATGAGCCATTCTCCTGAGCCTCTTTCTGAGACGTTTTATGACGCGATCATTGTCGGCGGCGGCATTAGTGGGCTGACTGTCGCCTTCGGTCTGTCACAGACGGGCGCCCGGATTCGTCTGCTGGAGAGCGCTGCGCGCGTAGGCGGCGTAATCCAGTCGGCTCGGGAACAGGGGTTTCAAACCGAGGCCGGGCCCAATACGTTTTTGAAATCTGCCGATGCCATTCGAGGCCTTGCGCAAACGCTGGGATTGACGCCCTGCGGCGCATCGTCGCAAGCGAAAAACCGCTATATTTATCGGCATCAGCGCTTGCTCGCCCTCCCAACGTCGCTGGGCGCGTTTATTAAATCGCCTTTGCTGAGCCTGCAAGGCAAGGCGCGCCTGCTCTGCGAACCGGCTCAACCTGCGCGGCGAACGGGCGATGACGAAAGCGTGGCCAGCCTGATGCGCCGACGTCTGGGACCCGAAGCGCTGGCGGCGGTGATTAATCCTTTTTTGGCTGGCGTGTATGCGGGGGATCCCGAAACGCTGAGCGCGCAAGCGGTTTTCCCCAAGCTGGCGGCGTGGGAGCGTCAGTACGGCGGTTTTGTCAGCGGGGCGCTCGCTGCGAGATTTTCTCAGAAGAAACCGGCCTCGCCTTCTGCCGGACGCAAAGGCCAGGATCCTTCGGAATCTGCTCTCTATAGCTTTGAGGGCGGCATGGAGGCGCTTCCTAACGCGCTGGCCGCCGCGTTGCCCGCGCACGCCGTGCTAAGCGGGGCCGCCGTGATTGCGCTGGAATCGCTGCGACAGCCCCAGGCCGGTTATCGGCTCACGCTGGCGGATGGACGCTCGTTCGACGCGCGTTCGGTGATTCTGGCCACGCCCGCTGATACGGCGGGGCGTCTCTTGGGCGGGCTGTTACCGGCTGCGCCGAGAGATTTCCTCGCGTCGATTCCGTATGCGTCGGTCAGCGTGGCGCATCTGGGAGTGGAACGCGCGGCCATTCCGCATGCGCTCGACGGATTCGGATGTCTGATTCCGCGCGGGGAAGGCGTTCGCACGTTGGGCGCTATTTGGGCCAGCGCCCTGTTTCCCAACCGCGCCCCGCAAGATTACGCGCTTCTTAGCGCCTTTATCGGCGGGATGTGCGACCCTGAGCTGGCCGACTGGGACGATGCCATGCTGGCCAATGCCGCCTTGGCCGATATCTCAGGTGTTTTTCACTGTCCTCAGCCGCTTCGGCCTGTTTTTCAAACTATGACGCGCTGGCGGCGCGCTATTCCGCAAGCGGTGGTGGGTCATCCGGCGCGGGTGGAATCGCTGCGTCATTCGCTGGCAGCGCTTCCAGGCGTTTTTCTGGCGGGGAATTACCTGAACGGCGTCTCGGTCAACGATTGCGTCCGCGAAGCCCATCGCGTCGCCGCTCAGGCCCAAGCGTTTCTGCAATCTCACCCCGCAGCGAGCGCCGTTTTATGAGCCAATCGCGCGCCGGGTCTGAACCGTTCGCCCTGTCAATGGGCGGAGAACCCCTGTGGAGGCGAGCGGACTCGAACCGCCGACCCTCTGCATGCAAAGCAGATGCTCTACCAGCTGAGCTACGCCCCCACAACCGGGTGAACGCTCCCACTATACCCGCAACCGACGCCCGGCGCCAGAGGCTCTTCAGGTCGCAAAGCGTCTTTGTTCGGACAGGCGGCGCGCGATGACCCTTCTGGATATTTCGGCTCCCATCGACGGGCGTCTGGTTGTCTGGCCCGGCGATCCCCCCATTGAGGCGTATCGCGCGCTTGATATCGCCCGCGGCGACCCGGCTACCGTCAGCCGCTTGTCGTTGGGCTCGCATACGGGGACGCATGTAGACGCTCCTTGCCATTTTCTGCCTGACGGTCAGACGCTGGATGAGATGCCACTGTCGATTTTCGTTGGTCCGGCGCGCGTTTTCGAGATTGCGGATCCCTGCGCCATCACCGTTGAGGAGCTGGAGGCCTTCGACTGGGCGGGCGTGTCGCGCGCGCTCTTTAAAACGAAAAACAGCGCGCGTCCCTGGTTCCATGAACCTTTTCATGAAAATTTTGTCTATGTGTCTCTGGCGGCGGCAGATTTTCTCATCGCTCGCGGCGTTCGCCTGATTGGCGTTGACTATTTGTCAGTAGAAGCCTTCGACAGCGTGGGCGCGCCGTGTCATAAACGCTTGCTCGGCGCTGGCGTGGCGCTGCTGGAGGGTTTATACTTGGCGCAGGCCACAGCGGGCGACTACGACCTGACGTGCCTGCCGCTGGCGCTTGTCGGCGCCGACGGCGCACCGGCTCGGGCCATTCTGCGGCCCCTGTCTTCAATGGCGTAAGCGCGAGGAGGGATGTTGACCATGCTGGAATTACCGGGATTGCTCGAAATGCGGGAAACGGCTGCCGCGCGCCATGCGGCGCTTCTGGAGGCGTTGCGGCAAGAACAGGCGATCGCTGTTATTCGCGCCTATACGCCCGATGGCGCGCAATGGGCTGCGGAAATTCTCTTGGAGTGTGGGGTCAACGCCATTGAAATCACCTGCACCGTGCCCGACGCCGCGCTCGTGACGCAGAATCTGGCGGCGCAGTATCCTCAGGCGCTGTTCGGCGCCGGGACGTTACTGTCCATCGATCAGGCGCAGGCGATGCGAGAGGCGGGCGCGCGATTTTTCGTCTCGCCTGTTCTCGACGAGGCTCTGATTCGCTGGGCGCACGAGGCGGGCGTTGCGTACTTTCCGGCGGCCTTCACGCCGACCGAGATCATGCGCGCGTTTTCGCTGGGCGCGCCTGCGGTGAAGGTGTTCCCGGCGGCGCAAGCGGGCGGGGCGGCGTTTTTGAAGGCCCTGCATGAGCCCTTGGGCGAATTGCCCTTGATTCCGACCGGCGGCGTCACGCTGGAGGATTTTACTGAATATCTGGATCAAGGCGCGCTGACCGTCGGCCTGGGCGGCTGTCTGGCTCCTGTCCAGGCGATCGGCGAGCGTAATGAAGGGGAGTTACGAAAACGCGCTCAAACGTTGATTAGACGTCGAGATCGCTATCGTCAGCAATTGGCGCTCCCCAAACGATGACGCGTCGTAGCGCCGCTCGCCGCGCCATCGCTCCCGAGGCGGATGCTCTGCGGGTCGGTTGCGGCTGGAGTGAAGACGATACGAATCAGCCGTGGGTCTTAATTGAAGCGACGGCAGGCGATTCGCATCCCTGCTCGTCGCATCTGGAGGCGCTTTCAAAAGATGTCGAGCGCGGCGTGGTGACGACGGGCGGCTCGCCTGCGCATTACCGCTGTACGGATATCTGCGACGGCATTGCGCAGGGCTCTCCCGGCATGGATTATTCCCTGGCTTCTCGCGAAGTGATTGCCATGGCGTGCGAAATGCATGCTCAGGCGGGGCATTTTGACGGCGTGGCGTTTCTGCCAGGCGGTGATAAAGCGGTTCCGGCTCATTTAATCGCCGCCGTTCGTCTGGATCTGCCCGCCATTGTGGTTCCCGGCGGGGTGATGGATTCGGGCCCAGACGGCATGACGCTGGAAGGCGTGGGCGCGGCGGCAGCGCAACTGGCCCGTGGCGAGTTGGATGCGCCCGCGTTTCGCCGTCTTCAGATGTCTGTCTGTCCTTCTGCGGGCACATGCGCCTTTTTCGGGACGGGGGCGACCATGCAGTTGCTCTGCGAAGGCTTAGGCCTGGCACTGCCTGGCGCTGCGCTGATTCCTGCCCATCTCAACGCGCTGCGCCAGAACGCGCGTGAGGCGGGACGCCAGTTGATGGCCCTGATCGACGCGGGTCTGACGCCTCGGCGGATCGTCACCGATGCGGCGATTCATAATGCGTTGGCCTTACATGCGGCCTGCGGCGGCTCGACCAACGCCCTGTTGCATCTGGCGGCGCTGGCGCGTGAAGCGGGGCTGGCGTTCTCGTATGAGGCGGTCAATGCAATCAATCGCGAAGTGCCGTTTCTGCTCAACGTGAAGCCCTCAGGTCGTTTTAACGCGAATGTGCTGTGGAAGGCGGGCGGGGCTTACCGCGTGTTTCAGGAAATCCGCCCATGGCTGCGACTCGACGCGATGACGGTAACCGGCCGGACGCTGGGCGATAATCTGGACGCCTTGCAGGCGGCGGGATATTTCCAGGCGCAGGCGGCTTTGCTCGCCAATCATGGCTTGCGACCCGAAGAGGTGATTGCTTGTCGCGATGCGCCGCTGCGTCCGTGCGGCGGCTTGCTGGCCTTATTCGGTACGCTCGCGCCGGAGGGCGCGGTGATGAAAACCTCAGCGCTGCCGGAATCCATGCGACGCTTTGCCGGACGCGCGCGGGTTTTCGACGCTTCCGCCGATGCGTTGGCGGCCATTCACAGTGGCGCGATTCAGCCGGGCGACGCCGTGATTATCCGCTATGAGGGCCCGGCGGCCAGCGGTATGCCTGAACAATTCTACGTGACCGAGGCCATTGCGTCGCATCCGCGCCTGTGCGAAAGCGTGGCGCTGATGACCGACGGTCGCTTTTCGGGCGCGTCGCGCGGGCCGGTGATTGGTCATGTCGCGCCAGAAGCCATGCGCGGCGGACCGATCGCCCTGATTGAAGACGGCGACGGCGTGGCGTTTGATCGGGACGCCGGATCTTTGCATATAATAGGGGTAGGCAGTCTGGAGAGTTCGCATGAACGCGTCGCCCAAGCTCTGGCGCAACGACGCGCGCGATGGACGCCCCCGCCTGCGAGGCATCGCGGCGGCTTATTAGGCGCATACGCCCGGTGGGCGCTTTCGGCCCCGGAAGGAGGCGGATTATCGACATTCTGAGCATTGGCGAGGCCATGGTGGAATTTTCAAGCCGCGGAGAAATCCGCTACGCCGAGGAATTCTCCAAAGCTTACGCGGGCGACGCCCTGAATACGGCGGTGATGGCCAAGCGCCTCGGCTCCCATGTTGGTTTCCTGACCGGGCTGGCCGACGATCCGTTTGCTTTTGGCTTGCAGCAGCTGTTTTTGATGGAAGGGCTGGACACGCGCCCCTCGCGCAAGATTACAGGCGGTTTTACCGGGATGTATTTCATCGCCCAGGAAGAGAACGGGAATCGCGAGTTTCTTTACTACCGCAAGGGCAGCGCCGCCTCGATGATTGGCGAGCGCGATATCACCCCGCGTTTGTTCGAATCGCTCAAAATGGTCTACGCGACGGGGGTCACGCTGGGCTTATCGCCTTCGATGCGCCAGGCCGTCTACAAGGCATTTGCCATGGCCCGTGAGCGCAAGATCATGACAGTCTTCGACCCGAATTTCCGCAATCGCCTGTGGAAGAATCGCGCCGAGGCGTTTGACGCTATGGAAGGCCTGTTGCCTTACGTCGATGTCATCATGCCGACGGTGCCGGATGATACGCAGCCGACGATTGGCCTGCACCGGCTTGATCAGGTCGTGGAATACTTCTGGTACAAGGGCGTGCCGTTGGTGGTTGCCAAGGCGGGTGAGCAGGGCTGTTATCTGGGGTTTCGGCGTCAGATTGAGCACGTCCCCGCGCTTAAGATCGATCGCGTTGTAGACCCGACCGGCGCGGGCGACGCGTTTAATGGGGGGTTTCTGCACGGATTGGCCACGGGCCGCAGCTTGCTGGATTGCGCGCGACTGGGCATCACCGCCGCCGGTCTGAAGGTTCAGCGCGACGGAGCGTTAAAGTCGCTGCCCAACCGCGAGTCAGTGTATTCGCGGGCCTTTTCGATGAGCGCCAGTTAGGGCTTACCAGCGAGTGTCAGTTTAGGGCTTACCAGCCCATTTGCTGAAGCTTTTTCTGCACCTGTTGGCGCGTCTGCGCCAAAGCGCCGCTGTTGTCGATAACGAAATCTGCCTGTACGACCTTGCTGGGCAGCGGCAGTTGAATATTGATGCGCGCTTCGGCCTCTTCCCGGTTGAAGCCGCGATGGGTCATCAGCCGCACGATTTGCTGATCGCGCGTGGCCTTCACCACCCAGATCTCGTCGTACTCGTCTTCCAGGCCATATTCAAATAAGACAGGAATCACGGCGACGGCCAGTTTTTGATCGTTGTGTGACTCGAAAAAGCTTTGAATCTGCGGGGCGACCTTGGGATGAATCCATCCGGCCAGGCGTTGCAGCGAGGCGGTATCGGAGAAGACGCGGTTACCCAGTTTTTTGCGATCCACTTGCCCGTCGTCGCCAAAAACGTCTGCGCCGAAGGCGTCGCGGATATTGGCCTTGAGCTCTTCGTCGCGCTGGTAGACTTCGGCCGTCAGTTCGTCGGCGTCAATGACGGGAACGTTGTACGAATCCAGAATCTCGCGAACGACCGACTTGCCGCACGCGATGCCGCCGGTGAGCGAAATGCGTTTGACGGTGAGCGGCGCGGTCGCGGAAGCGGCGGGCTGGACGACGGGTTGGGTCATGGCGAAGGGAACTCCTTACAAGCGGCGCGTGTACCAGATGTACCACAACAAGGCCGTGACGCGCAAAACGCAAAACGTGCGCGCGTCGACCCGCCTTGCATTTCTTTTCGCTACAATAGCCCGCATGGACGATACGGCCTTTTGTTCGATTAGGCGCGCCCGCTGGACGTCGGCGCTGCGTGAGGCGTGCGCGTGGTGTCTGCCGCCGGATATGCCCGCCAATCAGACCGTTTTTCTGTGGATGACGGCTATTTTCGTAGCGTGTCTCATTATTGCCAATCTCATCGGCTCGCTGCTGTTTCGCGTGGCGACGCCGTGGGGGCCGACGGCGCTGTTGTCGGCGGGGATCATTCCGTTTCCGGTGACGTTTTTGTTAACCGACCTGCTCAACGAGTTTTTCGGGCGGCAGGCCGCGCGGCTGGTGACGATTATCGGCTTTGCGGTTTCGGTGCTGGTTTATGGCTGTCTTACGCTGGCGCGCGCGCTGCCTGTTGATCCGCGATCACCGCTGAGCGGGGCGGAATTCACCCATTTCTCCGGTCTGTACACCAGTATGATTGTCGCTTCGCTGGCGGCCTATCTGGTGGGGCAACTGCTCGATATCCAGATTTTCCATGTGTTTCGCGCCTGGACGCGGCATCGCTTTCTATGGCTGCGCGCGCAAGGCTCGACCGTAATTTCCCAGTTGTTTGATTCACTGATCGTCACCGCTGTCGCCTTCTGGGGGCAGCTTTCGATAGAGGCAATGGGCCAATTGGCCTTAAGCAACTACGTGTGGAAATTCGCCCTTGTCGCGCTGATTACGCCATTTCTCTATTTGGGCCACGCCTGGCTCAAGCGCCTCATTGGCTGGCAGGAAGTCTTGCTGGCGCGTCGAGAACCCGGGTATGGCGATCCGCACGAATAGAAGCGCTGCAAATAAATCGGTCTAGCGAACGTAAGGCTTTGACGCGCGCCCGTCCGGGAAGATGGTAATGCGGGTGCCATCGGGCAGGTCCACAAACGTAGAGAGATTGGGAAAAAACCGGAACACGATGCGGCGTCCGTCTTCCAGCTGATGCACCTGATAGCCGTGACGATCGTCATATATTTTGGCGCCCGACTGAATGCCGCCGGTCATGGCGAGGACGCGATTGAGACTTTTTCGCACGTCGGCATTCATGGCGACGTCCTGTTCGACGCTGGCGTAACTCATGATGATATCTCCCACGCTGGACTCTGATTGAAAACTGCCCCGTTTTGACGCATCTACTGATATAAAAACGAAACAGCCAGATTTGTTGCGTTATGAGCCGCTATTTGCCTACCTTTGTGACAAAAGCGCAGAAATAAAAGCCGTCTCGATGCAGAGGGACTGAAGAGCGAATAGGCGCTCGCGCGTATATTTCGTCAGAAGCGTTTTTCTACTGTAGCGGTTTTTCGGTCTGTTGATAAGGAGGATTTTTTCACTGCCCGTTTGGACAGTCCGGGGGTGCTCTCCTCACCCGGCGGGCGACGCCGTTTGGCGGATTGAAATGCGCAGGGTGTCGGCGTCACTTTTGCAAATGGCGGCAATCTCGCGGCCTTCTTGGCGAAAGCTCGCTGGCAGGCGTTGCGCCGATTCGGAGTCGGCCAAGACCCAGACTTCCAGAATTTCGCCTGCGTTGAGTTTCTCCAGTGCGAGCGAGGCTTTGACAAAATTGAGCGGGCATTTCTCTTGCCGGAGATCCAGCACGCGGGCGGGTATTTCAGGTGGCTGGGTCATGGCAGGGGTGTCTCGTTGCCGGGCGTCGCCTCGCGATCGCAGGGGCAGTCGGCGTTTAATCCTTCTCGGCGAGGACATGGGGACGGATCAAACGCTTGCCATGGCGTCAAAAAGCACTCGCGCTGCTGAATATAGCGCCAGCAGTAAGCCGCCATGGCGGCTTCTGAACGCTGAAATTCCTTGCCAAGGCAGCTTAAACACGTGGGGTCGTCGATGACGCCCACGGCGAAGTTCATCAGTTGGACGCGCTCACAAAATGGCGCGCCGCATAGCGGGCACGCGTAATCAAAAAAAGCGGCGTCTGCATTCAACGGCGAAACAGGCTTCTTTTAGCTGCAAAAGCCAGTTAATCGCGCGCGTGAGCGACGGCCTGACTTTCGCTTTCCCAGATATCCAACACGCGATCCATGCGCGTCAGTTCCATCAGGTGCGTGACCTGCGTATTCAGGCCAAACAGCGTGAGGTTGCCCCCATTCTTTTTGCAGGCCTTTAAAATAGAGATGAACACCGCAATGCCAAAACTGTCGAGCATTTGAACATTGGTTAAATTGAGGGTGACGTGCTGAACGCCTTCTTCCAGCAAACGCAGGACGTAGTTTTTGAGCACTTGGGTTTTGGGATATTCAAAGCGATCTTCTTTGATTTCGACGACGGCGCAACCATCGACGAGGCGATGTTCCAACTCCATGGGCGGCAGCCTGACCTTTCACACGACTTGCAATGCCCCGAAAAGGGGCGCTCTCACGACTCATCTTATCATAATCATCGCGCAGGAATGCGTCGTCCCTCATCCAGATGATTGCGTGGGGACGCGCGGCGATTACAGCGACAGCGTCAGGGTCATGAATTCAAAGTCGTCAAAATCAATCGGGTCGCTCAGCGGCAGCTGGTAGCCGGAGCGAATCTCCAGCAGGTTCATTCCGTTTGGGATGATCAGACCCGGCGGCGTCTGGAACGATTGCCCAGAGCCGTTGAGCGCCAGCTCGCCAATGACGCGGCCATTCAGTAAAATTTGCGCGGGACTGCTAGAGATACGTAAGCGGCTTTGTCCTGCCGCATGGGCGGCTTCGGTATCCAGCCCTAATACCGCGCCAATGCGCAGAATCGGCGCGCGCGACAGCGTGACGCCTGCGGTCGAGAAAGGCAGGCGGATGGCGGGTCCGCCCGCATCGAGGCGAAAGGCGCTGGCCCCCGCTGAACGCGTCGAATAACGATTATCGCCCAGATGGCGCCAGACGTTGTCGAGCGCCAGAACGCCCGAACTGGCGCTGAGCGTGGCTCTCAACGGCCCTTTTGCATTAATGCCGCTCTGCAGGGTCAAGCTTTCAGGAGAAAACCCGGTTTTGGCGATATTCAGAATAAAGCGTTGGCCTTGTGGGAGGCCGCTCAGAGAAAATCGCCCGTCGGCGCCGCTAACAGTCGAACGATTGAGGGCGGGAACGCTGACCACTGCCCCGCGAACCGGCGCGCCGGACTCGCGAGCCACGACGATCCCGCTGATGGTATCTGAGGCGTTGGCGTTGCGCGTTGGCGCCTCCAGAACGGCGTTTTGCTGAATGCCGCCGGAATAAACCCGAGAGGCAGCGCTGAACGCTAAAAGCGATAACGTGACCCCGAAGGCCGTGAGGCTGGCGAGTATCCGTAAGGTAAGTCGCAAGCGCATGACGCGAGTCTCCCGAAAAGTCGTTTTCCTGTTGGCAGGCATGCTTCCAATCGAAAGTATAGGGCGTTTCTTCGCCGATGCATTTCCTGATACAATAAAGACCATTGCGACGCTGTTGAATGCGTCCGTTTCGTTCGGGATAGCGATATTTGCGCGCTTGCCACAGCCGCCTGAGAGAGAGACCACCGCCGGATGGAAGACGTTGGAAAACGCGCAGGATCCCTGAGACATTCGCTTTTGCAGCCCGCTGAAACGTCGCGCCGCGTCGCGCCGCCTTTAATCAGTCCGGCGGGGGCGACCCCGCAAGCCGCCGCGCAATTGCTGGAAGAACGCGTCGGGGCGTTGGCTGGTCATATGGCCAAACAATGGCAAGAGCACGAACAGGCGCAGCGCAACGCAAACCGTATGTTCGATTCGCTGCTGGGCGAGCTGGAAATTCTGTGCGCGTGCTTTCGAAAATCGCTTGCGCCCGAGCAAATTCCGCATCAACGCGTCGAATCCCGGATCGACGCTGATCGCTCAGTCGGGATTTTGAATCTGCTGTGGCACACGGTCAGTTTTACGGCGCGCGGAAACGCCAAGCCTTTGGCGATGTACCGCCATGGACGGGACCCGGTATTTACCGGCCGCATAGTTGCCCTGCTCGGCGACTTTCATGAATTAACCCGACATGATCCGTTCCACGATTTTTCGGACTTACTGACGCATGAGATCGCCTCGCTGTATATTCCAGCGGACCCGCAAACGCCGACGGTCATGAGCATTCGACATCTCGGTGATGAGGAGCATTATTTTGCGCAACCAGAGGCCCCGCGTCTCTTTGTGTTGAAAATTGTGGAAATGCTGTGCGTGGGCGGTTATTTTCACGAAAAAGAATATTACTAATAAATAACATTGCTTAAAGCGCGTTTGTTGCTCAACCCGCGTGTTCTGCGAATCTTGGACAGTCTTCGGCGGGGATGCTACGATAGGGCGCGTTTCCACAACCATGCGGACGGGTGCTGTCGAATGCGAATTGCCGTAAAAAGAGCCGTCGCTGCGTACTGCGCGCTGCTGTGGCTTTGCGCCGTTGGCGGGTTTTCTGCCATGGCCCAGACCGAGCCCGTCTCGTCTAAACCGATCGTCCCGGAAATTCCGCTGGTCGTTCAGGCTCCTGTCCTCGTGGCCGACGCGCCAAAAGTCCTGATGGCGCCTGCGCGTCTGCGTGCGCAGATGCCGCTGGTGCAGTGGCGTCGACGCGAGTCGTTGAATCATCTGTATCAATTCGATGAAACAGCGCTCGTGGGGCGTACGCCCCTGATTCTGTTGCCGGGGCGCGCGGAAGAATTTCAACAGAATTCGTGGTGGAAGAAGTTCCGGCGCATGACGCGTGATAATAAGCCGTTTAACGCCCGCTACAAGCTTTACGCCTTTATCTATAATTCCAGCGACGAGTTGGCCGTGCAGGCGGCAGATTTTACGCGGGAAGCCAACGCCTATTTCTCGGATTTCCCGGTTCAGGGACGCGCAATGACCCTGATTTGCTACAGTTTGGGCGGGATGATTACGAGCGAAGCCATGCGCGATCCCTCCCTGCTTGCGCGCGTCGATCGCGTGTTTGCCATTGCCGTGCCGTTTCATGGGTCGCCCATGTTTGACCCTGAGTGGTTTACCAAATATCTGCGTCCGGGGAACCATTCGCCCATCCGTCGATTTTGGGATCGCAGCGCCTATCGGCTTTATCTTTTTGGCAAAAGTAACCTGAAAGACGGGCTTCGCTGGCAGAACTTTGACGGTTCCAAGCCCTTATACGGCAAGCCGGAGGTGTATGGGCACATGCTGGTCGGCGCCGCCGAGCCGTATCACCCACATCCCGTTACGGACGCTTTTAAACGCAAGCTGATTGTCTACGCCAGTTATCTGGAAAACCCCTATACAAATCCCGAAAAATACAAGAAAAAGGGCGTGACCCAAATCATTAAAATGCCCCTATATTTGCCGCGCGCGGTGGTAGGGTCGTTGCTGCCGATTTATGGCGTGTCGGTCCATTCGATTTTTTCATACATGAATATTCAGTTGGCGAATCTGCCGACTTATGACCCGGAGAATCCGCTGGGCAAAAACGAACGCTTGTATCGCTATAACGACGGCGTTTTTCCTTTAACGAGCATGTTATTTCTGCCGGCGCGCGCGCGGCCTTATCGAGAGAATTTTGAAGACATGCTTCCTTTGATGGATATTCGCTCGGCGCGCGTATTTGTGGGCATTGATCACGTTGAAATCGGCGAATACGCCCGCACGCGCCGACGCCTTATTACGTCCGATGCGCTCGATCCCAAGGCGGGCGCGCGTACGCCGCATCAATGGTTGATTCTGGACTTAATGCGCCCGGCGCTGTTTCCCGAGCAAAAAATGTCTTTGACCTCTCACCTGACGGCCGGAAAAGGTCCGTCAAAACGCGACTAGGGCGAGGCGGGAGACGGTGAGGCGGGCGGCGAAACCTCAGCGTCTTTTGCTGTCTCGGGCGCGCTGAGCGTCGGCGCCAGTTGCGCGATTGCGTCTTGCGCGTCTTGAATTGCCTGAGTGAGACGCGCTTGCTCGTCCGAAGACAAGTCTTTCTGCGTCAGGCGCGCGCGCGCTTCTTGTAGATAGACGCCATAGAGCCTGATGGCCTCTTGCTTGAAGCCCGCATCTGCGCACGATTGCGCCAGATAGCGGCGCATGTCGTCGCCGACTGGAATCAGGACGTCGGCCGCTCGGTACAACAGCGCTGTTTTGGCCAACGCGCTTTGCCTGACTTCGGGCGATGCGCCTTCTGCCTCAAGAAGTGACAAGCCAGCGTAATTAATGAGCGCGTCCGGCTTGAGGGCCTGACGATCCAGAGCGAGCGCGTCCTGAGCGCGACCCGAGATTTGATACGCATAGGCCAGCGCCTTTTGTGCGGCGAGATTCTCCGGGTTCAGTCGCAGCGTGCGCGTCAACGCGATAATCGCCTGAGGCGTCCGGTTCAGCTTCAGCAGACACACGGCGAGACGATACGCGGCGCGGTCATGCCCGGGCGCTAGCGTCTGGGCTCGCTCAAAGGCGTTGGCCGCCGCCTGCATTTCGCCGCCGAGTTCGCAACGCAGGCCATCCAGATAAACGAGTTCGGCTTGATCGGGCCAATATTCCAACGCTTGCTTTAAGAGCGCGTCGGCTTGCGCGCGCGAGGGGGCTCCGCCTGTGGAGAGGGTTTCTCGGATGAGCGTCTCCCAGGCTGCGTAAAATGCAGGCGATTGCGTGATCAGCGTTTGAAGGGCGGCCACGGCGTCTTCACGCTGCCCGGCGTCCAGTTGTAATTCGGCGTAAAGCAGGGCAGCAACAGGATCGCGCGGATTCTGCCTTCGAAAGGCCTGAATGGCCTCCAGCGCCGCGACGGTCTCGCCTTTTGCGCGCTGTCGCCAAACGGCTTTCAATGGGTCAGGCGCACCCCCAGTTGCGTTGGAGGCGAAATAACCGTCCAGCGAGAATAGGGGAGAGTGCCAAGCGGGCGCGGCAGAAGTTGAAGATGCGGCGGCGGGTGCGGGCTGATCAGACGCGCCAGGAACGCTCTGAGTGTTTTGCGCCTGCGGGGCGGCGGTATCGACTCCGATAGAAATCGTCCGCCCTGCATTGACGCGGATTTGCGGCATTCGCGCCAAGCGCGTTTCCAGCGCAATACGTACGTGCGGGCGGCCTTGTGGGCCGGGCCCCGGCAGCGATTCTTCCAGCGTGACGCGCTCCACGTCAGCGAACGTCTTGATAATAGCGGCGCGAATGGCGTCAAACCGCTCGCGTAGCGCAGGATCAAAGCGAGCGTCGTCGCCTTCCAGCACCAGTCGAAAGCGCCGATCGGGCAAACGATCCAGTGATAGGACAGGATCAAAGGCGCCGTCTTCAACGGTTAGTTCCAGGCGTTGCGTGGCGCTGTTGGCCAATATATCCACAATCCGGGCGGGCGCGTCGGCATAAGCGCTGGTTGAGAGCGCCCAAAATCCCAGCGCTGTAACCCACACGGCGGTGGTTGCCGTGGCTCGTCCCTCGCTTCCGCGCGCGCGCCTTAAGAGAGCACGCATCACCCTAGCTTCTCAGCTTGACGATATATTTGCGCACCACGTCCGCGTTTTGCGCCGTGGGCGACAAGCCCAGATACTGCTCCAAGTGCGTAATGGCTTTTTCTTTATCGCCCATTCGCGAATAGAGCAAGCCCAGATTATAATGCGCCGCTGCGAAGTCTGGTTTGAGCGTCAGCGCCTGCTCATAAGAAACCTGCGCCTTCGGAAGATTATTGGTGGCGTTATATAAATTCCCCAAATTAAACAACAAGTCCGTGTCATTGGGGTTGAGCGCCAAGGCGAGCATATAAACGCGTTCGGCCTGCTCCAGACGTCCGAGCTTTTTAAGCGTGGTGGCATAATTGTTCAGCACGCTGACGGGAATGGCCAGCGAGAAGGCCTGTTCAGCTTCTTGGAGTTTGTTCGCCATCAAATACGTTTTGCCTAGAAGATTATAAGCTTCCAGCTCATACGGATTAGCGCTGACGAAGGTTTCCAGTAGTCGAGTGGCTTCCATCGCGTTGCCGGCGGCCAATAAGCCGTTGGCGTATGCGCTGACGTAGCGCGCGTTATTCTTCTCCAGCGCGAAGGCCTCACGATACAGCACGGTCGCGTCCACGATCTGTCCGGCTTTCTCTTTTGAGAGCCCTTGTTGATAGAGCGACTCTGCGCGGGGCGAGCCAGGACTGGAAGCGGCCGCGATTGCAGGCGCAGGAGTCGAGGTCCCGGGTTTGGCGGCCATCGAAAGCCGCAGTGACTTGAGCGAGGCTTCAAGCGCTGTTTTTTCCTGCTGAACCTGCGTTAACTGTCGCGTCAGCGATGCGAGTTGTTCTGTTGCTGCCGGAGAAGGCGTCTGCGTTTGTTGCGCTTGCGAAAGGGCCTGTTGTGCGCTGGTTAATTCTGCTTTTAAAGCGGTTAAATCGCTGGCGAGTTGCGCCTCTCGTTCTGCCGCAGAAGCTTTCAGGGATTGATAGGCTTCAGAGGATTCAACCGGCGTCGGCGTCTGGGCATTGGCGGCTTTGAGTTGCGCTTGTAAATCCGCGATCGTGTTTTCCGCAGAAGCTTTCAGGGACTGATAGGCTTCGGATGTTTCAACCGGCGGCGGCGTTTGTGCGTTGGCGGCTTTGAGTTGCGCTTGTAAATCCGCGATCATGCGGTCCGCAGAAGCTTTCAGGGACTGATAGGCTTCAGAGGATTCAGCCGGGGGCGGCGTCTGGGCATTGGCGGCTTTGAGTTGCGCTTGTAAATCCGCGATCGTGTTTTCCGCAGAAGCTTTCAGGGACTGATAGGCTTCGGATGTTTCAACCGGGGGGGGCGTCTGGGCGTTGGCGGCCTTCAGTTGCGCTTGTAAATCCGCGATCGTGTTTTCCGCAGAAGCTTTCAGGGACTGATAGGCTTCAGAGGATTCAACCGGGGGGGGCGTCTGGGCGTTAGCGGCTTTGAGTTGGGCTTGTAGATCCGCGATCGTGCGGTCCGCAAAGGCTTTCAGGGACTGATAGGCTTCGGATGTTTCAACCGGGGGGGGCGTCTGGGCGTTAGCGGCTTTGAGTTGGGCTTGTAGATCCGCGATCGTGCGGTCCGCAGAAGCTTTCAGGGATTGATAGGCTTCAGAGGACTCAACCGGGGGCGGCGTCTGGGCGTTGGCGGCCTTGAGTTGGGCTTGTAGATCCGCGATCGTGCGGTCCGCAGAAGCTTTCAGGGACTGATAGGCTTCAGAGGATTCAACCGGGGGCGGCGTCTGGGCGTTAGCGGCTTTGAGTTGGGCTTGTAGATCCGCGATCGCGCGGTCCGCAGAGGCTTTCAGGGATTGATAGGCTTCAGAGGATTCAACCGGGGGCGGGGTTTGTGCGTTGGCGGCTTTGAGTTGCGCTTGTAAATCCGCGATCGTACGGTCCGCAGAAGCTTTCAGGGACTGATAGGCTTCAGAGGATTCAACCGGGGGCGGGGTTTGTGCGTTGGCGGCTTTGAGTTGCGCTTGTAAATCCGCGATCGTATTTTCCGCAGAAGCTTTCAGGGATTGATAGGCTTCAGAGGATTCAACCGGGGGCGGGGTTTGTGCGTTGGCGGCTTTCAGTTGGGCTTGTAGATCCGCGATCGTGCGGTCCGCAGAAGCTTTCAGGGACTGATAGGCTTCAGAGGATTCAGCTGGCGGCGGCGTCTGGGCGTTGGCGGCTTTGAGTTGGGCTTGTAAGGAGCTAATGGCCTGCTTTAAAACCTGACTTTCTGCTTGGGCGGCTTGCGTCTGCTCGCGAAGGGTGGTTAGTTGCTGCTGAGAGGCCGTAGTGAGGTCCCTTTTGGAGGACTTGGCGGCTGTATTCGCCAATTGAGATTCAAGTCTCTGGATCGCGCTTTGCTGCTGGGTGGTGTGTACCTGCGCAGCGTCGAGCTGTGATTTCAGTGCGTCTCGCTCGGCGTTAAGCGCGGCGATCTGGCTTTGCAGGGCTTGTGTTTGCTGCGAGAGTCTCTCGCCTTGAGTCGAGCGTGCGGCTTGCGCAGCGTCGAGCTGTGATTTCAGTGCGTCTCGCTCGGCGTTAAGCGCGGCGATCTGGCTTTGCAGGGCTTGTGTTTGTTGCGAGAGTCTCTCGCCTTGAGTCGAGCGTGCGGCTTGCGCAGCGTCGAGCTGTGATTTCAGCGTGTTGCGCTCGGCGTTAAGCGCGGCGATCTGGCTTTGCAGGGCTTGTGTTTGCTGCGAGAGCTTCTCGCCTTGAGTCGAGCGTGCGGCCTGCGCAGCGTCGAGCTGTGATTTCAGCGTGTCTCGCTCGGCGTTAAGCGCGGTGATCTGGCTTTGCAGGGCTTGTGTTTGCTGCGAGAGCTTCTCGCCTTGAGTCGAGCGTGCGGCTTGCGCAGCGTCGAGCTGTGATTTCAGCGTGTTGCGCTCGGCGTTAAGCGCGGCGATCTGGCTTTGCAGGGCTTGTGTTTGTTGCGAGAGTCTCTCGCCTTGAGTCGAGCGTGCGGCTTGCGCAGCGTCGAGCTGTGATTTCAGCGTGTTGCGCTCGGCGTTAAGCGCGGCGATCTGGCTTTGCAGGGCTTGTGTTTGCTGCGAGAGCTTCTCGCCTTGAGTCGAGCGTGCGGCCTGCGCAGCGTCGAGCTGTGATTTCAGCGTGTCTCGCTCGGCGTTAAGCGCGGTGATCTGGCTTTGCAGGGCTTGTGTTTGCTGCGAGAGCTTCTCGCCTTGAGTCGAGCGTGCGGCTTGCGCAGCGTCGAGCTGTGATTTCAGCGTGTTGCGCTCGGCGTTAAGCGCGGCGATCTGGCTTTGCAGGGCTTGTGTTTGCTGCGAGAGTCTCTCGCCTTGAGTCGAGCGTGCGGCCTGCGCAGCGTCGAGCTGTGATTTCAGTGCGTCTCGCTCGGCGTTAAGCGCGGCGATCTGGCTTTGCAGGGCTTGTGTTTGCTGCGAGAGCTTCTCGCCTTGAGTCGAGCGTGCGGCCTGCGCAGCGTCGAGCTGTGATTTCAGCGTGTCTCGCTCGGCGTTAAGCGCGGTGATCTGGCTTTGCAGGGCTTGTGTTTGCTGCGAGAGCTTCTCGCCTTGAGTCGAGCGTGCGGCTTGCGCAGCGTCGAGCTGTGATTTCAGCGTGTTGCGCTCGGCGTTAAGCGCGGCGATCTGGCTTTGCAGGGCTTGTGTTTGCTGCGAGAGCTTCTCGCCTTGAGTCGAGCGTGCGGCTTGCGCAGCGCCGAGCTGTGATTTCAGTGCGTCGCGCTCTTGTTGGGCGTCCGTCAGTCGGCGATCGAGTACGGCCAAGGTTTTTTTCATCTCTTCCGCGTCGAATGAAGACGCAGGAGCCGCCACCGGCTTGGCTTGAGCCCGCAAGGTCTGATTCTCAGCCTGCAGCCGCTGTACAGAGAGCGTCAGTTCGTTAATCCGACCCGTCAATGCCTCAACGTTGGCCTGACGAGCGCTTTCGCGGGCTTGGGCAAGCTGCCCCTGCAATTGTTGATAGCGGTAACTAATCGCCTGGAGCTGGCGGATCAATTCCTCGCTAGATGGCGCAACCGTCTCTGAGGACGCAAGGGGTTGGGGTGGGGCCTGAGCGTTGGCCAAAGGCATGACGCCCCCGAGACTGACGGACGCTGCCAGCGCAAGGGCGAAGGAACAGACCTGAGACGCTTGTAAAATACGCGCCCCCAGCCGCTTATGCCCGATAAAAAACAAAGCTCTCTCGTTTGGCGCCATGCCGAAAACGCCCATTCACCAACTAGATAAGGCTGTAAGCCTAATGTCTTGCGCGCAGGTGTTTGAAGGCCTTGACGCTCAGACTGAAAATCACTATACCACGATTCACGGCCTTGTTGCCCAGCGCATTTGCGACGTGAGAGATTAGCAGGGCGCCATCTGGGCAAGCTGATCCGGCGTCAAGGGGCGGGGGGCGCCAAGTTGACGGGCGTAAATCAGTGTTTTGGCCTGCGCCTCAATGAGCGTCATCCGCATAAAGGCCTCTTGTAAGGATGTCCCTACGGAAAACACCCCATGATTCGCCAGTAAAGCGCCGTGATGATCCTGTAGGCAATGCCCCAGCGCATCCGCCAAGGCTTGAGAGCCGGGCGGCTCAAAAGGCAGAAGGGGAATCGGCCCTAAGAGGGCGATCATCTCACTCAGAAAGGGCGTCTCCATCGATTCTCCCGCCACTGAGAAGGCAGTGGCGTACGTGGGATGCGCATGGACGATCGCGGAGATACGAGGGTTTGCCAGATATATCGCCCGATGGACTCGCCACTCAGAGGAAGGGCGCGGCGTGGCGACTTGGCCTTGTTCAGGCGCAGTCAGTGAGACCACGGTCACATCGCTTTCCTGTAGCGATTCAAAGCTGGCCCCGCTGGCGGTAATCCGCATGTCTGAGCCGCTTCGTTCGCTCACGTTGCCCGCGCAGCCATGCACCAAGCCTTGGGCATACAGCCTGCGACACGCCTCAGGGAGCGAAAAAAACGACGGCTCCGTCATTCGGGTGAAAAATCCTTCCTCGCGCTTACTGTAGCATTAAGAGCGCCTCAGCGTCACGCGGGGTCTTGCTGTTCTTGCGCCAATAAGGGCTTGAGGCGTTCCCAGATGGCCTCCATCCGCGTCGGGTTCGTGCGGCTCCAGTGTCCAATGAGGGCTTCAAAGGCGGTTGCTTGTCGATAGCTGGCTTGCTGCGAGCGACGTCCCACCGGAATGCTCAGGTTGCGAGCGCGTCGCGCAAATGCTAGCTCGGCGTCATCAAGGTGGGGCATGATCGATTCCAGGGCGCGGGCCTGGAATTCGCACCGGGCCAGGCGTGTCGTGCGGCGATGCAGGTCATCTGATAAGAGGGCATTGTCTGGAAATAATGTCTCCAGGAGCCATTGTCGAATCCTCAATTCGTAGACCGCGTCTCCCAGATAGGCCATCAGGCGGGGAGACGATTCGAGCCGCGGGTCAGCGGGTTCGGGGGTGGAGAGCGGGTGGTGTTCGGTCATGAGCGGGCCATCGAAAGAAGTCAGCAAACCCTCTATTCAGAGGTCATCGCGCAGGCGTCGATAGGCTACGCTGTGGAATGGAAGCGCGTCCCCCTGCGGGCGCCATCATACGACGTAAATCGGATGAAAAGAATGAGCGCCGCCTCTTTGACGCCTTTTGAAAAGCTGACTCAGCAGTTGGAACAACTGCCGTTATGGGTTAAGCAGGTAATTTACGCAGTTTTGAGGCAAGAGCTGGAGCGCGCCCTGTCGAGCGCCACGCTTACCGCCTATTCGCCTGCCGACACGCTGCAAATCTGGCGGCCAGAGCTGACTTCCCAATCACAGCAGCCCTCGGGGCAAGCCCCCGCAGCGCTGGTGAAAGTATTGCACTTTGCCCGCTACAAAAAAACGGTCATGGACATGGCCATTATGAATGGCTGGAGCCTGGAGCAGACGGCGATTCTGCTGCTGGACGCGCTGGACCGAAATCTTCTGCTGCCGCCAAAATCCGGGGTGATTATGGCGACGTTGACGTATCTGGGCGGTAAAATCCGCTTGGGGGAATATCTCGTTAAAATTGGTCGGCTCACCATCGAACAACTGGATCAGGCCCTGCGCACGCAGATGTATATTGATGAATCTCTGGGCGAACGCACGGGTATCGCCAATGTGCTGATTAATCTGGGCTATATCAATCGCCAGGACAGTGAAGGCATCCTGCTCTTGAAAGAAGAGAGCAAAAAAGTCATCCGGGCCGAAACGCTTCTGAATATGGGTGGCCAGGACGCCAATGAAGGCGCCTCGGTGGAAATGGATCGCCTGCGGACGCAGTTGAACCAAGCCTCTCAGCGCATTCAGCAATTGGAACTGCGTTGTCAGGAACTTCAGCAGGCGCAGGGCAGAAGATAAGCTCCGCTACCAGCGAATACGGACGCGAGTCGCGCTTGAGGCGATCGCCAGCGCGCCAAACATCACGACAATGACGCCGACGCTTGCGGCGTCGGACAGATCCAGATTGTCGCTGAACGATTGCAGCCACGAGGCGTCGCCCCATCCGGCGCCGAGAATCAGGCCAAGGCTCAGGCATCCGGCTGCGGTCAATATCCAGAGAATCAACAGGGGCATCCAGGGGCCTCTTTCGTCAAATATATAAAATATATAAAAATAAAACCAAAAAGGGCCTTGAAATTGCCTGCGCCCGGCCTTATCGCACCAGACGTCGTCCGGTCGATTCCGGCAGAATAAAATGATCCGGGATGAGCTCGATTTGGGCGCTCTGACCGCCTCCAGACCCGGCCGGGCGCAGGATTCGCGCCTGAACGCGCATCGCTCGCGGCCACTGGTTGGGATAGTCCTGTAGAAATCCGAAAACAGAAAAGGGCTGACTGGTCGCCAGCGCATCTTCTTGCGGGGCGAGCGCGGCCAGTGTCACGGTTTCTGTTCGGATGACGCGCCATCGCGCGGTGGCGGCCAGATAGTCGTAATCTGTCAGCAAGAGATCGGGATCCGCTAATAAATCGCCGATTTGTCCGCTCCAGCGAAATTCTACCCGGACGTTAAGCCAGGCGCGTTCGCTGGCGTTAACCAGATGGGCCTGCGCGCGAAAGCGCCATGGATGCGGGCCGCCTTGCGCGCGCCAGATGCTCAACGGGACATCAACGCTGCTTTGCGCATCCGCCGCCGCCGCTAACTCCTCCTGAATGGCCAGAGGTGCGGGGGCTCTGGCGTGTAAACGCCAGGTTTGCAGCTTGTCCAGAAACGCCGTTTCCGCGTCTTCTTTCATGACAAAGCCTACCGTGGCAATCGAAACGCTTGCGGCGGCGGGCGCGGCCTGGCGCGCCGTTTGCGGTGAGTTGCCAGAAGCTGCGCTTGTCGCCCCGCTGACAGCGGACGGCGGCAAGGCAGGGTCGCCGTCCGCCAGCGACAAGCCTGTGGTAATCGCCATCGCGATCAGAACAAAGCCTGGACAGCAGAGACGTAAGCCATTACGCAGACAGACGTTCATTTAGAATCCTCAGTCGCAAGGCGCGCCGCGATACGGACGACGCTGGCATGTCCAACTGTTATACCCGAATTGTAGGCGCAATTGCTTCTGGCGAAAAGGTCGCGGTCCATGCGCGATTGACTCTCACGACGCGCGTGGTAAATTATTGCCCACTGGCGGTTTTTATGAAACTGAATCGCCCATTAACCGGCAAAATTTCCTGCACTGAGAAACCCGACGACCCAATGCCTCGCTTGACGACCTCTCTGACGCCTGCGCCCATCGTCATTATGATGATGGAAAGCATGCGTATGGTCACTTGCGAGGATGCCGCCCCCACACCCGCGCGTTAAGATTCTTTTCCGTCCTATACGCGTCGCGACCGGCCTCCCGCAATTTCTGCAGGGCCGGTTTTTTAGTGGAATCAATGCACATGAACGACTTCGTAATTCCAAACCTCGCAGGCCGCCGCCAGCCCCTGGCGCCAGTCAACGCCGAGCGTGCGCGCTTTGGATCGGGCGTTTTTACCAAAACCGCGATGACGCAGTTCTGGGGAGATACGGCTGGCGTATGGGCGCCTAAAATGCCGACGGTGCGGAGTTGGCCGCAAGCCTTTGAAGAAACCTTTCTGGAATTCGTTGAAGATCTCGCGTTTTATTTTGGCCTGCCGGCGATGGGACATTATGGTCTGGGCAAGCTTTTTGCGCGGCGTGGCGGCGTGTCGTCAGAGGCTTGGCAGGAGGTCGGCGCGCATACGCGCGAACTCGAAGCCAAACTGGGGCGCGCGATTCCAAAAAGCCTGGTGGCGGCCAAGGCCGGGGCGCTGGCCGGGATGCTGGCCCTTGCGGGCGGCTTTGAATACCTGATTCAGCCGGTGCGTAATATGATCACCGCCAGAGTCTTCGGGGTCAAGAATTTCACGGCGGTGGCGGGTCTGGAGTCGGCGCGGAATTTTACCGCCCAAGACGAACAGGACCCGATTGAAAAAGGCCATCGTCGCTTGCGGCAAGTCGGCCTGACGACGGCCGGGCTCTTTGTGGCGGCGCTGGCGCTGCCGACGCTGGTCAAGCGCTCCGGCGCAATTGAGGCGGGCGTGCGAAAGCTATTGCGTTACGTCGACTTTGGGGGGCATTTCCATCCCGATTCCGGCAAGCTGGAGAACGTTTTTGATATTACCAAACCTTTGCTGGCGGCTTTGGTTACCACCGGCGTTATAAGCTATCTCGACGCCGCGCGCGATTCGCTGGAACGCAAAGAAACCGCCCTGCGTCTGGGAATCGTCGCCCCCTATCTTGTATTTGGGCAAGAGCTGATCGCCAACGCCGCCGCGTGGTTCGCGCAACGCCGCCCTCTGCCCGGCTCAGCCGATGGCGCCCGTATTGGCGATCGCGTGGCGTATCTCAATAAATCGTGGTCTCAGATGCTTCGGGATGCTGTAACGCCGACGCATTTTCTGAACCTGAATATGGTGCGTTCGGGCGAAGAAATCGCGCAGCAGTTGGAGCGATTGCAGGCATCTCCCAAAACAGCCCTGACGCCGACCCAAGTAGACGCGGTCCAACGCGGCTTTCAGCGTATCGCTCCCAACAAGTACATGTTCTCGGCTCTGGTGATGAGCATCGGCCTGAACCTCAGCGCTTACGCCGTCACGCGCATGCGTTTTAACCGGCGTCAGCAACAAAACGCATCTGTCAGCCGGACTTTTCCCCCAGCCTGGAGCCTCGGCGCTTCCGCGACAGTCCCCTATTATGGCCTTCGCCGCGCCAATACCTTTTCGCAGGCATTTGGGGCCGCCTCCGGCTGATGTCGCCTCAAAAGCAGGCCCGTCTCCCCACTGCTGGAGCGAGGCGCTGTCCCCTCTATTGTAACAATTTGTGTGCGAAGCCACTCGTCAATGACACAAAAACCCCTTGAGTGATCTTTATCCGCACACAGTCAACCAACTCGGACAGGGTTCTTAGAACGAAGAGGGTTATAGACGATGTCGATTTCTAGAATATTGGTCGCTGCTGGCGGTGAAGACGCCCTGAAAAACGGGATTAAAGGCTTTCGTAAAACGAAAACGCTGACCACGCTGCTCGAACCGGGAAAACATCCCAAAAGAGCCGCGAAAAAGCTGCTTGGGAAACAGCTCAAAAAAGGCGCGCACGCCTCTATCGAGATCGGCGATAAAACCATTTACGTGCGTCGTACCCAAAAAGGCAAAATCAAAGAAGCTACCGCCGATCAATTCAACCGCGCGCTGGAAGACGCCAATGGCTCGAAGCCTATTGTGACCGCTGATCTGGTTCGCGATAAGTTGGCCAAAAAGCTTGACGGCGTTAACGGCAAAGATTCCAACAGCGCCTTCAAGTCGTTTATCGACGCGGTCAATAGTAAGACTGCCTCATTGGGCGATTTGTTCAGACAGGCGAGCGCTGCTAAAGCCGGCGGCATTAAAGATAAATCCAAAAAAGAATTTGACAAGGCCTTCGGTCTGCTTGAAAAAGCATACGAAAATCAAAGCCCGCTGCAGTCGGCTACCGATAAGCTGCGCGCCATGGTGCAGTCAGAGCATGACCGCGCGGCGAAAAACGTCAAACCCGGCCAGAAAGCCCGCGCTCAAGCTGCTCTTGACGCTTTCGATCGCGGTGACTCTGCCACGATCAAGAGCACGACTAAGACGATATTTGAAAAGGGTCCCAAGACAGTAAAAGGCAAGGAGTTTGACAAGGCCCGCAAAGCCTATAAAGCGGCTGCTGAAGGCCATCCGGCTCCGGCTCCTGCAGCTTCTTCTTCTTCTTCTTCTTCTTCTTCGGCTAAAACGTCTTCCCAATCAGTCGTCGCAGATGAGATGCATGGCGGGTACGTCACAAGCAACCCGTATGCTGCGGCATCTCAAACATCCCAATCGAACGTTGCGGCTTCCAAAAATCCCTCTGTCTATGATGCTTACCTGCTGAGAAATCCCGGGTCAACGAAAGTAGCAACTGAACCTAATGGCTCATTAAATGCAGCGGTTAATGCGAGTCCTCCACAAAAATCTTTAAATCAAGAGATTACTGAAGAATTCGCAAAGCTTAGAAAAGGTAATGCGCAGGTGGGCGCTAGCTCATTAGACTAATTCTCTGTAAATGCTTTGACTCTTCCAAATAACCCTCTCCGGGCCGGGGATGCGTACGACAGCGCATCCCCGGATTTTTATTTAGAGGGCGGGGCGCAAGGGGGCCAGCGTTAATTCGCTGATGTGCGCCGACGCGGGTTGACGAAGGATATAACGCACGGCGTCGGCAATCGTGTCCGCGCAGAGCATGCCGTTGGGGTCCGGGGCATGATCCAGCTCCAGTGCGTCCCAGATGGGCGTATCCACCGCGCCGGGATAAATTCCGCAGACGCGAATGCCGTTGCGGCGCTGCTCGTCGGCGACGGCTTCGGTGACCGCCCGCAGGCCAAACTTGGACGCGTCATACACGGCCCAATACGGGAAGGCGGTCTTCCCGGCGATAGAATTAATATTGAGAATCACGCCGCTTTGCTGGGCGACCATCGCATGAGTCAGCGCCGCCTGCATCATGAAAATCGCGCCCTTCAAATTAATATCGAGCAGACGATGCACGTCCTCGGCGCTCACTTCTTGCAGCAGGCCGATTTTGCAGGCCACGCCCGCATTGTTGACCAGCACGTCCAGCCGCCCGAAGGCCTCAAGGGTTTCGCGTACCAGACGTTGGGCCTCGTCGGCGCGTGACACGTCGGCGACAAGGGCGCGCAAGGACGCGTCAGGATAACGGGCTCCCAGGGCGTGCGTCAGCGCCGAAAGCTTATCGGGCGAACGGCCGTTTAGCGCCAGATGAAAGCCATCTTCGGCGAGCGCGTGGGCGATGGCGCGCCCGATGCCGCTGCTTGCGCCGGTAATCAGCGCAACGGGAGCGGAGGTAGGAGATGAGGAGGAAGACATCGGAGGTTCCTTATGGGTGGGGGGTGCTGGGGGCGTGGCGAGGCCTTATTCTATCACTGCAACTGACGCAATTTAGGATGCAGCGCGTTGTTCTACATGACAGCGAAGACCGTTGCGGTCTTTGAACATATCTTTCTCGACCCCGCCTCCACCCTCTATTAAGGACATCACCTTCAGATGGCGCTTATATCGGACGCTAATCGCGCTCAGCCCTCTTTTCTCGGGCCGTCAACTCTTGCCAAACGACTGGAGTCAGCCACGGGAGGCTTTACGCTGGTTTATGAGCCCAGTACAACCAACTGTACCTTGAATGGGGTTGTGCTGAATCGTGAGAAGCGTCCTCACGTTTATGAACGGGATGTTTATCCGTCGCCGTTTGCGCTGTTCCTGTTTATACATGCGTTACTTCAGCAATGGCAGACGGAAGAGCCCTGGGTTGGGGCGCGTTCTCTTTATGAGCGGGCGCGTGGCGATGATAAAATGTCGTATCAGCAGATGACGCGGGTACATCAGTCGTTAAAGGAATTGAACACCCGTCTTGAAAGATGCTTGCTTCGCGTCGATTGTCGAGAGTCTCCCCAAAATCCCGACATTCGGGAATACCGTTTGGAAAAGATTAACACCGCCCGTTGAGAGGGGCTTCTAACGCGATCGCGATTGGCTGCGCGGATCGAGCGCGTCGCGTACGGCGTCGCCCAGCACGTTGAAGGCCAGCACGGCGATAAAAATCAGCAGGGCGGGCGCCAGCATCCAGGGGCTGTATAGCACGTTGGAGATGGTTTGCGCGTCTTTAAGCATATTGCCCCAACTCGCGTCGGGCTGCTGGATGCCCAGCCCCAGAAAACTCAGGCCCGATTCCATCAGAATGCTGTCCGGGACGGCAAGCGTGAGCGCTACAATCACAAAACTGGCTGTCTGCGGCAGGATATGGCGCAGAATAATCCGGCCGTGGCCTGCGCCCATCGCGCGGGCGGCTTCGACGAATTCCTGTTTACGTAAGCCCAGCGTCATCCCGCGAATAATGCGGCTGAATCCGGCCCAGCCAATGGCCGCCAGACAGGCCGCCACCATGGTAAAACGCTGCGTGCTTGATAAGCCGGACGGGATAATTGAAGCCAACGTAATCAGCAAATAAAGGGAGGGAATGCTCATAATCACTTCGGCCACGCGCATCATGGCCATATCGAGCCATCCGCCGAAATAACCCGACGCGCCGCCGTATAACAGGCCGATGGGAATCGAAATCAGCAGGCTGATAAAGCCGATGGTCAGCGAGATTTGCCCGCCATAGAGCAGCCGCGAGAAGTTATCGCGTCCGTTGACGTCGAGCCCTAACAGCGACAGTCGGGCCGGCGCATCAACGCCCATCAGCCGGTGTCCAATGGGGATGATCCCCCACAAGCGCGCAGAATCGCTTTTGGGAAGCAGTCGAATCGGATAACGTTCGCCCAGAACCGGCGCAAAGCGGTATTCCAGGGACTTGGCGTCAAAACGACGCTCCACCCGTAGGACGTAGGGCCACGTGATCGCGCCTGTGGCGTCCATGCAATACACGGGCGTCGGCGGCGCATTGGCCAGCGCGCGATCGCTCCATTGCTCGCCATAGGGCGCGATAAAATCGGCGAATGCTACGGCGGCGTAAAGCGCAATTAATACCAATAAGGCCCAAAATGCGGCGCGATCGCGAAAAACTGCTGGTAATCGTCTGCCGGGGGGGGCGGGTTTTGGAAACTTCATCATACGCTGGCCTCAATGCGTGGATCGGCCAGCTTGAGCAGAATATCCGCCAGCAGGTTGCCCAGCGCCAGCATTGCCGCCGACAGGATGAGAGAGGCCATCACCATATTGGCGTCGGTTTCCAGCGCCGCTTTGTACGTCAATTGGCCCAATCCGGGATAATTCAACACCATTTCGACGAGCAACGCGCCGCTTAGCAGCGAGGAGAATTCATAACCCAGCATCGTAATCATCGGGTTGATGGCCGTTCGCACGGCGTGACGATACACGACCCGCCCTTCCGGCAGGCCTTTGGCGCGGGCCAGGCGGACGTATTCGCTTTGCAGTACGTCCAGCAGATTGCCGCGCATCTGCCGTTGCAGGCCTGCAATGCCTCCAAACGTGAGAACGGCGACCGGCGCAATTAGGTGCGCGGCCAGATCGCCCAGCTTGTCCCAGAATCCCAGACGCGTGAAATTATCGCTGGTAATGCCGCCCAACGGCAGCCAGCCGGTCTTGACGATCCACACGCCCACAAGCAGGGCGACGACAAAGCGCGGGGCCGCCATGCCAACGGCTGAAATCAGCGTCAGGGCGCGATCGGCGAGGCTGCGCCAGCGCAAGGCCGCAAATACGCCCAAGGGCAATGCGATAAGCCAGGTCAGGAGAATTACCAGCGCATTAAGCAGCAGGGTGTTGCCTGCTCGCTGAGCCAGCAGCGTAGCGACATCTTCATTGTTAAAATTCTTGCCTAGATCTGGCTTGAAGAAGTCCAGCCAGCGGCCTTGCGCCAGCGCCAACGGCTCGAAGTGCAACAGACGTCCCAACCAGAGGCCGTACTGAATATGCAGGGGCTGGTCCAGCCCCAGGCGGCGGCGCTCGCGTTCGTAATCTTCTATTGTGAGCGCCGGGTTGCGTTTGAGCGAGGCGAGCGGATCAATAGGGTTCTTCAGCGCGATGACGTGGCGCTGACCGTCGATCCATGGGATCTCAACCACGCCGAAGTCAAAGCGCATTAAGGCGAAACCCAGAATCGAGACGGCCAGCAAGGTGGGAATCGCTGCCAGCAGGCGTTTCAAGATCACCAAAAAAAGCGGCATAAAACTCGCATCACTACAAAGCAGCCTGGATAAACGGCGGCGTTACCATAAGGCTCAGTCCGATGGCCGTTGTCTCCATTCTACCCGAAGCTGATGACGATGCCGGTTGTTATGCGGCAGGGGACGAAGCGACAGATTGTGATAAAGTAATGCCATTCAGCGCGCCAACGCTGGGCGCCATGCGCACGGAGACGCCCCCGCGTCTCTCGCGAGAGATTGTTTGAACAGGGAGCGTGCGCCAGCATTCCGGTTGTTCTGTCATCGCGCGCAACGCGTAAGGAGAAAGCCTGTGTTATGACGCCCGCCGCTACTTTACCGGATCGTTATGAGCGCATCCTGAAAAAGACGCTCAAAGATTTACAGGACGTCAAGTTTGCGCTGGACGCCTCGGCCATTGTGGCGATTTCCAACGTGCGCGGCGATATTATTTACGCCAATCCCAAGTTTTGCGAGATTTCAAAATACCCGCGCGAAGAACTTATCGGGCGTAATCATCGCATTCTCAAGTCCGGCTCGCATTCGGATGCTTTCTACGCCGACATGTGGCGCACCATTACCGCCGGTCGCGTCTGGCGCGGCGAGATCCAGAATCGCGCAAAAGATGGCGCACTGTATTGGGTGGACACCACGATTGTGCCGCTGCTTAAAGACAACGGCAAGCCGTATCGTTACGTCTCCATTCGCTACGAAATTACCAGCCGTAAGGCGATGGAAGCGGAAATTCATCAAATGAACGAAGCGCTGGAGCAGCGCGTTGCGCAACGAACCGCCGAGTTAAACCGCGCCAATCGCGAGTTGCGCGAAACCATCGAAAAGCTTCAGGAGAGCGAGCGCCTGCGTGAGACGTTCATTTCTGCGCTGACGCACGATTTGCGCACGCCGCTGGTGGCCCAGCAACGGGCCTTTGAGATTATGGATACCCACAAGTCACAACTTCCCGAACGATTGGCGGGTTTGTTCGAACGCCTGGAAAAGAGCAATGCGGGCTTGCTCGAGATGGTCGGCAAGCTGCTGGAGATTAATCAGTACGAAGCCGGCAAGATTCACTTGCGGATGGAGCCTGTGAATCTCGCCGAGCTGGCGGGCGAAAGTCTCAACGATGTGTCGTTACTGGCCGAGAGCAAAGGCATTACGCTGATTAATCGCCTTAAAAAATCGCTGCCGGATATTCCCGGCGATCGGCATCAGCTTAAGCGCGTCTTTATCAATTTAATTGGCAATGCGGTGGATCACGTACCGCCGGACAGTCGCGTGGAGCTGCGCGACGTCATTCATGACCATTACGTCGAGATCGAGTGTCGTGACAACGGACCGGGTATTGCGCCCGACGTGCTGCCGCATCTGTTCGACCGCTTTTTTGTCGTGCATCGCACGCGTAAAAAAATCGGCTCAGGCCTGGGGCTTTACATCTGCAAGATGATCATGGGCCTGCATAATGGTAAGATCCGGGTGGAGAGCGTAGTGGGCAAAGGAACGTCTTTCTTCTTGACGCTGCCTCGCTACCCCTCGCAACCTAAATACCCATCGCCTCACGCCATGAGGCACAAGGAGCCGCCTGCTAAAGGCGTCTAGCCTGCCCGATTCGCCCTGTAACCGGAAGGAAACGTCATGGCCGCTGATTCGCCCCGCCGCCTGAAGGCGCTTATCGCTGAAGACCACGAACTGGTGCGTTATGGTCTGGTGATGGCGCTGGAAGAGAGCCCCGGCGTCGAAATTGTCGGCGAGGCGGAAAATGGCCGCGACGCGCTGCGTCTGACCGACGATCTGCAACCCGATATTATCCTGATGGATATCGGCATGCCGGTGATGGATGGAATCACAGCCACCCACCTGATTAAACGCAAATATCCCAATATTAAGATCGTGATGCTCACCTCGCATAAAGACGAAGAGGAAGTCTTCGCCTCGCTGGCCGCCGGGGCGGACGCGTATTGCATGAAAGACATCAAAGTCGAGCGTCTCTGCCAGATTCTGGCCATGGTGCAGGAAGGCGCCGTGTGGCTGGATCCGGCTATTGCGAGTCTGGTGTTGGCTGCCATTCCTTCCGGGCGTCAAGCGGTGGCTGCGGCTGATGTCGCCCGTCCTTCCGCGCCTGCTTCCGGCGCGATGGGAGCCGGCGCTCCGCGTAAGCGTTATAACGCCGATCTTACCGAGCGCGAAATCGAAGTGCTGCAACTGATTGTGGAAGGCAAGAGCAACAAGGAGATCGCCCAGGCGCTGGAAGTGACCACGCACACCGCCAAGGCGCATGTGGGCAACATCATTCAGAAGCTTGCCGTGGACGACCGTACACAGGCCGCTGTGAAGGCCATCAAAGAAGGCTACTGCTAGCGCGGGACAATTTCTGGGCTTGAGCGCATTTATCATGCGAGTCGTCAGTGAACGTCCCGTGGGGATAGTGCATCATGACTCCTTTATCGATTCTGCCCACTCGATTCGGGACGGACGTTCTGTGCCAGCCGCTGCGTAGCGGAGTCACTTATCAGCCCGTGGCTCGGCGGCTTTGCGATTGCACGTACCTCTCTAAGATAATCGGCCTTGATGAGGCGCGCGCTCGCAAATCCCTCAACGAGAGTCAAATTGTTCTTGGAAAAGAAATTTCTCCTAATCTGTTTATAGCTTTGCGAATAGCGTTGGATTTTTCCAGAATTCTAGAACACGGCTATCTTTACAGGAACGATTGCAATGAGATGCGATTCGTCTCTGGCGATGATGCAGATAAATTATTGCTTACGCTAAATCTCTCTTACCAACAAAAATTGCATATTTTGTGGTATTCGTTCAGAATGCGTTTTCTTTAGGGCGTTATACGCGCTCGTCTGGAAGGTTGCTCATCGCGGCGAAATAATTGCGGCAAGCCCCGTCTAACGATTGAGGGGTCATTAAGGGCTCTGTTCTGGCGTAAGCGGCGGCATTAACGATCTGCTCCAGCAGATCGCGCGCCTGACACGCGCGATAAGGCCGTCGACCGCGATAATGCGCGGCCACCAGATGCTCAAAGGCGTCTTCGTTAAAAATAATGCCATAACGCGGCGCCATAAAACGCATGAGCGCTTTAAACGCGCTTTCTTCTGGATCCGCGACATGAATTTTATACGGAATCCGCCTTAAAAAGGCGTCGTCTACCAGTTGGGCGGGATCCAGATTGGTCGAAAAGATAATAAGTTCGTCAAAGGGGACCTCAATTTTTTTGCCATTGGGCAACGAAAGATAATCGACGCGTTTTTCAAGAGGTACAATCCAGCGGTTGAGTAATTCTTCGTGGGAAATGCGCTGTCGGCCAAAGTCATCAATTAAAAATACGCCACAGTTGGCTTTGAGCTGAAGCGGCGCTTCTGAAATTTTGAGAATGGGATTAAACTTTATTTCAAGCGATTCCATCGTTAATTCGCCGCCTACCATTACCACCGGCCGTTGCACCAGAACCCATCGTTGATCGTATGAAGGCAATAGCGATTCCGTTTGCGTTTCAATGGCCTGATGACATTGCGGATCGTAGAGTTTGATTAATTGTCCGTCGGTTAGAAGCGCTTTCGGGAGATAAATAACGTCCCCAAAACATCGACAAATCCGCTCAGCGATCGAGGTTTTTCCGTTGCCGGGAGCTCCGTATAAAAACAATCCGCGCCCCGAGTTGACGGCAGGGCCCAGGATCTCAAATACGCTGGAGGGCAACAATAAATCAGAGAAAGCTTGAAGCAGTTCGGCTTCTCCCGGCTGCTCATTTCGAATCGACTGCGCCTCAACGCTGGTCAGATAGGCGTCCATGGGAACAGGCGCGGGGCCTACGTAAGCTGAGTATTCCATGGCGACAAGGCCTTTTTCGCGACCCAGATCGGTCAGCGCATAGAGAAAATCCCCAACCCCGGTGGTGGATTTGTGTTCAACCAGAATCCTGTTTTTGAGATCTGCCAGAATTGGCTTTAATAAGCTGAAGGGCAGACATAGCGTAGACGCAACTGCGCGTCCGGACATTACGCCATTGGAGAAAAGCCATTTTAAAATTAAATCTTCGATCAGGATCTCATTGAGTCCGGTTTCCTGAAGCGTTTGAGGCGGGACCGGCTTGAAATCCCGCAGATGCGCTTCTTCACAGACCATGCTATCGGAGTCCTCGTTTGAAAAAGGCATTATCGTTAAGCTCCCCTCTGGGTTCTCAAGAACAAATTCTCAGGAAGTAGCGTTTGGCGTTGTTGTGTTGGCAGCGCGTTTGTCTTCCAGTATTTTCTGGATCCGTTCAGAAAGGGTTTCCATGCTAAGGGGTTTTCGTAAAACGTCTGTAAACCCGGCCTGTTCTGCGCTGGTAAGCGTTTTAAAATCGCTGGACGCCGTAATTAAAACAAATGATGGATTCGTGTCCGGGTTATAAAGCGGATTCCGGCGTCGAAACAACTCCTGAGACTTTTTGAACAGCTCAATCCCATCCATTTCGGGCATGTACAGGTCGGTTACGATGACGGCGATGGATTCATCTCGCTTAATCATGTCATAGGCCTCTTCGCCAGACGAGGCGGTTAAGACCGAAAGACCCTGCTGATTAAGCGTAGAGCTGATTAAAGATCGCATAAATCCAATGTCATCCACCACGAGAACTTTTTGAGAGCTACTTTCTGTTTGCGACCGCCCTTTCTGCTTTAGATAAATTTCCGTGAGTCGGCTTCTGAGGCGATCTGTATTAATAGGCTTAATCAGTAAGTCGTCAATTCCAAGCTTCTGCGCATCTTGTAATGTGGCGGCATCAATACTTTCCGCCAAAAGGATAAACGGCGGCAATGGCACGGCTCCTTCGTCGTTATAGCGTTCGATGGCCAGCCCTTGCCGAAAAAATTCCAACCCGTCCATATCGGAGAGGGCAATATTGGAAATAATCACCGAAATCGTAAAATCCTGTTTAAGATGATTGATTGCTTCTTGCGCCGAGCCTACGCGAAACAGGATATGGCCTGTGGAAGAGAGCACTTCTTCAATGGTTTTTCGAAAGCAATCGGCGCTTTCCACCAGCATAATCTTGAGGAATTTTTCTTCTTTGTTAACCAACGCTTTTCCGCTTTGAATATCATTCATGATATCGAGGAGCTCTTGCGGATCGAGAGGTTTTTGTAGCACGCTCAAAAAGCCCAGACGTTCCGCTTCTTCATAGACGCGTGCGTCGCTGACAGCCGTAAGCAATAAAAAAGGCGGCATTAAGACGACATTAAGCCCGCTATAACGTTTTAATTTCTGGCACTCTCGATAGACCTCAACGCCATTCATGTCCGGCATGAGGTAGTCGATGAGGACGGCCCCTAAATTACTTTCTCGATGAAGAATCTCCATTGCTTCTTCGCCGCATGAGGCGCACAGGACCTCATAACCCGCCTTTTGCAGAATTATTTTTGCTACATTGAGGCTGTAGCTGACGTCATCGGCAATCAGAACTTTCACGACGATAGCTTCCTTTTTTCAAGAAGTTCGCTTTGAAGCAATCTGTCCATCTGGATGCGGATCCACTTCACCGAGTCGGCGTCGATGCGCTCAGGGTCGTTTTGTGCGAGGCGCTGAATGTCTTCGATTCTTTTCAGAATGTCGCTTAAAGAATGGGCCTGCGCGATTGCATATAATTGCGTCAGCGTCTCTTGTAAAGTCTCCTTGTCGGGAGTCGCGGTGTCTGTTTCTGTCTTGATTATAGGAGGCATAGGCTGTGTGGGGGCGCGGTCAGGGAGACAAGAGCTTTGTCTGAAATGAGAGGTTAATCGGTGAAGCGCTTCTTGGAGGTCTGCTTTTTTAATAGGCTTTGCGATATAACCATCCATTCCGACCTGTAGGCATTTTTCTTGATCGCCTGTCATGGCATGGGCTGTCATGGCGACAATGGGCGTGTGTTTGCCGAGCGGTTTCTCCCATTCGCGAATGACGCGGGTCGCTTCGTATCCATCCATGTGCGGCATTTGGCAGTCCATTAAGATAATATCGTAGGTGAAATTTCGGGCCATTTCTACTGCTTCGAGCCCGTTTGCGGCGATCTCAACGGAATGTTCCAGTTTTCGCAACATGTATAAACTTACATTTTGGTTGATAAGATTATCTTCAACCAGTAGAATTTTTAAATTCCGAACGGCAGGTGTTTTATTTTCGGTGTTATGTTGATATTTTTGCGTGGGGAGATCGTACTGGGCATAATATGTCCCTGCGATTTCCGACGAGGCTGGGTACTGTTGGAAAACAATCATGGGTAATGATACCCAGAAGGTAGACCCCTGGTTGAGAACGCTTTCAACGCCAATCTCTCCGCCGATCAGGCTGACCAGCTGTTGACAGATGGCAAGCCCTAAGCCGCTTCCCGTCTTGCCTCGCGCAGATCCGGAATCCGCTTGAGTAAATTTGTCGAAAATACTTGCTTGTTCGTAAGGGCTGATGCCAATGCCGGTGTCTTGTACCCGAATATGCACCTGCGACTCAGGGTTGTGGCAAGAGTCACAATTGACGCTAATTACAACAGATCCTTCATCACTATATTTAATAGCATTATTAACCAGATTGTAAATCACTTGCCGGATACGGTTCATATCACTGACAAAATGATGTGGAACTGATTCTGGATAAAGCAGAGACAGAGAAAGGCCCTTTTTCTCAGAAAAAGGCGTCATCATCTCAATGACAGTTTCTAAGAGTTCTTTTAGGTTGAAGGGAACAAAATCCAGATAAACTTTACCGGCTTCTATCTTCGAAAAATCAAGAATATCATTAATCAGGTCGAGTAGAACTTCTCCAGACTTTCTTATGGAATCGGCATATTCGCGTTGTTCGTCTTCCAATGTCGTTTCACTCAACAATTCACTCATGCCAATAATGCCGTTAATCGGCGTTCGGATCTCATGGCTCATATTGGCGACGAACTCTGACTTTAGTCGGGACGCCTTTAACGCCTCATCTTTTGCGTTCTGTAAAGCTTCTTCAGCGGCTCTGCGCTCTGAGATATCTTTTAGAAAAACGCATGAGAGTTCTTTGGTGTCCAGATAAACCACGCTAATTTCTACGGTAATGCCTGTCTCGCAATCCCCTCTGAAAAGCGTTTTTTCAATTTTTGAGGATGTGAAACGTCTAAAATATCGTATAAAAGCTTTCCACTGACCCTGATTCATGTCCGGGAATAGGTCATATACGGATAACGCGCTCATCTCGTCGTGATTGCGTTTAAAAATCTGGCTTGCCTGAGTATTGGCGAAGCGAATATTGCCTGCGCGATTAATCCATAATACGGCGTCGTGGCTCTTCTCAATAGAGGTTTTCGCGATTCGGAGCTCTTCTTCGGTTCTTAAGCGGAGCTCGATATCGCGGAAACTGATGACAGCGCCAATAACCTCCTCTGTATCCATCACCGGCGTGACTTCGAATTCAATATGAAATTCGGATCCGTCTTTCCGGAAAAAAACTTCTTCACAGGTCTTTTGAGGCAATTTTTGGTGGAAGCAGGCCATGTATTTGCAAGTGTCGCCTGAAAAACTACATAAATCTGAAGGGCGTTTGTAATGTACAATATGATGAATAGGCTGCCCTACTGCCTCTTCAGGATCGCGAGCCAGCATGCGCGCCGCCGCGCGGTTCATGAAGAAAATATTGCCTTTTTTGTCGAGCCCAATAATTCCGTCCGACGCGGATTCCAGGATTTGACTCTTGCTTTTGAGCCTTTCGCTGAGACGGTTTTTTGAAAAATTAACAGCCAAGGAGTATAAGGTGATAAGATTCGTCGTTGTCAACGATGCAATCACGATAAAAAAATGGTCACTGTCGACCTGAAAAAGCTCGGATAATTGATCCGAATGGATTCCGTAGGGCCAAAAAATGATGCCGCATGTCAGTAAAAATACGCTAATAGCAGGTAAATAAATGATCCACTCGGCTTTCGCCGCCGAAAATGTCGCCCAAGGATGTATTGCTGAAGGCTCCTTCGCTCGTTGTCGAGCCCATCGCCCAGAGACGAAAGAGGAGTTGCTCAGTTTGTTTAATAGCTTTCTGGCGTACATTCGGACAGCGCCCTGCCTCCTTATGAATTGGATGCGTGTGGCAGGAAAGCGCCGCTACAGCCTTGTTGAGATGAGTTTAAGCGGCGCCGATAATGCGATCGACGGCTTCCAGCACCCGTTCTGGCTGAAACGGCTTTACAACGAAATCCTTTGCGCCGGTTTTAATGGCCTGAAGCACCATCGCTTGCTGGCCCATCGCAGAGCACATAATCACCTTCGCATTGGCGTCGAAGTTGAGAATTTCGCTAAGCGCTTCCAGGCCGTTTTTAACCGGCATGGTAATGTCCAGCGTCACGAGATCCGGGTTGAGATTTTTGTAGAAATCGACGGCTTCCTGGCCGTTGGTGGCCTCTCCTGCAACTTCATAGGCGCCCTGGCTGAGAATGTCCTTCAGCAGAGACCGCATAAAGGTTGCGTCATCAACAATTAAAATACGTTTCTTGCTCATTGTGATTCCAACTCCGTTCGTTATCGCATGATACGCGCTCTTGTTTATACGCCCAATCGCGTTAATAACGCTTGCTGAGACTCTTTGGTGAGGACAAAGCTAATGAAGCAATCGATGGTTTTTCCCATAATAATTAATTTATTTTTGATGAAAATGATACCGTTTACATCGATGCCATGATCTTTGCTGTCATGGAGATAGTCGTCTATTGCAATGGCGTTGGGCGGCTCCAGTTCGATGGCCAGGCCCAGCATATCTGCCAGCGCGCGAATGTAGTTTCCGCCGAGGATATTGGATACTTCGAATACGATGGAGGGGTCATGGGCGAATTTCTCGCCCCCCACGAGCGTGCAGATTTCCACTTGGCCGTCGCGCTTGATGCCCAGCCAGAAGAGGCCGTTCAGATCGCCGTGAATTTCGTGAATAACTGAAAAAATATCGTCCTTATCTACGCCCATACTTTTCAGGCAGTCTTTCACCGGACAAAGCGTGATTTCGGAAACTTCCATATCCACAGCTGAGTTGAGCATAATAGAGAGCGTGGTGGCGGCGTTTCCGCTTCCAATGTTGCCCATTTCCGCAAGGGCGTCCAGTTGTAGGGCGGTGTAGGACATGATTGCGTGATCCTCTGTTTGGGGCGAGATAAAGCATCGCTGTCGGGTCGGGCAAAGCGCTTCTTTTACTCTAGGGGTTGGCGCGCATAACGTGATCGTCTTAATTGATGATTTTAAGGTTTCAGTTGATAATAAGGACACTTCTCGATTTCGAATCGATCGAAGTCGTTACTGTATCCCATCAAGGTTTCAGAAGCGCCAATAATCAGAATCCCGTTGGGAGCCATGATCTTTGCGATTCGTTTGAATAGATCGATTTTAGCCGCCTGCGAAAAGTAGATTGCGACATTTCGCAGTAATACGATATCGACCTGATTCAGGTGGGTGAAAGGGTTCATGAGATTGAATTGCTCAAACCGCGCCATTTTCCGGACTTCGTCGGACAGGACGCACTTGGCGCCTGCATCGCGAAAATACCGGCTTTTGAGATCGGGCGCTAGCCCCCGAGACATGGCTAATGAATCGTATTCCCCGAGACGGGCGGTATCGAGCACGGTTGAGGAAATATCTGTTCCGTAAATTTGAAGTGCGTTGAGCAATGCCCGTCCTTTGCCCTGCCGTGCGCACTCGTGTGCCATCATGGCGACGGAGTAAGCCTCTTGGCCGGTCGAAGCCGCTGCGGACCAGACAAATACTCGCGTCCGTTTTCCGCTTTGTATTTCCTGGTCATACAGAGGAAAAAAATGATTTTTAAGCAGGTCAAAAGGTCGGCTATCTCGTAGCCACAAGGTTTCGTTGGTGGTCATTGCGTCGACAATTCTATTGCGAAGATCGCGCGCTCCCGGCGAAGACGCCTTGACGTACAGGTCACTGAAGCCCGTACAGTTGGCGTCTACCAGAATTTTAAGCAGGCGGCCTTCAATCAGGTACATCTTATTGTCTTCTACCGCAATGCCGGATTCCTTCTGGATGAGATCCCGAAGGAGAACGAATTCCGGATAATTTAATGAAAAGGCCATGAGATCGTCGTTCTTTCCGCTAGCGCTTCAGTATCAATGAGGTGATGCGATCGGCCATTGTGCCCAGCTCCACGTTTTCATCGCTCAAATGGGCTTCGTCTACGGCGCGCGGCATTCCATATACAACGCATGACGATTCGGTTTGGGAAAGGCAGTAACAGCCGGTTTTCTTGAGTTCCGCGACGCCCAGTTTTCCGTCGTAGCCCATTCCCGTCATAATAATGGCTAGGACCCGGGGCCCGTAAACAGGGCCAATCGATCGGAATAAAACGTCGACAGCCGGGCGACAGCTGTTCTCGGGAGGTTCCATCGAATAAGCGATATGAGGCGTTGGTTTGTTTGCCCGGTCCATATGATTAAAAATATGCATGTGTTTTCCGCCCGGCGCGATATAAACCGTGTTAGGCAAAGCGGGTTCTCCTTCTTCCGCTTCCTTTACGGTTAAAGAAGAAATTTTGTTGAGGCTGTCAGCCAGAGACGCCGTGAAGACTGGTGGCATATGCTGCACGACGAGAATCGGAACCCCTAAATTGCCGGGTAATTTGGGGATAACCTCATGTAACGCTTTGGGGCCGCCGGTCGAAACCCCGATGGCGACTACATCAATTCGCGTCGGCGGGTTGGAGCGTCTGGGTTGTTGTAATAGAGAGGGCGGCGTTAAAGCGGGCGGGCGTGTATTGGGCGAATAGCTGCTGCGTTGCTGGTTGGCGACAAAACACTTGAAAATGGGCGATAATTTATCTCTGAGTTTGGTGGTGTTGACGCTGATGTCGCTCGAATCCGGTTTTCGGACAAAATCAAGCGCGCCGGCTTCCAGGGCTTTAATAGTAACTTCGACGCTGGAGAGGTTAATGCCGCTGACCATGACGACGCCGATTCGGGGATAAAGGCGACGAATTTCCCGTAAGGTTGCAATGCCATCCATTCGCGGCATTTCGACGTCGAGCAACACCAGATCGATGGCGTTGGTTTTAAGCTTTTCCAAGGCTTCTACCCCGTCGTTTGCCGTGGTGACGACGACTGTCGCGGGAATATCGGCAATGACGTTTTTCAGGATCATGCGATACGTCAGGGTATCGTCCACAATCATGAGTTTGAGAGGTGAGCTCATGAAAACCTCTGGAAAACCTGTGGCGAAGTCGTAAAAAGAGTCTGGAATTATACGGTGACGAGAGGGCGTTGGTTACTCGGCGCGTCTTGTCCCTGCTGCGTGACTTCCCGAATCGTGAGTCGGGTGGAGTCATTCAGGTCTCGAATATCAGAGGTAATATGGTTGGCCCGCACCGCAGAATCGTTTGCGGATCGCGCCATTTCTGTGGACGCGAGATTCAACTCTTCCATATTGCGGGTTATCTGTAACATGCCTTGTGAGGAGTCAACGGCTCGGTCTGCTACCGATACGGCCAGAGACGCCGCTTCGACCACGTTTTGAGAAACGTCATTCGAGGCGCGAACCAGGCCCCCGACGTTGCGCGTAATTTCGTTAGTGGTGGCGGTTTGCTCTTCTACGGCGTTTGCAATGGTGTGATTAATCTGATTAATCTGGCTGATAATTTCGGTGATGTCCCCAATGGCGCTAATGGCTGAATTGGTATTTTTCTGCATCTGCTCGACCTGCGCGCGGATTTCCTCAGTGGCGCTAGAGGCCTGTTTGGCGAGTTCTTTTACCTCGTTGGCGACCACAGCGAAGCCTTTGCCCGCGTCTCCGGCGCTGGCGGCTTCAATTGTCGCGTTTAAGGCAAGCAAATTGGTCTGCGCTGAAATTCCTTTAATCAAATCCACGACGTTTACAATTTGCTTGGCGGATGCGCCTAATTCGTTCACTGTCGCTTTGGTTGCATCGGCGCGCTCAGAAGCCTGCGTTGTGATTTGAGACCCATGGGCCGCGCTTTTGGCGACTTCTGAAAGCGAGGCGGCCATTTCTTCCATGGCGGCGGCCACAGTGTTAATGTTGCTCGTCATTTCTTCGGTTGCGCCTACCACAGATTGCATATTTTTGGACATATGCCGCGCAGATTCGCCAACGACGTCGATATTCTGGGCGACTTTTTCGCTGGATGAAAACACTTCGCGAATATTGGAAGTCGATTCTTCGACAGCAGCCGCGACTGTGTTGACGTTGCCATTCAGGTCCGCAACTTCGCTGAGTGTGTTTTCCAGTGAGTCAATTACCCCATTCAACTTATTGGCGGACGTTTGCCGCACTGTATCGTTGTAAACGGTAATGGCGATTGCCATATCAAGGAAGGAGGCCTGTAAAATGGCGCGAATGGTTTTCGCGGCCTGAGCTGGCGTTTTGCTATATTCTTGCAGCGCTGCTTCGCAAAGACGATTGACGGCATAGCAATACGCCCCTACGTAATAACGCGGTTCAATGGCGCGCCGTTCGTGGACTTGACCGATTTGCGTGACGCGTTGAAAGTAATGGTCGTCAAAACGACCGGAGAATAACTGAAGCCAATGCTCTCCTTGCAGGCGTTTGGCCTGTTGAATACCGGCCTCGCCCCCGAATTTATGGCGCAGAACATCCCATTGGGTAATATGACCATAAAAGCCTTCCAACACGTCGCGAAGGTTTCTCTCCACGACGGGTAAAAAGCTCGCAAGCGCTGAGCGTGATTCCTGGTCGATGCCCAAAAATCGCAGTTGATCGTCGCTATTATAATTATGGGCCATGGGTGTAATCGCCTTTCTGTGGGGACTATGAGCGAGGGAAGACTATTTTTGTGAACGCTGTTTATCGTTGCATTTCCAGTACTTTGTCTACCGCCAGAATGCCCAGCAAACGCCCTTCGAGGGTCGTGACCCCGCTGAGATATTTTTTTTCAACATCGCCGACGTTCACGGGCGGCTCTGCAATGTCGTCTTCATTGATGCAGATAATTTCATCAATGCTGTCAACAAGAAGGCCGACATGATCACTGGTGGTTTTCAGGTCAGGCCGTTTCTCACGGGTGCGAATGGGCGCTAACTCGTTTTCTGTTTTAAGAATGAGGTTGCACGATTGCTCGGTGATTTCTGCGTTATGCTCGCTCAAGCGTTTCTGCAGATCGAGAATGGTGACAATCTGTCCGCGCAGGTTTAGCAGACCCCGAACAAAACAGGGCGCGTGCGGAACGGGCGTGGTGTCTAATTGACGGTTAATTTCCCGGACATAAAGCACTTCGACGCCAAATAACTGGTCTTTGAGTTTAAAGGTCGTAAAAGTTTTGGTCGCCATGACATGAATCCTTCCGCTAATTGTCGGTAATCAGGCTTAGACGCAGGCCAGTTCGGACTCCAGCACGATACCGGACCCCAATACCAGACTTTCAGGCTCAATAAAGACCGTCAGATGGCCGTTCACCAATGCGGCCCCAATCACGCCTTCGCATCGTCCGTCAAAGGCCTTTTGCATAGTTACTTCGACGGTCAGCGTATCCACAATTTCTGACGCGAGCAGGCCTACCATGCCTTGGCTCATTTTGGGAATGATCATGTAAACGTCTTCCCGATCGCGAGAGTCGATGGGCGCGACGGGTAGACAGCATTCCATCCGTAACAGGGGTAATCCCTTGCCTCGGTACGATAAGTATTCGCGGTTGCCAATATGCTCGATTTCCGCCAGGGTTACCTTCTCCAGGCGTAACACCGAGGCCAGCGGTACGGCGAAGATTTCGTCAGACGCATTTTTGAACAAAATAATTTCCATGCGCGTGACGTTGCCGCGATCCTGGCGCCGCCGCTCGTCGTTGGTGAGGAGTTCTTCCGATTTGGCGTCAGTAAACGAGAGTTTTCGATAGGCGGCGGTCCCGCCCACGTCCAGAATCATGGCTACTTTGCCGTCGCCCATGATCGTTGCGCCGCTAAAGCACTGGCAGTCCTTGAGATAGCCCGACAATGGTTTGACAACGATTTCTTCCAAATCGTGAATCGCATCGACGATCAAGCCGTACTGGCTGATGCCGACCTTCACCACGACGACATAGAAGTCCTGACCTTCTTGTGCTCGTCGCGATTCGCCCCGGTGAGAAAACTCACGTCCTGCGCTCAGGGCGGTTTCGACTGCTTCTGCCATGGGGTGTTGTTCCGGGTCGCGCTGACGGCGATCCAGAAGCGTTTCGCGACGATCGGGTTGCGCCGCTCCGGTTTGCGGGTCAGGATAGACGCGCTGGACGTTCAGCACATCCGATAAATAAACCAATGGTAGCAACTTGCCTCGTAAGCGCAGCACGGTGGCCCCGCCAATCCGCTCGATTTTTTGTGCGCGTTCATGAGACTTGATGAAAATTAATTCCACCAGATTGACCTGCGGCAAGGCCAGACGCTGATCGCCCACGGCAATAATCAGTGACGGGATAATGGCGAGCGTCAGCGGTAAGCGTAGCAATACGGAGGAGCCGGCCCCCAGTTCGGAATCCAGCGTAATGCTGCCGCCGAGCTTTTCAATATTGGTGCGCACGACGTCCATGCCGACGCCTCTGCCCGACAGATCCGTTACTTTCTCAGCCGTTGAGAGTCCGGGCAGGAAAATCAGATTGGTTTTCTCCTTGTCGGACATCCGATCAACATCGGCTTTGGCGATGGCGCCGCTGTCTACCGCTTTTTTCGCAATGCGCTCTGGATCGATGCCGCGCCCGTCATCTGAAACGCGGATATTGATCTGGCCGCCTTCATGAAACGCCTGTAAATAAATGCGTCCTGTCGCCTGCTTGCCTGCGCGCTCGCGCTCTTCGGGCGTCTCGACGCCATGATCGCAACAATTGCGGATCAAGTGCGTCAGTGGATCGGATAATGCCTCAATTAACGATTTGTCCAATTCAACATCTTCGCCGCTCATTTGCAGCGTAATGTCTTTATTGAGTTGTCGGGAAATATCGCGCACCACGCGGGGGAATTTCCCGAAAATGCTGCCCAGCGGCTGCATCCGCGTTTGCATAATATGCTCCTGCATATTGGTCGTCGTCAGATCCAGATTCTGAAGAATCATCTGAAGCCCCGCAATGCGGCTGGTCTCACTCTCCAGTCGGCGCATGAGCTGGTTGCGTAATAGCACCATTTCGCCAGCCTGATTCATCAGGTTGTTAAGCAGTTCGACTTTCACCCGGACCGTGTCCGTATTCACGGCCGATTTAAGGCTGGCGTCCAGCGCTGAAGACTCTGCTCGCGCGGCTTCGTCCTGCTCGCTTTCTGACTTGGGCGTGACGGCGGGACGCTTTTCTGGCGCGATTGGTTTCTGAGACGCTTCTTGAACGGGCGCCTCCTCCGTTTTTGGCGCCGATTTTTTAGAGGCGCTGCGCGCTTTGACCGGCTTTTCGGGCGCGGCTGGCGCCGATTCTTCCTCTCCGCGATTCAGCTCCGCTGTCCCTTCCAGCACTTCCATAAAGTCGAGCGTCTGAATCCGCGCTTGCGGGATGCTGATCTTCGTCGAGATCTCATCGGCGTCGAGTTCGCAGGCGTACAAGAAGTACAACGGTAAGGGGGCGTCCAGACAAGCGCTTTCCAGATCGGGGAAGGCGTTGATATCGAGCGCCGTATCCAGTACCAGGCCGATATCATCAAGTTGATCCATTAAGGAGAGAGGCGTCCGGTTCTGGGCGACGACGTCTTCATCCATCAAGGCGCGAACGCCGTAGAGGTTTTTGTTTTGCGCCAGCGCGTTTAAAATGGCCTGCCGATCAGGCGAGAACGGGAACGCGCTCATGGTTTTCAGCGGTTCGCCGGCTGCTGATTTCTTCGCGCTGCTTGTTTTTCGAAATTCTGTGCCTTGCAGCAGATTTTCAAGCGTTTCAATTTCTTCTTCGCAGTCGACGCTGTCACTGCTTTCAACATCCCCCATCATCTGATTCAGTTTATCGACGCCTGCCAGCAGCGCGTCTACCACGTCCGGTTCCGGGCTGACCTTCCCGTCGCGAATCAACATCAGGAGACTTTCCATCACATGCGACAGACTCTTGAGCGACTCAAAGCCAAAAAACCCGGCCCCCCCTTTGACGCTGTGAATGGCGCGAAAAATCCGATTAATCACTTCCGCGTCGGCGTGTTGGCCGTCTTTTTCCAGCGCCAGTAAATCCGGCTCGATTTCCGCCAGGTGCTCTTTCGTTTCGACGACAAAGCTTTGCAGAAAACTTTCGTCACTAAGCTTAACCATGAGCGACGACCTCCTGAATCTCGATGTATTGATTGAGTCCGCACAGGCGCGTCAAGCGCAAAATTTTGGAAGAAGACGCTTCTACGCGCAGTTTCAAGCCTTTTTTGACGCAGGTTTTATACAGGCCAACCAATAACTTGAGGCCCATCGAGTCCATCTGGTCGATTTGCGTCAGATCCAGTAAAACTTCTCCAGAGGTCTTGCTCTGCAAGGCTTTTTCAATTGCTTTCTGCTCGGCGTCTACAGTGGAAACGTGCCAATCCTGTTCCGGCGTCAGACGTAAGGTATCCTTGTTTTTACTTGTTTTCACCGCGGCGTCTCCTTTTTTCGCAATAGACTCAGCGAACATCCTCTTGGCCGGTTAGGGGGAGGGTGTCTTCATATTAAGAAATATTTCTGCGCCCCAGATCCTCCAGCTATAGGAAGTTCGCGCTGCGTCCGCCTAAAAGACGCCTCGTTGATGCTGCAAGCAAGCCGCTCTCACGCAGAACGTCACTTTTGACACGTGTCGCACGAAACAATACGTGAAGATGCCAGAGGGAATTTTAACGGCCAGCCGCATTTCAGGCGTCAATTCCCCTCTGGCGCAGGACCATGCCTCCCCATCTGGCTAATGGTCCTCTTCCTCATCGATTTCGTATAATAACACTTCTGCGGATTATACGTATTTGTTGCGTAATCTGCGCAGCGTCTTTGGATGGACGTTGCTTCGACGATAGAGAGCCTCTTGTGGCCCAGCGCCCGGAGAGAGTCCCCCAACAGCAAATTTTAATGCCAGGATCGCTTAAGAGAGAGTTATTGGCCCGTTCAGTCGCCGCATATAGAGAAAGGGAGTTAGCCTGATGGTCGTTGTCACTTTATTAACGCGCGTCAAGAAACGCAATGGCGATGTTGTCGCCTTTGATCCCAGGAAAATCACCGCCGCTTTGACCAAGGCGGGTCAGGCGAGCGGCGAAATGGATGCGGCCGCGGCAGAAAAGCTTGCGATTCGCGCGATGTCGATTCTTCAGACCATGTTTGAGCGCGAATTGCCCAGCGTCGAAGATATTCAGGATGTTGTAGAAGAAGTCTTGCTGGGCTCCCCGTATAAAAAAACCGCCAAAGCCTACATTCTGTATCGTGAGCAGCATACGCGGATGCGTGAGCTGATTTCGTCGGCCAACGTCGATTTAATGGATAATTATCTCGCCTGTCTGGATTGGCAGGTCAACGAAAACAGCAACATGGCCTACTCGCTTCAGGGGCTCAACAACTATATTGCCTCTGAGGTGAGTAAAACTTACTGGCTGAGTAAAATCTACCCGGCAGAGGTGCGGCAGGCCCATGAGGGCGGCGATCTCCACCTGCACGATTTAAACCAGCTCTCGGTGTATTGCGTTGGTTGGGATTTGAAAGACTTGCTGACGCAAGGCTTCACCGGGGTTTCTGGCAAAATGGAAAGCCGGCCGGCGCGCCATTTCAGAACGGCTTTAGGGCAAATCGTCAACTTCTTTTACACCTTACAGGGCGAGGCTGCCGGCGCGCAGGCTTTTGCTAACTTTGATACGTTTCTGGCCCCCTATATCCGCTATGACGGGCTCAGCTATGACGAGGTCAAGCAGGCCTTGCAGGAGTTCGTCTTTAACGTCAACGTGCCGACGCGCGTGGGCTTTCAGACGCCTTTTACCAATATCACGATGGACGTCAAATGCCCTTCCATGTACGCCAACGAGCCCGTGATTCGCGGGGGCGCGCCGCAGGAAGAGACATACGGCGAGTTTCAGGTTGAGATGGACATGCTCAATCAGGCGTTCATGGAAGTCATGATGGAAGGCGACGCCAAGGGCCGCGTCTTCACATTCCCGATTCCGACCTATAATATCGGTCGCGACTTCGATTGGGGCAATCCGCAACTGGAGCGCTTATGGGAGGTGACGGCCCGCTACGGGATTGCGTACTTCGCCAACTTCGTCAATTCCGAAATGTCGCCGGAAGACGCGCGATCCATGTGCTGTCGGCTGCGGCTCGATACCCGAACGCTGGATCGCCGCGGCGGCGGGCTTTTTGGAGCCAATCCGCTGACCGGCTCCATCGGGGTGGTAACGATTAATCTGCCGCGCATCGGCTACGTCAGTAAATCGCGTCAGGAGTTTTTCCAGCGGCTGGACGGATTGATGGAAATCGCCAAAAACAGCCTTGAAATTAAACGTAAAATGCTGGAGACCCTCACGGATAAAAATCTTTACCCATATACCAAGTTCTATCTGCGCGCTATTTCTCAACGCTTTGGTAAGTATTGGAACAATCACTTCTCCACGATCGGTCTGGTTGGCATGAACGAAGCGTGCCTGAACCTGCTGGGCGTGGGCATTGACGATGAATCCGGCAAGCGCTTTGCCGAAGACGTGCTGGATTATATGCGTGAGCGCATGCAGGCCTTCCAGGAAGAAACAGGTAATCTCTACAATCTGGAAGCGACGCCGGCGGAAGGCACGTCGTACCGCTTGGCGCGACTGGATCGCAAAAAATTCCCCAAGATTCGCTTTGCCAATACGGCGGCTGTGGCGCGCGGGGCGGAGCCCTTCTACACCAATTCGTCTCATGTGCCGGTGAATTACACCGAGGACATCTTCGAATTGCTGGACCATCAGGATGATTTGCAGGCCAAATATACTGGCGGCACTGTCGTCCATGTATTTGTCGGCGAAGAAATCCGTGAGACAGGCTCAGTTAAGGCCTTTGTCAAAAAGGTCTGCGAAAATTACCGCCTGCCTTACTTTACGATTTCGCCGACCTTCAGCGTTTGCCCTTCGCATGGATACCGTGCCGGGCAACATGCGCTGTGTCCGCAATGCGGGGCGACCTCAGAGGTCTACTCACGGGTCGTTGGCTATCTGCGGCCTGTCGAGCAATGGAATGTCGGCAAGCAAGCCGAATTCGAAATGCGAAAAACGTTTATGGTCGATGGGGCATCTTTTACGCCCGGCACGCTGTCAGACTTCGAAATCCCAAGCGAGCTGGACTGGGAACGCCGCGCCGTTGTGGCCTGAGGCGTGAGCGACTTCTCTCATCACCCCCCTCCCCCCGACGGGGGAGGGGCGGATATAATAATCGGGGGGCTCATTCGCGCCTCCCTCGTTGATTTTCCGGGTCGCGTCAGCGCCGTAGTGTTCACGCAGGGATGCAATTTTCGCTGTCCGTTCTGTCACAATCCGGCCTTGGCGCTGAGTCGTCAGAGCATAGACCCCGCCTTAACGTTGCAAAGCGTGTTGGCATTTTTGGAAAAGCGTCGCGGCAAGCTCGACGGCGTGGTGATTTGCGGCGGGGAACCCACCCTCCAACCGGGTCTGGGGCGTTTTATGGAAACCGTGCGCGCGATGGGCTATGCCCTCAAACTGGATACCAATGGCGCGCGTCCCGATGTTTTGGCCGATCTGCTGGGACGGGGACTGCTGGATTTTGTGGCGATGGACGTTAAAGCGCCCTTAGAAAATTACGCCGCAGCCGCAGGTCTGGCTCACGTGGACACGGAGGCGATCGCGCGCAGCATCGAGCTGATTCGCGCCAGTGGCGTGGCGCATGAGTTTCGCACCACGGTCGTTCAACCCTTGCATACGCCTGAAGATTTATACGCCATGGGACGCCTGACCCAGGGCGCCCAACGCTATGTCTTGCAACGCTTTAAGCCGGGCGACCTGGTGGATCCCGATTTTGCCCGCATCGCGCAGGGATTCCCCGAGCAAGCGCTCGCCGACGCCGCTGAAGCCATTACCGCAGCCGGAACGCCCTGCATGATACGTTAGCGCGCTGCGCCTCGCCGCCGTAAGCGTCTTGGGCTACAATAGAAAGATAACAGAGGAGATGTTGCGATGCGTTTGAAGGCTTGGTTCCTGCTTCTTTTGCCGATGATCGCGGCTGCTGTTTCGCCGCTGGCCCCCGCTCTCGCTCAGACGGCGCCCGCGTACACCGATGCCGGTCGCGTGCTGCAATCCGAGCAGCAAAACTGGCTGTGGCGTCAGCGGGCGCCGTGGGCGCAAGACCCGTTCTGGAGTCACAAAAATCCACCCTCGCAAGAGCCGTTGATTGAGTTTCATAATATGGATGTTGAGGGGCATGTGGTCACGCCTCAGCCCGCGGGCGCACGCGGAACGTCCCCCTAGACGGACTCAGGTTTGGGGCTGAGCCACTCCCAATCGATGCCGCCGTCTTTGCGGTCCATCAGACGGATACCGACGTCTTGCAGGTGTTGGCGAATGGCGTCGGACTGCGCCCAGTTTTTGGTAGCGCGCGCCTCTTGTCGATACGCGATGATCTGGGCCAGCGCTTGCGAAGCCGAGGGGTCGGGCGCAAGCCAGTCACCGCCCAATTCGCGAGCTATCAGCCGCAATGCATCGCGCGTCTCGGCGGAAAAACCACCCTCTGACGTCTCAGACCCCGCTTCTGACGTCAATGCCTGTTGCGCGTCAAAGCCCAAATGCGTCCAGATGGTCAGCGCCTCCAGAAATCGAGCGCGAATCGTCGGCAAATCGAATTGAAGTCCCTCAGGTTGGGCGGCGTCTGGCTGATTGGCCCGGTTTAGCGCAGTAATAGCCTCATCCAGCGTCGCAAGCGCTTGCGGCGTATTGAGATCGTCGCATAAGGCCGCGCCGAAGGCGTCTAGTAGCGAGGAACGCTCACGTTCAAAGCGCTCGCCAATAGGTTGTTCGGCAAGCGTTTGCGAACACAGGCCCAGCGTCTGGCAGGCAGAGCGCAAGGCGCGATGTATCTTAATCATCCGGTTGCGCGCCCCGTTCAGCGCCGTATCCGTGAAATCCACCGGCATGCGGTAATGGTTCGTCAGCAAAAAGTAGCGGATAGTATTGGTGTCATACTGGGTGAGCAACGTACGTACGGTCGCAAAATTGCCCAGGCTTTTTGACATCTTCTCGCCGCTGACGTTGACAAAGCCGTTGTGGAGCCACAGCCCCGCAAAAGGGGCGCAACCCGTCCAGGCTTCCGATTGGGCGATTTCATTTTCGTGATGGGGGAAAGTCAGATCGGCGCCGCCCGCGTGAATATCAATTTGAGCGCCAAATAATCGATGATTCATGGCCGAGCATTCCAGGTGCCATCCGGGGCGTCCGCGTCCCCATGGAGAGGGCCAGCCGTCGGGGTCATCGGCCGCAATGCCTTTCCAGAGCGCAAAATCCAGCGGCGATTCTTTATGGGGATTAAGTTCCACTCGCGCGCCCTGACGTAAATCGTCCAGCGGCTGCTTGCACAGCTTGCCGTAATCCGCTTTGGCCGCTGTCCGAAAATACACGGTTCCGTCTGGGGCGCAATACGCATATCCGGCGGCCAGTAAGGCCTCAACCCCCGCGATCATCTCTTCGATAAAGGCGGTTGCGCGCGGCTCTTCTGTTGGCGGCAAGACGTTGAGGGCGGCCATGTCCTCATGAAATCGCGCAATATAACGCTCGGCGAGCGCCTCAAACGGTTCTCCATTCTGGCGCGCGCGGGCGAGAATCTTGTCGTCCACATCGGTGACGTTGCGCGCGTAGCGAACGTCATATCCCAAAAACCGTAACGCCCTGAGCAAGACGTCCCATGTGACGTAGCAGCGCGCATGCCCCAGATGCGCATCATCATAAACCGTCGGCCCGCAAACGTAGAGGCGTACCTTGCCGGGCTCCAGCGGTTGTAGCGGGTCTTTCTGGCCGCTGAGCGTATTGGTAAAGCGGGGCGTCGCTACCGCCATGGGGATCTCCTGTTTCATGAGTCCGTCTATTGTAACAAGCGCATGACGCGCAAGGGCCATGTGGGGAGCAAAAACGCAACAATTGGTCTTGCGAGGTTTTCTGCCAAGAAGGTCGATTCGGCTTCCAGTTACGTTTGAAATCGCTCAATTAGCCTGCCAAAACGGCGCGCGCGCTTCCTCTTTTGGTCTCTTCTTGTCTCTTCCTATCTCTTTTATAAAAGGCTTCTATGCTCAATTCGCCTTATACTTTTCCACTGCCCGCCCCGCCGTCTGCGCCGTTTGCTTCTGGCAACGCCTACGGCTGGGCGCCCATGACGCCGCGCAGCGCGGCGCCGTCATGGGAAGGATGGTCGTATGGCGGCGGCATTTTGCCCGCGACTCAGAGCCTGGACGCTTTTTCTCCGGGAAGCGCCGCCAATCGTCAGCGCGCGGTTATTGTCAAAGAGCAGGGCAACGCCTATCGACGTGCGGGACAGCCTCGCGATGCGATTCGCGCTTACCTTCAGGCCATTGAGACGGATCCCGCTTATACCGACGCGTATTTCAACCTGGGTCAGACGTATCTTTCCGTGGGCGAACGCGCGCAGGCGATTGACGCTTTCCAGCGGCTGCTGGGCGTCGATCCGCGCGATTACGACGCCCGCGTCGTGATGGCCAATCAGTTGATGGCGACCGGTCGCCAGGAAGACGCGCAAGCCCAATACGAAAAGACCTTGGCGATGGCCCCGACCTTTGATCCGGCGGCGAGGCAACTGGCTTATCTCAAGCTGTTAAAAGGGGCTTCCTCTCAGCTCGACCCGCCCACGGCCATTAATGACGCTTTGCGCCGCATGGGCTTTGAGAGACTCGCCAAGGCGCGCGCGTTACTGACAGACTATTACGTTCGCAATAATCAGACGGCGCAACTGGAGGCGCTGGATCGGGCGCGGTTCGAGTTTGCCAGCACCCAGCAGATCCACAACGTGAATAACGTCGCCGAATACGACCATTTCGCCGGCCGCGTCATTCGTTTTTCGCCGGAAATGGCGTTTGCTCAACCCAACGTGCTGGCGGCATATCTGGCGCATGAACTTACCCATGCCGCCGATGACGACGCCCTGAGCTCGGTTTGCGAAGAGCAGGACGGGTACCGCGAACTGGCGGGCGTGTGGCGCGATTATAAGGGCGCGACCGTCGATCCGAATCTGGATCTGGCTTTGAAATACCTCAACGAGAGCCCGGAAACGCTCAATCAGAAGGTAAGCGCTTTGTATCTGTTACGCGACCCGTCCCTGAAAGCGACCTCTCCCGGCCACGGACAAGCGGTGTCAAAACCAGCTTCACCGGCTCCTGTGTCGATTCCCTCGTCGGCAGGCAGACGCGCCGTCTTGGCTTAAGGCGCGCGTCAAAGACAAAAAATCAATGTGGGAGAGCGTTTTTTTAGATTCGTTAAAAAAATGACCGCTACCCTCTTGAACTTTATGTGGATATATTCTATATTTAAACTATAAATCAATCTGCTGGGGGGCTCTTCTCTCAAGCTCATACGGTTCAAGTGGTTTTTTAACTTCTGAACGCGATCTTTGTCTGTGATTCTCTCGTTTTGAGAAGCCTGTAAAGCGCAATCGATAGGGTTGGTGATGTTGTAAGGACGTCGATGCGGGTTGCCGCGTCGCTTTCATTCTGACGGACGTGGTCATTTTCGAGTAAGGGAATGGCGCAATTGAGCGATCTTGAACGGTCTGTGATGCTCACAGGCCTTCGGCGTGATGCGTCGTTCGGTGTTGTGATAACGGCGAAACGTCAGCAGGATGTTATTCGCTCAGTGAGACTCAAAATAAAAAGGAGGCTGTTACCGTGTTGCGACGACTCCGGGTGGCCGAGGCCGCCCGTCAATACAAAGGCTGGACCATGCGACAACTGGCGGAACATCTATTTGTGGCGCATCAAACGGTTATGTACTGGAATCAGGGGCGCGTGTTTCCGCGGCTGACCAAAGCGGTCGAAATCTGTGAGACGCTGGGCTGCTCGCTGGATGACCTCACAGAATCCAGGCCGAGCGAGGGGCTTGAGGATGACGATTTTTTTAATGACGATTAGGAGCCGCTTAGCGTCATAATTTGTGTCACGTCTTCATCCTGAAGATACGTCGTTCCTGTGTTCAGGCTGTTTTGCGCGCGCGCCAGTTCGCGCCCTAAATAAGCGGCGTGATCCATGCGTGACAGCAGTTGACGGGCGACGGCTTCGAGATAAAGTCGTCGCGCGGTTTTGGCGCGCAGAATCAGGGTTTGACGTCCAGCGGGGTCGTAATGCCGCATTTGAATCCGATCGCCTGTCTGTTCAATGACGAAATAACCCGCTGGATCGCATCGCCAGGGCAGGGCGTCCTCTGCATCGTCCAGATCGATCGAAAGCGGGGCCGCGTCGGCGTCACTCGTTGCGTCAAATGGTTCGCAAGGCGGGTAAGAGGTCTTCAGGCATTTCAGGACGTCTTCTACAATGAGCGCATCGTCTGCGCAGTCCACGCGATCGATGACAGTTACGGCGTTTCGGAAATGGGCAATCGCGGGGGCGGAAAGATTCTTCAGCACGGGACGTTTGCCGGGCGCATTGCGAATGCGTCCGGCGTCATCGACGCCATGATCGCGCAATGCCACAAATGAGGCCCCGGGCAAATGTCCCACGCACTGACGGGCGTCCTCGCCGCACAGAATCAGCGCTCGCAGGGTGGGGCGCTCGACGCAGAATTGAATAATCTGCTCAATGCCGATATTTTCAGTTCGCAGCGGGGCGATCAACAGGTCCTGGAGTTCGTCGCGCGCGCGCAGGCGCTCGGCAAGCGCATCATCGGCCAGCGTACAAATGGCGACCGGATGCGGGTAATAAAAGGGCTCATCTGAAGAACAGGCGGACACGGCGAAGACTCCCAGAAAAACGAGTACCTATTATAACCTGCTTGAACTTCCAGAATTGCGTTGAAGCCCTGATTGCGCGCTGCCGTTATTGTTGGGAGCGATTTCAAAGCCACGCGCTTGCGCGCATTATTCTTGAAACCGTCGACCGTTCGGCGTAGACTAAAAGGTCATTGAGCCCATAGCGTCATGAGCGGAACGTTTCCCTGTAACGTTCCATAGAACCGATGTTCGACGATATTCGAGGTCTTTGCGAGGTCTGAAGGTCTTCATGAACCATCTGTTTCATCGCCTGAAGCGGCCCGTCCGCGTATCGCTCGTCTTGTTTACCCTGATAGCCGCTGTCATGACGGCCTCAGCAGAGCCCGCCGCGTGGCAGGCGATGCCTGTCAATGCGCGCGTCCAGACAGATGCCTCGACCACTCCTGCTCAAAGCGCAGCTTCAGACGACGCGCTTTCGTCTCCTGCAATCTCGCCGGTGACGCTCAGCGCCGCGCTTCTCAAGACGGAAACCATCGCAGTTTCGCTGGAATCAACGCTTAAGGCGGTGGAAGGGCAAAATCTCGCCATTCAGATTCAGCGCGAGGGCCAGCGAATTGATCAGGCGCGTTTCTATCAATCCCTGACCCAGTTTCTGCCCGATATTGACGGATTTTATAACTACCGTCGCTTTAAAGGCGTGATTCAGTTGTTTGGCAATCAGACGCTTAATATCTCCCAAACCACGCTTGAGCCTGGTTTGTCCGCCAGCGTCCGCGTCTGGCCCGGCGGCAAGACGCTTTTTGATGCGATGGCCGCCAGAAGACGCGTCAATGCCAGCGGTTCACTGGTGAAAGAGACGCATCAACAGCAATTGGCGCGCGCCGCTTCAGACTATTACACGCTGTTAGAGGCCCAGCTCAAACGGGATTTTGCGCAGAAAAGCCTTGAAGAATCCAAAGAGCAAACTGCTATCAGCCAGGCCCGTTTTGAGGCGGGACTCGGGACCCGATTGGAAGTGATGCAGGCGCAAACGGCGCAATCTCAGCGCTTACGTCAGCTCATTGAAGCCAATAACGCGATTGCGCTAGCCGAGCAGGCGTTGCTCAACCGTCTCAATATGGATATGGATGCGCATCTGGTCCCCACGATGACGGACGCCATAGCCCATCGTCTCGTCCCGGAATCCATCTCTCCAGAACGCCTTATTGAAAATGCTTTAAAGTCGCATCCCGCCTTGGCGCGTCTGCGTCAACAGCGTCTTGCCGTTAAGTGGCAAGGTCGAAGCGTTCTCTCAGAAGCAATTCCCTCGGTTGATTTATACGCCAACCTCAGCTATCGCGGTCCTTCCGCCGATGTCTTGGGTTTGACCCGTTTTGCGGGCTTTGGCGTGCAAACGGCGTTGGGCGACAAGTTGGGGCTGTCGATCCCCACGCGCTGGCTGGAGGCTCACCGCATCGTGAACCAGTTGGAGCTTCAGTCACAGCAAGCAGTTCGCGACATTGAAGCGCAAGTGGCGTCGGCTTTTCTGGATAGTCAAAGCGCGGCCAGCGCCATTGAGGCGGTACGCGAAGAAAAACGCGCCGCCGAAGAGAGCTATCGTCTTGCCGTAGGACGCTACAAGGCGGGCGTTGGCATTAACCTCGATGTCATTTCAGCGGAATCGGCGCTGAGCGATGCGCGGGCGCAATTGGTACAGGCCGTTTCCAATTTCAATCGCGCGCAAACGCGTCTGGTGGAAGCTGCCGGGCTCGCCTCACGGCAATCGCTCTTGGAAGGCCTCGCGGCGGACGCCCTGACGCCCGCCACTCACTAGCCCAGGAAGGAAATCAATACATGTCTCGCGGCGTTTTCTGGTTCTGGTTGATACTTGTCGTAATCACCGTAGCGGTGCTGGCGACCATCGCCTTTCGATTTCTCGGCGGCGGCGGCGGATTTGATCCGTCCAAGGTCCCTCAGCCCGTGCAAACGGCCCGCGTCTCGCCCCGTGCGTGGGATATTACCTATACGGCGCAAGGAAGCATTGAAGCCGACAACCGCGTGGATCTGAACGCCGAAACGCCGGGAACGGTCGCGCGCATTGCCTTTGTAGAGGGTCAGCCCATCGTCAAGGGTCAGCCCCTGATTTATCTGCGGGCGGACAAGCAGGCCGCGCAAAGCGCCGAGGCGCTGGCGGGCGCTCAGGCCGCGCAAACCGCAATTATAAGTCGCGATGCGGATTTGCGCGCATCGCGGGCGAATCTGGAGGCGGCGCGCGCCGCGTTCGCCTTATCGGAGTCAGAATTCAAGCGCTATGACGCGTTGCGCCGACAGGACTTTATATCGGATCTGGAGCTGGAACAGAAGCGCGCCGCTTACGACAGCCAGCGCGCGCGTTTTCAGGCGGCGCAAGACGATGTGTCCCGCGCACAGGCGCAAGTCTCCGAAACCCGTTCGCAGCAGGCTCAAGCGCGCGCGCGACTGGGCTATAACCGCGTATTGTCCTCTGAGACCATCGTGCGGGCTCCTTTTAGCGGGGTGGTGGGGCAAAAATACGTCGATTTGGGCGATTACGTCATGCTCACCGAAAAGCTCGCCACCGTGGTCGACAATCGCCGTATGAAAATTGCTTTTGACGCGCCGGAGCGCTTCTTGCCCTGGCTGAAAGAAGGCCGTCCCGTGGCTGTTACGGTCGGCGAGTCTTCTCAATCGCCTGCGCTCAGCGCGCGCGTGGCCTTCGTTTCGCCCACAGTCAACCCTGCCACCCACACAGTACTGATTAAAGCCGTTATTGAAGATGCCGGGGCCGCTGCGCTCCGCGACGGACAGTTCGCCCGCGCCCTGCTCACGCTCTATAACGAGCCCCAGGCGTTGGTGATTCCCGAACAGGCCGCCGTGCCGCAGGGCGAGAAATTTTTTGTCTATGTCGCCAAAGGCGATCGCGCCCAGTTTCGGGAAATCGCTCTGGGTGAGCGAAAGCCCGGCTGGGTCGAGGTGAAATCCGGTTTGCAGGCGGGCGAAGAGATTATTACCGAGGGCGTCGGCAAGCTGTTTGACGGCGCGTTGATTCGACGCATGGCCCCTGAGAATGCTGGCGCAGCGGCCTCTGCCTCGACTTCAGGAAGCGTGCGCTAATGTGGCTCTCTGAGATTTCGATTCGACGGCCGGTTCTGGCCATTGTGCTTTCAACGGTGCTGGTGCTGTTCGGGATTGTCGGTTTTTCGCGGCTTTCTGTTCGTGAGTACCCGGACATTGATCCGCCCGTGGTGTCCGTCAACACGTTTTACGCGGGCGCAAGCCCGGAAGTCATTGAAAACAGCGTCACCGAGCCGCTCGAAGAAGAAATCATCAGCATTGAGGGGATCAAGACGCTGGCCTCGCGCAGTGGCGAGGGCTTTAGCAATATCATCGTGGAATTTGAGCTTAACCGCGATATCAATGTGGCGGCTCAGGACGTGCGCGATCGCGTGTTCCGTGCGCGCGGACGCCTGCCCGATGGCATCGAAGAGCCGGTGATTTATAAACAGGATTCCGACGCGCAACCCATTGTGTGGCTGGTTCTCAGCGGCGATCGTTATAGCCAGCTGCAGCTCAGCGACTACGGTCGGCGCTTTATCCTCGATCAGCTTCAGACCTTGCCCGGCGTGGGCCGCGTGATTATCGGCGGCGAGCGCGAATATGCCATGCGCCTGTGGCTGGAACCCGCGGCCATGGCTTCTCGCGGCGTGACTGTAAGCGATATCCAAAAGGCCCTGAATGAACAAAGCGTCGAACTGCCGTCCGGGCGCATTGAAGGCCAGTATCGCGAATTTACGATTCGCACGATGGGCGAACTCAAGACGCCGGAAGCCTTTAACCGCCTGGTGCTGAAAACTATCGACGGCCAGCCGGTGTATCTGCGCGACATTGGCCGTGCGGAAATCGGCGCGCGTGACGACCGCTCGCTGTTGCGGATGAATGGCAAAACCGCCGTGGGCTTCGGCATCGTCAAGCAATCCAAGGCCAATACGCTGGACGTGGCCGACGCCGCCAAGGCGAAAATGGCGCTTATCTCCAAAACCCTGCCGTCTGGAATGACCATGGGCGTAGCGTACGATTCGTCGCGCTTTATTGCGCAATCGCTCAATGAGGTGAAAGAATCGCTGCTGTTATCGATCGTGCTGGTGGTTCTGGTTATTTACCTCTTTCTGGGCAGCTTTCGCTCGACGCTGATTCCGGCCATCGCGATTCCGGTGTCGTTGATGGCGACGTTCTTTGTCATGTACGCGCTGGGCTATTCGATCAATACGCTGACGCTGTTGGCGCTCACGCTAGCGATTGGCCTCGTGGTCGATGACGCTATCGTCGTCCTGGAAAACATCGTGCGCCATATCGAGGCGGGCGAGCCGCCGATGCTGGCCGCCGTGCGCGGCATTCGCGAGATTGCTTTCGCCGTCATCGCTACGACGCTGGTACTGGTGGCTATTTTCGTGCCGATTGCCTTTATGACAGGGGCGGTCGGTCGCCTGTTTTCCGAATTCGCGATTGCGCTGGCCGGATCGGTGCTGATCTCCGGCTTCGTTTCGCTGAGTCTGTCACCGATGATGTGCGCGCGCCTGTTAAAAAACAAGCACAGCGACACCGCCGCGCATCGCCTGACCCAAGGCTTTCGACGCGGAGTCGACCGCGCGCGCAGCGTGTATGCATCGGCCTTGTCGTGGGGGATGGATCGAAAAGGCCTGATTCTAGCTGGCGCGGGGGTGGCCATTGCGCTCACGGCCATTTGCTACCTGTTTATCCCAAAAGAATTCCTTCCAAAAGAAGACCGGGGTTTCATTCTCACGTTTATTAAAGCCCCCGAAGGCGCGACGCTGGCCTATACGGATCGCGCGGCGCGACAGGCCGAAGCCGTGTATCGCCGCACGCCGGAAGTCCTGCGCGCCACGACCGTTCTGGCTTTCGGTCGCGACACCATTGGCGCGGTCAACGAGGGTATTATGTTCATCACCCTCAAAGACAAGGAGCGCGGCGAGCGGCAGCGATCCAGCGATGCGATATTGCAGGAAATCATGCCGCAGATGATGAGCATTCCCGAAGCGTTCGTGTTCCCTATCACGCCGCCGTCCGGTCCTACCAGCGTGGGCGCGGACCCGATTCAACTGGTGATGCAGGGCTACGACTTGCAGGAACTGGCGCAAGCGTCGGCGAAAATGGAAGCGGCGGCCAAAAAAATCTTTGGGCTGTATAAGGTCGAAAGCAATCTCAAACTGAACAAGCCCGAACTGCGACTGGAAGTCGACCGCGAACGCGCCTCCTCTCTGGGCGTTTCGGTTCGTGATCTGTCGCAGACGCTTCAGGTCTTGATGGGCGGCCTGGATCTGTCTACTTTTGAGATCAATAAAAAGCGTTATAAAGTGATGGTTCAGGCCCCGAAAGACGCCAGAAGCCTGCCGCAACAGCTGGAAACCATCTATGTCAAAGGCCGTAACGACCAGCTCGTGCCGCTCATGAATGCTGTTACCGCGCAAGAAACCGTCGCGCCCAAAGATATTAACCATTACGGACGCCTGCGCGCCGCCACGCTGAGCGCGGGGCTGTTGCCGATTCCCGGCGTGTCGATGGGCGCCGTGATGGATAAGCTCGAAGCCGAAGCCCAGCGCATTTTGCCGCCCGGCATGAGCATTGCCTGGGCAGGCGAGAGCCGCGAAATGCGTCTGGCCAGCTCGGCCACCACGTTTGCCTTCGTACTGGCCATGCTGGTGGTGTTTCTGGTGCTGGCGGCGCAGTTTGAGAGCTTCCTCGACCCGCTGATCGTGATGCTGACAGTGCCGCTGGCCGTTAGCGGGGCGTTCATCACGTTATATTTATTCGGCGCCAGTTTTAACACCTACAGCCAGATTGGCATGATTTTGCTGGTCGGGCTCGTGACGAAAAACGGGATTCTGATTGTGGAATACGCCAATACGCTGCGCAAAACCAACCCGACTTACTCGGCGGCGCAAGCGGCGGCCGAAGCCTGCGCCATTCGGTTCCGGCCTATCGTCATGACGGCTGTCGCCACGATTTTCGGGGCTGCGCCTTTGGCGCTGGGCTTGGGCGCGGGCGCGCAAAGCCGACAATCGCTCGGACTGTCGGTGATCGGCGGGATGGCGCTGGCCACGTTCCTGACCCTGTTTGTGATCCCCGTCGCCTATGCCCTGCTTAAGCGTAAACCCCCTCTTCCAGAGGCGGCGTCGTTTGAGTAGGCGGCTGTTCGGCTTTCACGGGGGCTATTTGAGGTCGCCCGTATCCGCCTAACGTGCCGCACGCTTGCTGTACCCGCTGCGTTAAAGCGATTGCGGCCAGAGCGAGATCATCGAGAAAATCTGTGCGGGCCCCGCTAATAGTCTTCTGGGGGATATGGCCGGGTTTGGGTTCTATATAGTGAGGATCTTGCCCTGTAGCAATACCTAACGCAGCCGCGCGAAAAGGGGCCTCCTCTCGTCGAAGGCGGGCGGCTTGCACTTGAAAAGAGGTGCTATCAATCGTCCCTTGATGCCTCATGCGAATGGTCGCTAGAGGCGGTTGGCCCGGATCTCGAGAGAAATTCCACTCATAAGTAGGCTTTTCAAAGATCTGGGAAAGCTTCTTCCTCGGAATGGCATGCCCTCTCATCACCAGCGATTCCCGGTTCCCTTGGGCATCCTCGATTACAAGGGCGGCTTTGGTTGTCCCTCTTACGGGATCGATGTCTGTCAATTGCGCTTCCAGAAGCTTCCCGAAGCGGGACTGCGCCCCAAAAGATGGACCGGACACGGACATGGCTGTTCCTTCTTTCCTGCCTTGCTTCTTGCCTGATGATGAATCAATACGACGCGCCCGCGTCTGCTCGCGCATGCGAAGAGGCCGCGTTGTCGCTCCCTTAAGCCGCCACTCGATACCCGCCGTCCGCCGCTAAACCCCTATCAATGCTTAGCGCCCAAGACCGCACGAAAACGATTGACCTCTTCACGCTAGCACAAATCCCCCACAGCGCAAGAATGCTCTTTGAGTCAAGCGTTCTTTACAGCAGAAACGGCGGCTTCTTGTCTGAGGGCTCGCCAGACGGCGATGCGGGTATCTGGCCATCCAGCGACGCAAATAAGCCGCTCTTCTTGCGTTTCTTTTTTTCAGGTTTGAAGGCATCAGACTTGAGGCTCCCCGGCTTCATGCCACCCATTCCGGGCAGTTTGAAGCCGCCGGCGGGCGCTTTGCCAGATTTAACGGCGTCGCCCATTTGCGTCATCGCCTTCATGACTTGTTTCATTTGTTCAAATTGTTTGAGGAACTGACGAACCTCAGGTTCAGGCATCCCGCAGCCTTTGGCGATGCGTCGTACGCGGCCCTGGGCTGACAGTAGATCCGGGGTTTGGCGTTCGGCGGGCGTCATGCTGGCGATCATCGCGTCAATGCGCTTCATTTGTTGTTCGCCGCCTTGCGCCAATTGCTGGCGCATCGATTTATCCAGCCCGGGAATGGGCAGCATCCCCAGAATCTGATCAAACGACCCGAGCAGCTTCATCTGCTTCTGCAGATTGCGAAAATCCTCAAACGAGAAGGTCTGCTTGCGGAATTGCTTTTCAAGGCGCTTGGCGTCTTCGGCGTTGACGGCCTGCTGAGCCTTTTCCACCAGCGTGAGCACGTCGCCCATCCCCAGAATGCGGGTCGCCAGTCGATCCGGGTGGAAATCTTCCAGACCATCCGGCTTTTCGCTGACGCCAATCAGCTTGATGGGTTTGCCCGTGACGCTGGCAACCGATAGGGCTGCGCCGCCCCGCGCGTCGCCGTCCATTTTGGTCATGGCCAGACCGGTCAACGCCAGTTGGGCATTGAAGGTCTCTGCTACGGCGACGGCTTCCTGACCGGTCATCGCATCGACGACCAGTAGTTTTTCCGCCGGCTTGAAAACGCGCTCCAGCAGCAGCAGTTCCGCCATCATCGAAGCGTCCGCCTGTAGGCGACCGGCGGTGTCGATGATCACCGGCCGTAAGTCTTCGGCGCGCGCGCGGTCGATGCCGCTGCGTACGATCGCTTGTACATCCGTCGAGTCGTTCAGACTATGCGTCGGAATCCCAATCTGGGCGCCCAGCGTGACCAACTGATCGATTGCGGCCGGACGATACACGTCGGCGGCAATCAGCAAGGGGCGATGCCCTTCCCGGCGCAGCTTGAGCGCCAGCTTGGCTGCCGTCGTGGTTTTGCCTGAGCCTTGCAGGCCAAACAACATCATCAGCGGCGGATCGCCGGTCTGTATATCCAGCGGCTGACGTTCGCCGCCCAGCAGCGCCACCAGTTCGTCGTGGACAATCTTCACCAGTTGTTGCGACGGATTCAGGGTTTTTAGAACGGCCTCGCCTTCGGCGCGGTCTTTCACGCGCGACAGAAAGCTCTTGACCACGCGCAGGTTGACGTCAGCTTCCAACAGCGCGCGGCGGATTTCGCGCAGGGCGCTTTCCATATTTTCAGGCGTCAGGGTCTTCTCGCCGCGAAACGAATCGAAAACGCCCTGTAATCGTTCCGACAGCGCGTCAAACATGGGTTTTCCCCGCGGCTGGTTCGCGTCCTGCGCGCGCATCGCTGAACAGGGCTTCCACAAAGGCTTCCGCGTTAAAGGGCTGTAAATCGTCGATTTTTTCGCCCACGCCCACCCATTGCACCGGCAAGCCAAATTCGCGCGCCACGCTCAGGGCGACGCCGCCTTTGGAAGAGCCGTCGAGTTTGGTTAACACCACGCCGGTGAGCGTTACCGCTTCTTTAAAGGCTTCAGCCTGCCGTAGGGCGTTTTGCCCGGTCGTGGCGTCCAGAACCAGCAGGGCGCGCAAATCGCTGTCGGCAGGCCGCGCTTTTTCGATGACCGCTGCGATTTTGCGTAATTCTTCCATCAGATTGTATTTGTTTTGAAGCCGCCCCGCCGTGTCCAGAATCACGGCGTCGGCGCCGAGGCGCGTCGCCTCCTCAATTGCTTCAAAGACGACCGAGGCGGGGTCCGCTCCGTCGCGGCGCACCAGCTGGGCATGAGCGCGCTCGGCCCAGATGGCGAGCTGATTTTCTGCGGCGGCGCGAAACGTATCGCCTGCGCCAATCACCACGCGTTGCCCCGATTGCGTCAGACGATGCGCCAGCTTGCCGATAAACGTTGTTTTTCCGGCTCCATTGACGCCGGTGACCAGATAAATCGTCAGCGCAGCGGGGCGTAAAGCGCGATCAGCGCCCGATTCAAACGGCCGTAAAAGCGTGAGAAACGCTGTTTTAAGGTAATCGCGCAATTCGTCGTCATTTCGGGGCGATACTTCTTGACGGCGCAACGGCTCTAACAGCGCCAGCGTCGTTTCCAGGCCCACGTCGGCGCGCAGCAGGGTTTCTTCAATGGCGTCCAGCGCATCCTCGTCCAGCCCGCGGTCGGCGTCGATAAGCGTTTGGGCCCCGCCCCAGAGCGAGCGGCCTGTGGCGGCCAGCGCTTGTTTTAGGCGCGCAAAGGGCGATAACGCGGGGCTCGCCTCCTGCGGCGGCGCATCCAGAATCGGCGCTGTCACCTGTTCAGGCGACGACGCCTTGGGTTTCAGCCAGTTAAACATCCCCGCCGACGTCTCCGCCAAGAGGCGCCTCGGGCTCAGGCGTTTGTTGGGCCGCGGCCGGATCTTGCGCCAACTGGCCCAGCACGCCGTTAATAAAGCGATAACTGTCTGGCGTCGAAAATTCGCGCGCGAACTGCACGGCTTCGTCAATCGAAACGCCCGCGTCTACCCCGTCGATATAGCGCATTTCGGCCAGCGCCAGACGTAAAATATTACGGTCCATACGGGCCATGCGCGACACTTTCCATTCTTCGCTCGCCGCTTCCAGCGCAGCGTCGATTTCGTCGCGATGCGCGCAGGCGACGTCGATCAGTTGCGAGGCGTACGATCGGACCGATTCCGAGGCCGCATGGGCGGACAATTCCGGGATTCGCAGGGCTTCGCCCAGCATCCGCGCCGCCTGTAAGACGGATGTCAGATGATCGTACACAACACGCGTTGTGGGCAGCGCCACAGGCTCTGCTGGCGTCTCCAGCGACGTTTGCAGGTTATCGGGATGCTCCTGCTCCAGGCGCGCGATTTCATCGGCGGCGATGGCCAGAGCTTCAACCGCTTCGCGAATTTGGCCTTGCGCCTGATCGCTGAGCGCGCGGACAGCGTCCTGAATCAGATCCTGAATCGTCTCGCCCTCAGCGCAGTCCGCCGAGTCAGTCGCAGGCGCGGGCAGCGCGCCATGGCGCTCCCTCTGAAACAGGGCTAACAGAGCGAGTTCGCGGGCAACGTGACGGGCTTTCATGGGCGTATCGTAGCATAAACGACGCCTGTCGACAGCGCGCGTCGATGGACTTGCCCCTGTCTCCTCGCGTACGATAGAACAGAGTCGATTCTCAAGCCGTTATTGCATTGTCAAACTGGAGATAACGCCATGCGCCGCTCGCCGATTCAACGCCGTTCTTTCTGGCTTTTCGCGGGGGCCCTCCTGCTTCTGATTGCAGGGGGATGGGGCTTGGGAACGTTTGGCGCCTACTCCGCCGCCAAAAAAACCGTGACCAGCGCGCCGCCGCCCGTTGCGTCCTTTATCGCTTTTGGCGACTCAGGCTCCGGATTGTCGCCTCAGCGCCAGCTGGCCGCTCAGATGCTGGCTCAATACGTCCGCGCGCCCTTTACGACGGCGCTGGTTCTGGGCGATATCATTTATGAGACGGGCGATATCCGAAAATACGGCGCGGCGCGCTATCGAGACGTGTATGCGCCTCTCATGGACAAAGGCGTCCAGTTCCGGCCTGTCTTGGGCAATCACGACGTTTTGCTGGGCTTTAAGCCTGCGATGCTCACGTTTTACGGGATGCCAGGGCGTTATTATCAGTTTCGCCAAGGGCCGGTCGCCTTCTTTGCGATCGACACGAATATCACCCATGACGCGCTTCAGCGACAATGGCTCGACAAGGCGCTGGCCGCCAGCGATGCGCCATGGAAAGTCGTTTACGGCCATCATCCCCTGTACTCGTCGGGAGAGCATGGCGCCAGCGCCGATCTTCAGCGGTGGTTGCAGCCGGTGTTTCGTCAACATGGCGTTGCGCTGTACTTGTGCGGACACGATCACGATTACGAGCGTATGGGACCCATTGAAGGCGTGACGTATATTGTTTCAGGCGGCGGCGGCGCCTCGCTCCGAAAATTTTCCAATCGCCTTGCGCCTCAGTCGCAGGCGCGCGCGCGCGCCTACCACTTTTTGCGGGGAGAGGCGACGCCTCAGGCCTTAAGCGTCAGCGCGATCGGTCTGGATGGACAGGTCCTGGACGCGTTCACCTTGCGCGCCGCGCCTGTCGCCCTGCCAAAGCCAACTCACAAGCCGGCTGCGCCTAAAAAAGCAGTTGGCTCAGGCGCGAAATAAAGCCCAGCGCCCAGCATAACGCCACGCCCGCAAACGCGAACGGTGCCGCCAGCACGACGAGCGTTCGCTCCAGCGATAAACGAAAGGCGACGCCCACGGCCAGACAGAATAACAGGGCGCTCCACAGCCAGATGAACAGCCCTGCCAGTACGCCTACGCTGTCGCCGACGGCGCCGAGACCGTTTTTCAGTAAAACCAGCGGTCCCATCAACCACCAAGGCAGCGTCGACAGAGCCGACAGAATCAGAAATGCCCGAAGCCGGCTTTCTCCCGTAAAGGCATAGGCCAGCATCGACAAAATGCCGCCCATCGCGAGCCAAATCAACGCGCCAATCACTGTGTTCAACGGCACTTCCCACAGCAGGGCGCGCGGATTGCCGCCTTCCCATAAGGCGCCCACCACCGGCGCCATGGCCGACGTGAGCAGGATAAACGCGCCGCCTTCCAGTAAGAGCGCGTTGGTAGGGCGCTCGCTAATGCGCCGGTATTCTCGCACCGGATGAAACAGCCCGTTATAAAACGCGTCAAGCAGGGGGGCGTTAGAAGACGAGGACGCCGAAGATTCGCTCATCGCGCTTACTCCGCAATCCACAGCGGCTGGCCTGGATACCGCAAGCTCAGGGGGAGAGCCGCGCTCAGCGCGCCGAGGGCGTCGCCTCCCTGCGCCGCGCCTTCACGCTTGAGGCCGATCCAGTCGGCCAGCGTCCCGCGCCGGGAATATTCTTTGATGGGAAGCTTTTCGCTGTCCGGCAGATGAAAACGCGTCTGCGCCAAACGCGTTAACAGCGCCTGTGCGTCGCTGACGTCGCCGAGCGCGTCTACAAGGCCTGCTTTTTGGGCCTGGGCGCCAATCAAAACGCGACCATCGGCCACCGCGCGAATCGACGCTGCGCGCGCGCGCTTGACGGCATCATCGGACAGCGCCGCCGTGCGGCCTTCAATCACGGCGGTTAAAAACTGCTGATAGCTGGCGTCAATCAACGCTTGAATCAGGGCCCGCTCGTCGTCGGTCATCTCGCGGTAAGGGTTCAACAGATCTTTGTAGCGTCCGCTCTTGATGGTGTACGCCCTTACGCCCAGCTTATCCTGCATCAGGGTTTTGAAATTCAGCGTCGAGAGAATCACGCCGATCGAGCCGGTAAGGGTGCCGGGATTGGCCATGATCTTCGTGGCTCCGCAGGCGGCGTAATACCCGCCGCTGGCCGCCATATCGCCCATATACGCCACCACGGGCTTGCGTTCTGCCAGACGCCGTACGGCGCGATTCAGCTCCTGGCTCATGCCCACCGTGCCGCCGGGAGAATTAATGGCCAGCAAGACGCCTTTGACCGAATCATCTTCAAGCGCTTCCTCAAGCCCCTTGCGCGCGGTGACGGCGTTGGAATCGCCCTTGCTGAACAGGCCGTTATCTTCGGTCGACATGATAATCGGCCCGGACAGGTCAATCGCCATCAGCGAGGGCCCCTTGAGAGGAGAGAGCAATTGAGCGCCTTTATGGGCGTTCTTATCGCTGTTCAGGCCGCCTTGAGTGGCCAGACCGCCCTGAAGCGCTGTCAACAAGCCGATTAAAAGGGCCAGCAGGCACACACCCAGCAGTCCAAGCGAAATCCAGCGGGGAGAAGCGGTCATGGCGAGCGTCGATTCCTTTCAACGAGCGATTAATTGGACTCATTATAGCGCGGGCAAGCGTGCGTCATCCGGCAGGCGCACGAGAGGGGCTTTGCGCGGGCAATGTAACAAACGCGCTCATCCGCTTGCCTGGCGCCGTCTGCGCCTCTTATAGTCAGACAAGGCTTTTGGACAGGGAGACGTTCATGGTATCGAAAATCCTGACCGCGTCGCTCAATGGGATGGACGCCTTGCCCGTCACGGTCGAAGTCGATATGGCCGCCGGATTGCCGGGCCTGACGATTGTCGGGCTGCCGGATGCTGCTGTCAGCGAGTCGCGTGAGCGGATTAAGGCCGCGATTAAAAATAGCGGCTTCCCTTTTCCGCTTAAAAAAGTCGTGATGAATCTGGCGCCGGCGGACGTGCGCAAGGAAGGCGCGAGCTTCGATTTGCCGCTTGCCTTGGGGCTTCTGGCCGCCAGCGACGCCATTCAGGAAACCGATTTTCTGCGGCAGGCCTGTTTTGTGGGAGAGGTATCGCTGACAGGCGAGCTGCGCCGGATCAATGGGGCGCTGTCCATCGCGCTGATGGCGCGTCAACAGGGGTATCAAGCCCTCGTTTTGCCGGAAGACAATGTCCTGGAAGCCTCGCTGGTCGACGGTCTGGAGGTCTTCGGGCTGAGTCGGCTCAGCGAACTGCCGGTGTTTCTGACGCATCCGTATAGCTTTCTCAAACCTGTGGATCGCGATGCGTTGCGACGCCAGGCCTTAGAGGCCTCTCCGGCTGTGGCGATCGATATGGCTGATATCAAGGGACAGGAAAGCGCCAAGCGCGCGCTCGAAATTGCGGCGGCTGGCGGGCATAACATGCTGATGGTCGGCCCGCCGGGAAGCGGCAAGTCGATGATGGCCAAGGCATTCGCCGGAATTCTGCCGCCGCTGACGTTTGAAGAGATGCTGGAAGTCAGTCGCATTTACAGCGTCGCCGGGCAATTGACCCGCGATCGCGGCCTGATGCTCGAGCGCCCGTTTCGCAGTCCGCACCACACGGCCTCCATGGCCGGGATCACCGGCGGGGGCAGCCACCCCAAACCGGGGGAAATTACGCTGGCGCATCGCGGAGTGCTGTTTCTCGATGAATTTGTGGAGTTTCCGCGCAATGTGCTCGAAGTGCTGCGCCAGCCGCTGGAAGACGGCGTCATCACCATCAGCCGCGCGCAGCAGAACATGACGTTCCCGGCCCGGTTTTTATTGCTGGCTGCCATGAACCCCTGCCCTTGCGGATTCCTGGGTGATCCGGCGCGCGCCTGCGTCGATAGCGCCCAGCAGGTCCAGCGCTATTTCGGCAAGTTGTCGGGACCGCTTCTGGACCGGATCGATATTCATCTCGAAGCGCCGCGCCTCAGCGAGGCCGACCTGTTGCAATCCTCCGGCGCCCATGTTCGCGGCGAGACCTCCGCCGCCATTCGCGAACGGGTCAATCGCGCGCGCGCGATTCAGGCCCGGCGCTTTGAACACGCGGGGATTTTCTGCAATGCCGAGATGACGCCGGCTCATATCCAGTCGTATTGCCCGCTGGATGACGCCAGCGCTTCGCTGATGAAGCGCGCGCTCCAGCGCATGAATCTCAGCGCCCGCGCCTTCGACCGGATTCTGCGCCTGGCGCGAACGATCGCCGATTTGGCCGAAGCGCCAGACGTCTCATCGGGCCATATCGCCGAAGCGCTGCAATTTCGCGCGCTCGATCGTCTGTATCAGGCGCCGAAGCTGACCCCGCCGCCCGTCACGGCCTCGTCTTAGGCAGAGGCCTCTGCTGGAAGGCTGTTCCCGATCGTCAAGAATCCATTGTGATGAATACCCCACGCTTTCAGGCCTGCTTACAGGCCGCCCCCCCTCGACAAGCCGCCCTGTTTGAAGACTTACGGGCGCTGTGGCGCGCGCTGGAATCCTGCCTGCGCCGTGACTTTAACCGCACCTTGCCTTTTGCCGACTATCTGGTCGACCGCTGGGAGAAGGCGCAAACGCTGGGCTTTGGCGAAGGCAGCTCGATTTATGACAGCGCGCTGGTCCTGGGCGACGTTCGCGTGGGAGCCCATAGCTGGATCGGGCCCGGCGCGCTTCTCGATGGGTCCGGCGGCTTGAGTATCGGCTCGTATTGCTCCATTTCCGCTGGCGCGCAGATTTATTCCCACGATTCCGTCGCCTGGAGTCTGAGCGGCGGAGAATCTCCCATGGCGTATGCGCCCACGCGTATCGGCGATCGCTGCTATCTGGGCCCTAACGTCATTGTCGCCAAAGGCGTGACGATTGGCGACGGTTGCGTGATTGGAGCCAATAGTCTGGTGCTGCGCGATATTCCGCCCAACAGCAAGGCCTTCGGTTCGCCATGCCGCGTGGTGGGTCCTGCCGACGGCGAGAGGCCTTCTGGCTCCCCGGCCCCGTCAGACAATTAAATCGTCTTCCACTTTGAGAGAAACGGCGCCGGCTTCACGCACCACGACCGACACCTGAATCTCATGACGTCCCGGCGTCAGCGTCGCGCCCGGAATCTCGCAGCGCGCGACTGCGCCCATTCCGACCGCCAGCGGCGTTTCTTCGGTAATATCCACGGCCGCAATGACGCGATCGCCCAGACGAATCTGAAATTGCGACGGCTCAAATACGACGTCGTTCAGGCGAATTTGCGAGAAACGCGTCATATGGCCCGGCCCCAGCGCGTTTTTGAGATCAAACGATACGCCATCCGCCGTGGCGCGCAGGCTGCCGTTGACATACATGCGCTTCAGAATGAATTGCGGGACCAGAGTCATAATCAAAAACCCATCGCGTTTGCGCGAAAAACTGCGCGCTGCGCGCCATTACCGCCTAACCCGGATTCAACGCCCTTAGTCTACCCTAGACGCGGCATTTGGTAAACGCGCCCAGAGAGGTCAGGCGAACGGCGTTTAACGCCTCCCACGCCGGATTCAGCGGCAAAAAGGGGTCGGGGCGAATGACGTCCAGCGTGAGCGTATTGCCGCCCGTGGCCTTGAGGATGCCTTCCGGCAGAACAAACGGCGTGGTGCGGCGATACGGCGACCAGTCGCGGGCGATGAGCAGGCCATTGAGCGTAACGTTCACGCGCTCTGCGGGGAAATCGCCTAACGACAGGCCCAGCGGCTGATAAAGACTTTGGGGCCGGTCTAAGGCGAATTCGCAGCGAAAGCGCGCCGCAGGGCTGGCTTCGGGCGGCGCGACGCTGGCTGCCGCAGGCGACAGGCCCGGGCTGACGGCCACATCGTCGGTGATGTCGCGTCCGTTGACGTACAGCGACAGAAGCCCTTGAGCCGCGCTGGCGTCGTCGTGGTACCCCTTGGGCCGTCCCAGGCTGTCAATCCACAGCCAGAGCGTTTCTGGCGAGCCGGCGTCCGGGCGGTGATCGGCGGGGGCGACCTGGATGGTTTTCAAGGCGGGCGTTTCTTCTTCCAGCATGGGATCGCGCCAGAAATTCCCGCTGCCGACGCAGCGGCCATCGACAAACGCCGCCCACAGGTGACGCGCACTTAAAGCGATCGTGTGAATGCTCTCGCCCGGCGGCGCTTCGTATCGATACCACGCGCTTAGCGCGTCAAAGAGCCCATTGGCGTCAAAGTCGGCCCCGACCGATGAAACCGGCATCACGTAGTGCCCACTGTGACGCGATGGAGCCAAATTCTCCACCGTCCATGGCCCCAGCGTCGGCAGCGGGGCTAACGGCTGCGGCGCAGGCGGCGTCAAGCGGCTTAAGGCGGCGTTGGGCGCCAGCACGGTGATGGCCGCCGCCTGCCGCTCGGCCAAAATCCCGTAGCCGCCCTCGCAAAACCCTTCGTCCGGCCCAATGACCAGTCGCCCGGACGGCTCAGCCCATAGCCGATCGAGACGATCGCGGCCCAGCAGGCCCACGGTGAGAGTGTCCAATTGAATCCATGCCTCGCCGTCGGGGGCAAGCGCGTCATGTGTCAGCGTCAGGCGCGTAGACGCAGCGTCTGATTCTACTTTCACCGAGAATCCCGCAACATCTGGCGGCGTAAACGCGCGCGGCGCCGTCAAAATTACCTGAACAGGCCGATCCCCTCGCAGAATCAATGCCTGCGGCGATTGCCAGATCGCTTCGACCGACGCGCGTTGCAGCGTCCAGCCGCAAGCCAGCGTGACATCCATCGGCAGGATGACGCACTCATAGGGCAGCAGCGTTGCGCTCAACGCCTGTTCGATAGTGGCGCAGACGCTGTCCGCCGAAAAATTCCGCAGAAACAGCCAGCGCGCAGGCGGCTTTGCTGTCGTTGGGGCTGGGCTATCGTTCTGCTCTATGCTGCGCCGAATCGCCAGAACCAGTGAGGCGGGCGCGACTGCTACCGCGTCCGGGGTCTCGCGCTCTGTGGCGCTGAGATCGAAGCGTGACAAAAACACGTTCAGCGCCTTGGCTTCGTATAAACGCTCCGTGCTCAGACCCGCTTCTGCGATGGGCGCGGCGAAATCATACGTGGTTTCAACATGCGTACTGCCGAGCCCGTCCCAATTGCTTCCGCCGACTGCCAGATAATGGTTGAAAAGCGTTGCCCCCTGTGCTAACAAGCTTTTAACGCTCAGCGCCAGATGATCCCGTCCCAGTCTGGCGCGAATCGTGTCGGTCGAGGGCCCGCCGCGACCGCTGAACCAGCCCGCCTGTAATTCGGCGGCGAACAGGGGACGATGCGCGCAAAACGGCCGAAACGCCTCTTCGGCGCCGTCAATGACGCCAAACGTCTGCGGATTCAGGCGCCAGTCCGTCTCAAACGAGGTGACTGAGTAGTTATCAAAGGCGTAGATGTCGACCACGTCCTCGTAAAGGCCTGCGGCGTAAAGATCATTATGAAATAACGGGACCTGCGCGCCCAGGTCGCGCGACATGCGCGCGAGCGCCAGCAGATAGTCGGGTTCCATCTCTTCGGTGGCGTACTCGTTTTCAATCTGCATGAGAATCAGATTCTCACAGCGGGCGATCTTCGGCGTGATTTGGCCCCACCATTCGGCGACAGCATCCATATAAGGCTGTGACCATTTAAATTTCCCATCCGGCAGGCGATTTCTGGGAATCACATTGCGATCGGCCAGCAGCCAAGCCGGGAGCCCGCCGCCGCTCAGTTCGGCGTTAATATAGGGCCCCGGTCGGGCGATGACGTATAGACCCGCTTCGCAAGCCAGTTCCAACAGGCGATCTACGTCTCGAATGCCTGTAAAATCGTATGAGCCAGGGCGTTGGCTATGAAAAGCCCAGTTAAAATAAAGATCAACGGCGTTATACCCGCCCATCCGAAGGCGCGCCAGGCGATCCCGCCACAGGTCGACTGAAGGCAGCCGAAAATAGTGCATCGCGCCGCTGCGAATAAACGCGCGGCGGCCGTCAATCAGGAGGGAATAACGATCGAAAGCAATGGGCATACGAAAAACCGGCGGCGACGAATCGGCCCTGATGGGCCATGAAAAAGAAAAGAGCGCGGCCTTGCGCCCCGAGCGGAGCTTCCCCTATGATACCGCCAATATGGGATCCCGCGCGTACGCTGCGATAAGGGCGCGCGCCGTTTTTCCCGATCGCTGACCCTACAAGGATTTCTGTCGATGCGTCTGTTTCGCGTTTCTTTTACCCCTGTGGTCGCCGTCATGCTTGCGCTTGGCGCTGCGACGTCCGGGTATGCAACGTTGACGGCGGGCGTGCGCGCAGAGCCGACCCCTCCGGTAACGCTCACGGCGCCGATGACAGCGCCTGCCTCTCCTGTGACGCCGCAAGATCCGCCTGCGGCGACGCAAGATCCCATGGATCAGGCGCTGGCGCAAACCCTGACGCAGGATTTTCGCGAGCAGTTCGCTGCGGTCATCGCGTATGCGCGTCAGACGGCGCGCGCGCAGGGTCGCACCCGAAATGCCGTCGTGGTGCTGGATCTCGACGAAACGCTAATGGACATGCGCGCGTATTACCTGACGTATAAGCGTTACGACCCGGCGCTGTTCAACGCATGGGCGTTACGCGCCGACGCCCCCGCCATTGCCGAAACGCTGGCGTTTGTCCGCTGGTTAAACGCGCGCGGCATCCCGGTATATTTTGTCACTGGCCGCCGGGAGCATCTGCGCGCCGTGACGGTGAAAAATCTTGCGCGTTACGGCGGTCTTCGCTACGCGGGTTTGTTCATGAAGCCCGAAGCCTACGCCGATCCCTCTGCGGTGGCGTTCAAGTCAGGCGTTCGCCGCCGACTGGAGGCCGCCGGCAAGCGGGTGATTCTGTCCCTGGGCGATCAGGCCTCTGATCTGCGCGGCGGCCATGCGGGCGTCGGCATCAAGCTACCGAATCCGTTATATAGCATTCCGTAGGGCGATGACGCCTCACCCCACCCGGAGCTGATTCCCGAAGTGGGAACGCAGCGCGGCTTCCAGTGCGGCGCGATCGTCGGGGGCCCAGAAACGCTTGCCCGCGCGGAATTGAAACCCATCCGGGAAGCGGATGACCACGGGATTGGGCCCGGCGTTGGCCGTCAGCTGCCGGCGCAGGAAATCCACGTCTTCATAGCGCGGCGCGCTCATAAAGCTCAACTGCAGCGGGCGCACCGCCGCGATGGGCGAAGCGCTGTCCACCATCACGCTATAGCGATCGCCTTCATCGCCGCGAAACGACAACTTGCCGTGAATCATCACGCGCGCGCCGTCGCTCAGCCATTCGCCCACCTTGTCGAGCGTCTTTTGAAACGCGACAATCTCCACCGCGCCGGAAACATCTTCCAGCGTGGCGATGAGCATGGTTGTGCCTTTGCGGGTCAGCTTTTTCTGCGTCTTGGACAACAGGCCGCCGATGGACACTTCGCTTTGATCCGGCGCGTCTTTCAGCTCGATGATATCGTGAGAAACCAGTAGCGGCAGCAACTCCGCCAGAGAATCCAGTGGATGACTGGTGACGTAAAACCCGAGTAGCTCTTTTTCCGCCTGTTGAATCTCTTCCTGCGAAAACTCCTCGTCGCGCCCGCACAGGATCAAACCGCCCATGGCAGGCGACGCGGCGTCGCCCGTTGCGGGCGCGGCGGCCGCCATCAGGTCAAACAGGCTCGCCTGGCCGGTTTCCTGTTGCGACTGGATGCGCGCGGCAAATGCGGTCATGGTCTCGACGTTTTCCAGCAATTGCTTGCGCGAAAAGCCAAAGCAGGCCAGCGCTCCGCCGCGAATCAGCGATTCCAGCGTCTTGCGGTTGAGGGCCTTGGGATCCACGCGTCGCAAAAAGTCTTCCAACCCCGCAAACGGCGCGCGCGCGCGTTCGGCCAGAATCAAATCAACGACGCCCGCGCCGACGTTTTTCACCGTCGCCAGCCCAAAGCGGATGGATTCCCCGTCCGGCGTAAAATCAGCGCCGGAGCGCGTCACGTCCGGCGGCAGGACGCGAATGCCCATCCGTCGCGCCGTCAGCATATAATGCTGAACCTTGTCGAGGTCGCCGCTGACGCTCGATAGCAAGGCGGAGAGATATTCTACCGGGTAATGCGCCTTCAAAAAGGCGGTCTGATAGGCCACAAAGGCGTAGGCCGCCGAGTGCGAACGGTTAAAGCAGTAGGCGGCGAACTCGGTCATGGCGTCAAAGAGTTCGTTGGCGAGCGCTTTGGAGACGTTGCGCGCCACGCAGCCCTCGACAAAGCCGTCTCGCTCCTTGGCCATGACTTCGGCTTTTTTCTTCCCCATCGCCCGCCGCAGCAGGTCAGCGCGCCCCAGCGAGTAACCCGCCAGCGTCTGGGCGATCTGCATGATTTGTTCCTGATAGACGATCGTCCCGTAGGTGCTGTTGAGAATGGGTTCAAGATCCGGGTGCGGAAAGACAATCTCCTCGCGGCCGTGCTTGCGATCGACAAAGTGCTTGACCATGCCCGAATTCAGCGGGCCGGGCCGGAACAGGGCGACCAGCGCGTTGATGTCCTCAAACGTAGAGGGCTTTAAATCCCGCTCCAGCGCTTTCATCCCGGACGATTCGAGCTGAAACACGCCGTCCGTATCCCCGGCGCTGAGCATCGCATACACCTTCGGGTCGTCCAGCGGGATGCCGTCAATATCAATGCGGCGCCCATGAGCGGCTTCGACCAGCCGCAGCGTGTTGGCGATGATCGTCAGGTTGCGCAGGCCCAGAAAATCCATCTTCAGCAGGCCGAGCTTTTCCAGATCCCCCATGGTGTACTGGCAAATCACCTGACCGTCTTTGGATTTCTGCAGCGGCGCGATATCCGTCAGCGGATCCTTGGCGATGACGACGCCCGCAGCGTGCGTGCCTACGTTGCAGGCCGTGCCTTCAATCTTGAGCGCGAGATCCACCAGCGCTTTGACGTCCGCATTGGCGTCGACTTCCTTGCGAAGTTCCATGCCGTCTGCCAGCGCGTCTTTGAGCTTGGTCCCCGGCGTCGGCGGAATCATCTTGGCGAGGCGATCGCTTTCGGCAAAGGGGATGTCCGAGACGCGGGCGACGGCCTTCAGCGCGGCGCGCGCGGCCAGCGTGCCAAACGTCGCGATTTGACACACCCGCTCATCGCCGTAGAGCTGGCGGACGTATTGAATTACTTCTTCGCGGCGCTCAATGCAAAAATCGATGTCGATATCAGGCATCGAAACCCGCTCAGGGTTCAAAAATCGCTCAAAGAGCAGATTATGGGCCAGCGGATCCAGATTGGTAATGCCTAGGACGTAGGCAACAAGGCTTCCTGCCGCCGAACCCCGGCCCGGCCCTACCGGAATCCCGTTTTTACGCGCGAAGGCGATAAAATCCCACACAATCAAAAAATAAGCCGGAAATCCCATCTGGGCGATGACGCCCAACTCGTAGCGCAGGCGCTTGTCAACGGCGTCTCCCGCCTCCACGGCGCCGTATCGCTGGCGGGCGCACTCATAGGCAATGCGCTCCAGTTCGGCGTCGGCGGTTACGCCCTCAGGCAGCGGATAAGCGGGCAAAAGAGATTGCCCTTGCGGAATCTCCAGATCGCACTTGGCCGCGACCGCCAGCGTCGCATCCAGCGAACGTTCCACCCGCTCGCGATCCAGACGCTGAAACAAGGCGCCGAGTTCGTCCGCGTCCTTAATCGCGTACTCCGGGCCGTATACTTCCGTGCGATTGGAGTCGTGCAGCGTCTTGCCTTCCTGCATGCACAACAAGATGTTATGCACCTCGTGATCGCCTGCGCGCGAGAAGCGACTGTTATTGCTGATGACCGTTTCGACCCCCAGCTCGTCTGCGATTTGCAGGAGTTCCTGCGTCAGTCGCATTTCAGCTTCTTTGCCGTGGTCATGAAGTTCGATATAGAAATCGTCGCCAAAGAGGGCTTTCAGGCGACGGGCGGCTTCCAGCCCTTCGGCGGTTGCGCCTCGCAGCAGATGGCGCGCAATAGGCCCCGCCATATCCCCGCTCAAGGCGATGAGCCCTTCGCGATGGGCCTCGATCAGCTCCCAGTTCACGCGCGGCTTGTAATAAAAGCCTTCAAGCTGGCCGATGCTGACCAGTTTGACCAGATTGCGATACCCCGTGAAGTTTTTGCACAACAGCGGCAAGTGCGCCCACGGCTTGCGGCTGCTGCGATCGGTGATATCGCCCTCTACCACAAATAATTCGCAGCCAATCAGGGGCTTGACGCCAGCGTTCTTGGCCGCATTGTAGAACTCCAGCGCCCCGTACATCACGCCGCTATCGGTCAGCCCCATCGCGGGGAAGCCTTTTTCCTGGGCGATGGCGATGAGATCCGGGATTTTGCTGGCCCCTTCCAGCATACTGTAGTGGCTGTGGCTGGTCAGCGGCGCAAAGGGACGCGTCTGAGCCTGCCCCGGCGCGGCGGCATGGGGGGCGGATGATGAGACATCCTCAGGCGGCTGGTCCTCGTCGGGCGAATCCAGCGCGACGTCCGTCTCGAAAGCGACATCGAACGCGTCTGGCGGGCCGTCAAAAAACGGGTCTTGCGTCAGCGGAGGGGGGGGCGGGGTCGCGGACAATCGAAGATGTCCTTTCTCTATCGGCTCAATATCCGTCTCGATATCGTCTCAATGTGCGCTGATAAGTCGACTCCTTGATTGTGCCACGCGCGCCGACGCCCGGTAAAGCGACGGCGACGATTCTGTTAAGACAGCCTGCAGGAAAACGCCATCGCCCTGCAAACAGGGGATTTGCGCGCGAAAAGCCTCAAGCGCGCCGCGCGATGGTCGACAGCAAGCCATCGCCGCGCGCCGGTTTTATATCAGTAAGACGCGTAACTCCCCAATGGATTCTTCAGGATGACTTCTGCATGACGCAATCTCAGACGGATTCTCACGCGCTGGCTGCCTGCGTGCGCGAACTAGACGCCTTGTTGATGGCGCGCATCGATTTCGCCGCTGACGAAAGCGCGTCGCGCCGCGCCATGAGCGTGATGGAGCGTTTTCACGTCCTGACCGCAACCTGCAATGATGCCGCGCTGGTTGCCGCAGGTTGTCGTCTGTGCGCCGATCTGGCCGACAAGCTGGCGCAACGCCTGATGGATGCTCATCTGGCCGATGACGCCGCGATTGAAACGCTCGCCAGCGCCTTGCGTCGTCAACTGCAAAGCCGCTCTCAGCGGCATCGCCTGCTCGGTCGCCTCCAACGCGTGCGACAAGCAACCCAGGTTCAGGGAGAAGCGTCTGGACTGGGGGTTATCGCGTAATCGCTTCGGGGCGAGCCGCATCCGACGCCACGTCAACGCGCTGAACCGCGTCAATGGCCAGATGGCGCAACGGTAATTGCCGCGCCACGCGGGCAAACGCCTGCGGATCGCCTGTGACGGAAAACGTCACGCGCGCCGCCGTTTTCGCTTCTGTTTCGGCGTCTGTCCCTGTTTCGGCCCAGGAGGCAATGGCGTCGGCCATCGAATCCGCCGGATCCACCAGAGCGACGTCCGGCGGCAGCATATCGGCGATGATGTCGGCGACAAACGGATAATGCGTACAGCCTAAAATCACCGCGTCGGGGACAAATTCAATGACAGGTCGCAGCCACTGCGCCATGGCTTGCGCAAACGAGGCGTCCTTTGTCTGGCCCTTTTCGATGCAGTCGGCCAGGCCTTGAGCGGGCGCGTCAAGCGTTTCGACAGACGGATTCAGCCGATGCAGGACGCGCCGGTAAAGCCCCGTCTGGACTGTCGTGGGCGTGGCCAGCGTGGCGATGCGTTGATATCCGCGCGCGACTGCCGCTCGACATGCGGGTTCCGCCGGGCCTATCCAGCGCGGCCACGGGCCGCCTTTTTGCGGCAGGTCGCAAACGGAAAGAACGCCGGTGGACGAATTGCAGGCGAAGACCGCCAGTTTTGCGTCATGGGCATCCCGCGCCCAGCGCAGGTTGGCGGCAATCAGGGCGAGGAGCGCGTCGGGCGTTTTTTCGCCATAGGGCATATTGAACGTATCGCCCAGATAATGAAATGTCTGACGCGGGTAGCGCGCCGCCAGCGCGTCCAGCACGGACAAGCCCCCCACGCCGGAATCAAACACGGCGATGGGACGCGAAGCGCCTGCAGAAGGAATGCTGTTCACCAGTGGAGCTGCTCGGGTCAAGGCCATCAGCGCCATCATAGCAAACCCGCCGTGCGAAAGCCCTTTGAAATCGTCCCGGTCTGATTTGTTGTAATATAATGCCGCCAATGCAGCCGGATCAAATGCCGCTTTATTCGCCGCCGCGCGCGTCGACCCGGGTCGCCCCGTATGTCGCCGGTATTGAGTTTTCTGTCATTATTGCAGGCGCGTCCGCGCGTTTTGTCTCGAAACGTTGTCACCAGTTGAGTTGAAAGAAGTTGAGTTAAAAAAGGATGGTCCCCCGTGCTGAGCGCCCCTGTTGACTTCAATCTGCTGGACCCCACGCTGTGGTTTAGCCTGTTCACCTTGACTGTGCTGGAAATTGTCCTGGGGATTGATAACGTTATCTTTCTGTCTATCGTCTCCAGTCGACTGCCTGGGCCTCAACAGGCCCCGGCGCGCAACTGGGGTCTGGGGTTTGCGCTGGTCACCCGGCTGTTGTTTCTGGGCAGCGTGATCTGGCTGACGGCGCTGGCCAAGCCGTTTGCCGTCATTGGCGGTTTTGAGGTGTCGGTGCGCGATATCGTGCTGGCCTTCGGGGGGCTTTTCCTGCTGGTGAAAGCCACGCAGGAAATCTACCAGTCGGTGGAAGGCGAAGAGGGCGCTCATGCCATTAAGCCCAAAAATCAGTTCGCCATGGTGATTTTCCAGATTATTCTGCTGGATATCGTTTTCTCGTTCGATTCCATCTTTACGGCCGTGGGCCTGACCAATCAGTTTGCCGTGATGGCGATTGCGATCGCCATCAGCATTGTGGTGATGATGGCCGCCAGCGCCGGCGTCTCGCGCTTTGTACAGGCGCACCCTTCTGTGAAGATGCTGGCTTTGAGCTTCCTGCTGCTCATCGGCATGTCGCTAACCGCCGATGCGCTGCATTTTCATATTCCGCGCGAATATCTCTATTTCGCCGTGTCTTTCTCCATCTTCGTAGAAACCCTCAATATCGTGTCCGCCAAGCGGCGTCTCAAACGATCGCCCATTGCGCCTCAATAAGCGCGACTTGAGCCGAAGGTCTGTGACGGGCGTCATCGTAAGGCGTCGGCGTGCGGTATAATAAAAGTTCACATACCGGCGCGTCCCGCCTGCGTCCAAATACGATGATGGAGATGGATAGAGATGAGAAACGCCCTGACCGCAATTGCGCTGTCGCTGGCTGTGGGCCTGTGCCCCGCCTTGACCCCCATGGTCCGCGCCGACGGCAATCTGCCGCTTCGCCCGCTGGCCAATACGGGCGCCTATAGTTATTCCGCAACGCCGTATCAGGCTGCCAACTATAATTATGGCGGCGCGGGCGCCGCCGCGACGACGGCGTATTCGGCCTCCGGCTATTCGGCGTCTGGATATTCAGCGTCTTCGCCCTTGCGCGGGCGCGTCAGTACGCTGCCCAAGGGCTCGACCATGATCATCAAACTGGATCAGCCCCTCAGCTCGTTTTCCAGCAATCTGGGTGAATCCATCACCGGCACGCTGGAGAACAACGTGTTTGTGAACGACGCCATGGCGATTCCCGCTGGCAGCGAAGTCCTGGGGCAAGTCTCCAACGTCTCGCGCGCCGGACGACTGGGTAAGCATGGCGAAGTCGACGTGCGGTTTTTCAACGTGAAAACGCCGGACGGGGCTGTTATTCCCATCCAGGGTCATGTGGTCACCAAAGACAATACCGGCACGTTGCGCGGCAACACGTTTACCATGGACGTGATTAAGGGCGTTGGCGTGGCGGCAGGCGGAACGGCCATCGGCGCTGTCGCCGGGACCGCCGTTGGCGGGCTGCTCGGGGTGGCGGGAACAGGCGCTGCCATGGGCACAGGCGTCGGCGCGCTGGCCGGAATCGGCTATGCGGTTGTACGCCGGGGCAAAGACGTGGTGATTCCTTCCGGCTCGCGCCTCAGCATCAAGGTAGACGAGGACGTCTCGCTTAATTACTAGCGCCGGGTGCCATACAACAGCACTTCTTCCGGGAAATCCAGGGCTTCGTGCAATTCTTCAATGGTTTTGCCGAGAACCGGATGCCGTAGCTCGGCGTTGACCTCCAGCATGGGCACCAGCGCATAGGCGCGCAAATGCACGCGCGGATGCGGGATCGTGAGCGCAGGCGAGGCCATCGCCAGATCGCCGTAAAAGAGGATGTCGATATCCAGCGTGCGCGGGCCGTTGCGGTTGGCCGGATCGCGCTGGCGCAGCAAGCGCCGCTCAATCTCCTGACAGGCCGTGAGCAGGGCTACGGGCGAGAGCGATGTCTCAATGGCGACGGCGGCGTTAATAAACCACTCTTGATCGGCAAAGCCCACCGGTTCGGTCTCGTACAGGCTGGAGGCTTCCACAATGCCAATGCCGGGACAGTCCGCCAGCAGGGTTAGCGCCTGCTGCACGTAGCCGACGCGGTCGCCGAGATTGCTTCCCAAGCCGAGGTAAGCGATGGTCACCCGTTTGAATACTCCGTCCGTCGCTTTTACCGAACCGCGTCTGCCAGCGCTGCTGTGCGCTGGGTATTCTCTGTGAAAATTTCCGGCGATGCTGACGGGGCCGGGGGTGGGGTGACGCAATAGCCCATCAACGAAAAAGGAAAAGCCTTTTCGATGAACACGTTCACCAGTTGACCCGGTGACAGCGCGCCAAGAGGCTGTGGCGGGTCAAAATTCACGACCTTGTTGCCTTCCGTGCGCCCTGTCCATCGCTGCGCGTTGCGCTTGCTCGGTCCTTCCACCAGCACTTCGACCTGCTGACCTTCGAATTGCTGATTATTGGCCAGCGATTGGGCCGTGATCACGGTATTGAGCCGTTGCAGGCGATCCTGCTTTACTGCGTCCGAAATCACGCCTTCTCCGCGCGATTCCCAGATACCGGCCGGGGTCTGCGCGCGTGGCGAATACGCGGCGGTATTGGCCCCATCGAAGCGCGCGCGGGTAACGGCCTCGATGGTGCGTTCAAACTGGGCTTCGGTTTCGCCGGGGAAACCCACGATAAAATCGCCGGAAATCGCCGCATGCGGCAGACGCGCGCGAATGGCGTCCAGGCGCTCAAAATACTGGGCGGCGGTATAGCCGCGCTTCATCCGCGCCAGCACGTCGTCATCGCCCGACTGCATCGGTAAATGGAAGTACGCCATGACGCGCGGCAGATCGGCGACGGCCGCAATCAGCGCATCGTCCAGATCCAGCGGATGCGAAGTCATAAAGCGAATACGGGCCAGGCCCTCAATGGCGTGCAGGTCGTGCAGTAAATGCGCCAGATAATAGGCTTCTTGCGGGCGATCGCGTCCATAAGAATCCACGGTTTGCCCCAGCAGGGTGATTTCGCGATAGCCGAGCGCCGCCAAATCCCGCGCTTCAGCCAGAATCGACTCGCGCGGGCGGCTGATCTGGCGTCCGCGCGTATAGGGCACGACGCAATACGTACAGAAATAATCGCACCCTTCGATAATCGTCACCCAGGCCGATACGGCGCTTTGTCGCACGGGGGCGACGTCTTCCATCATGTCGTACGAACTGCGCGATTTTTGCCGGTCAACGGCCATTACGCGCTCTTCTCCGGCAAAGGCGCGGCGCACCAGCGCGGGCAGGTCGTGCAGATTCTGCGTGCCGACCACGATATCGACGCCGGGTGAGCGCGAAAAGGCGTTTTCGCCGGTTTGCTGGGCAACGCAGCCAGTCAGCGCGATTTTAAGGTCGGGGCGATGTTTCTTCAGCGTGTTCCAGTGGCCGAGATAGCTGTAGGCCTTGTCTTCGGCCTGAGCGCGAATCTGGCACGAATTCAGCACCACCAGATCCGCCTCGCGCGGATTTGCCGCCTGCCTAAAGCCTTCGCGCGCCAACAGGCCGAGCATCAGCTCGCTGTCATTGCGATTCATCTGGCATCCCAGCGTTTCGATAAAAACCGAGCGCATTGTCATAGGCCGACAGTACCGAAAAGGCGCGCGCGATTCAATCCGCGCCCCTGTTTGCGCCGGGTTACAACAACATACTCTTGGTCTGCACCAGCGATTTTTGCAGCCGGAAATACGGCAATACGACATGATAATCGACCAGCGGGTCGCGCGCGCCACTGACGACAATCGAGGCGTTGAAGCGCTGGGGCAGCAGCGTCAGATGATTCACAAACGACGGAATATCGACGACGCCCTGATCGAGGGGGCGCGCTTCAAGCGTTTTTCCGTCCGTATTGCCGATGCGCACATAGGCCGCGTGCTGTTGCAAGGCGTCCAGCCAGTCGAGAGCGGGCGCTTGCGAAAAAACGCTGGCTGCGCCTGCGTCAATACACAGGCGAAACCGCAGCGAATCGACCCGCGTGGCCAATTCCAGCAGTAATTCCGGGCTTTCTTCCATGACGTTGGCCATCAGCACCGTCAGCGGCGCATCGCCCAGATGCTGATCTATAATCTGCTTCCAGAAATCCGCGCACGCCTGTATCCACTTGGGGAAGACGCCGTTGGCGCGATACAGCGGCGAATACGGCGATTTAAAAATCAGGAATCGCGCCTGCAAGCGCTGGGCTACGGTGATCGCCTGGCAGACGCGCCGAAAATAGCACAGGGCGATTTCTGCGTCGGAACTCGCCGGGTTGACGTCGAGCAACGGCGCCGCCACTGCCAGCAGGCGTCCGGCCTCTGCGGCATGCGCGTTTTCTGCGTCGCGATGCGCCGATTCGTTTTGCGTCAGATACGCCGCCGCTTCGCACTCTGGAATTTCATAGCCCAGGCCGTGCGCCATGGCGGCCATACGCGCCGCAGAGGCGTCTTCTGAAGCGTTTGCCGCCATCAGGAGGCGATCAATCATGACAGGACGGAATCCATCGGTTTGCGGACATGGGTGCGACAGGGCGTGAATTTCCCTGTTGGGCGTATCGGCGCGCCGCCGAAAATCTTGAGAAATTGACAGTCCCATGCGTTCCATCTAAGATGACCATTCACGGCCAGCGCCCGCAAAACGCCCCCGAACCCGCGCTTTTGCGCCAGGCGAGGAGCCGCAGACTCCCTGATGCGTCCTTAGTTCAGTCGGTAGAACGTCGGTCTCCAAAACCGAATGTCGGGGGTTCGAGTCCTCCAGGGCGCGGTTTTGTTTCTTACTCCCGATAACGAGTTTCTTTCCTGTGAGCGCCATGGCCCCCTCGCCGCCTTCTCAGCAAGCCAAACCGCCTTCGTCGCCCAGCGCGACGCCTCGCGGCGGCGGACTTGTCGACGCGCTGAAGCAAATCCGTCTGGAAGCTGGCCGCATTACCTGGCCCACCCGCGCCCAAATCTGGGGCAACACCGTCGTCGTCGTCGTGATGGTCACGCTGGTCAGTTTAGGCATTCTCCTGGTGGATAACCTGTTTTTCGGCCTGATCTGGCTGCTGACCGACGCGCTCCCCAAGCAACTGATGCATTAAGCGACAAGAGAACCGCCCCCCTATGGATGCGATAGAAGCGATAGAAATGGACGCTATAGACCTCATGCCTGCTGATATGACCCCCGACCGCCTGCCCGATGAAGACGACGCCATGTCGCTGAGCGCCGCCGTGGCGGACGCTCCGCGCGATGTTCCCGAGAAGACCGGTTTCGCGGACGATCGGGCCGACGACGCCGAGCCTCTGCCTGCGGGTCAGGCCAGCGAGCTGGATGACGACGATGATCTGGACGAGGATCTGGAAGAAGAAGACGAGCTCGGCTATTCTCCTGCGCGCGCTGGCGCCTTCCCCGCCATTAAAGAGCAGACCGTTCAGCCGCTGGGCATGGGCTCTCTGCTGCCCGAAGAAGCTCCCGTTACCGGCACCGTGGGCCACGATGACGACGCCGATGACGCCGACGCCGTTCGGCCCGGCAAGGCCAAAAAACGCCGCTGGTATATCGTTCACACGTACTCCGGCCACGAAAACAAGGTCAAGGTCAATCTCGAGCGCCGCATCGAGTCGATGAACATGGGCCACAAGATTTTCCGCGTGGAAGTGCCCCAGAAAACCATCACCAAAATCAAGGACGGCAAACGTCAGGAGAAGGAAGAGCGCCTCTTCCCCGGCTACGTGCTGGTCGAAATGCTTCTCGATGACGATTCGTGGTACGTTGTGCGCCACACGCCGGGCGTCACCAAATTCGTCGGCAGCGAAAAAAAGCCGATCCCGGCCAAAGACTCCGAAATCAAGCGGATTCTCGTCCGCACCACGCCGACCACCGTCACCAAGGTCGAAATCGATCTCAAAGTAGGCGAAACCATCCGCATCATCAGCGGCCCATTTGCCGACTTCGAGGGCTCGGTCACCGAAGTGCAGCCCGGCGGCAAGCTCAAGGCGTCGGTGTCCATCTTCGGGCGCGAAACGCCGGTTGAACTTGTATTTAATCAGGTGCAGAAGATATAATATTGCCCCTGTAGCAGAAATGCGCGTCGTTTTTGTGAAATCCCTTTCCTTTAACCCCCTTTTTTAGAGGTACCTGTCCGTGGCAAAGAAAATCACCGGTAAAGTGAAACTCGAACTGGAAGCCGGCAAGGCCAATCCGGCGCCGCCTGTTGGTCCCGCGCTGGGTCAGCACGGCGTCAACATCATGGAATTCTGCAAGGCTTATAACGCCCAAACGGCGGACTTGGCCGGACAGGTTATCCCGGTTGAGATTGCCATCTACGAAGACCGTTCGTTTACCTTTGTGCTGAAGAAGCCGCCGGTGGCCTTTCTCATCAAGAAAACCCTGAATATTCCCAAAGGCGCGGCGACGCCGCATACCACTGTTCTGGGCACGCTGACCCAAGCCCAGGTCCGCGAGATTGCGCAAACCAAGATGGTCGATATGAACGTCAATGGCGACGTGGAAGCCGCCATGCGCATCGTCGCCGGGACGGCGCGCAGCATGGGCGTGAAGGTCGCCGCCGAGTAAGCGATTTCGTTTTTTCTCGCCTTTCTTCTTAAATTTGTTTCTCTTGTCCCTGTCTCTGCGTTACCCACCCCCGAATCGGCGGGAGAAGCGTTCGCGCTTTGCCAGACCGCCCAGGAGTTCATCATGCCCCGTACGCTTACCAAACGTCAAAAGCGCGCCCAGGAAGTCGTCGACGCCCTGACGGCCCCCATCGGCGCGAAACAGGCCGTGGACGCCCTTAAAAGCATCCTCAAAGCCGACAGCAAGTTCGATGAATCCGTCGAATGCCATATTCGCTTGGGGATCGACGTCAAACAGGCCGATCAGCAAGTCCGCAGCACCGTCGTACTGCCCGAAGGCACCGGTAAAACCGTGCGCGTGGCCGTTATCGCCAAAGGCGAAAAAGTAAAAGACGCGCTTGCCGCTGGCGCCGATATCGCCGGGGGCGAGGACCTCATCGATAAAATCCAGCAAGAAAACTTCTTCGAGTTTGATGTGCTGATCGCCACGCCCGATATCATGGGCGCGCTGGCCAAACTCGGCCGCACGCTGGGCCCCAAAGGCCTGATGCCCAACCCCAAAACCGGCACCGTGACCTTTGACGTCGCGCAAGCCGTCAAGGACAGCAAAGCGGGTAAAGTCGAGTTCCGCGCCGACAAGCAAGGCATCGTCCATGTGGCCATTGGCAAGGGTTCGTTCAGCGAACGGCAACTGCTCAATAACTTTTCGACGCTCTACGAAGCCATTCTGCGGCACCGTCCGTCGGCGGCCAAAGGGGCTTACGTCAAATCCGTGACGCTGAGTTCGACCATGGGCCCCGGCATCCGTATGGACGCCAACCGCCTGTCGCAAGAAATCAAAGAATATCTCGGAAACTAACGCGTCCGCTCATCACTGGCCCCCTGTCGGGCGTGCGCTCGAAAACGCGCGCGTTCTCTGAATCTTAGAAAACGCGGAAAACGCGATGGCCTTGGCGCGCTGGGGCTTTACGCCGCCAAGATCTTACGGCGACCCGGCGGCGAGCGGGGCGGTCGCTTCAAGGTAGGCCAGAATCCCTTCGGCGGCGCGGCGGCCTTCAAACACGGCGGTCACCACGAGATCCGAGCCGCGTACCATGTCGCCGCCCGCAAACACCTTGGGATTATACGTCTGAAAGGCATACCCCCCGTTGGGAGCGACGGCGGCGGCGCGCACGCGTCCGCGCGCATCGGTGGCAATGTCGTAGCGCTCAAACCAGTCCGGCGGATTGGGCGCAAAGCCGAAGGCGATCAGGACGCGATCCGCGAGAATCGTCTCCTCACTGCCGGGAATCGGCTGGGGTTTGCATCGTCCCTTGGCGTCGGGATTGCCCAGGACCGTGGTGACGACCTTGACCCCGCGCGCCCAGCCGTTGTCGTGGGTATCGATCGCCACCGGCTGGCGATTCCATAAAAACTGAACGCCTTCTTCGCGGGCGTTGGCGACCTCGCGTCGCGAGCCGGGCATATTGGCTTCATCGCGTCGATAGGCGCAGGTGACGCTGGCCGCCCCTTGCCGAAGGGCGGTGCGCGCGCAATCCATCGCCGTATCGCCGCCGCCCAGGATGACCACGCGCTGACCTCTCATGCTCAGGTCGTCGCCGCCTTCGCAATCGGGGTCCATCACGCGTTGGACGTTGGCAATTAGATACGGCAGCGCCTGATGCACGCCATGGGCGTTTTCGCCCTCAAAGCCGCCGGACACGAAGCGATACGTGCCCATGCCCAGAAACACGGCGTCATATTCGTTCAACAGCCGTTCAAACGGAACATCGCGCCCGATTTCCGTATTCAGGACAAAGGCGGCGCCCATGGCCTCCAATAACTGACGACGGCGCTTGATCACGTCTTTTTCCAGCTTGAACGGCGGAATCCCGTAAGTCAGCAGGCCGCCGATTTCGGGATATTTGTCGTAGATGACAGGACGCACGCCGTTTCGCGCCAGAATATCCGCGCACCCCAAGCCTGCGGGGCCTGCGCCGACGATCGCGACGCGGCGGGCCGTGCCGCTGACCGGTCTCACGTTGGGCCGCCAGCCCTGGCTCAGGGCCTCATCGGTAATATAACGCTCGACTGCGCCGATGGTGACGGCACCAAAGCCGTCGTTGAGGGTGCAGGCGCCTTCGCACAAGCGATCCTGCGGGCAGACCCGACCGCAGATTTCCGGCAGGGTGTTGGTTTCGTTCGACAGCTCGGCGGCCTCAAACAGATTGCCCTGTTCCACCAGCCGCAGCCACTGGGGAATATGGTTGGCCACCGGACATTGCCATTTACAGTACGGATTGCCGCAATCCAGACAGCGCCCCGCCTGCTGGGCGGCGCTGGCGGCGTCGAAGCAGCCGTAGATTTCGTTGAAATCGCGGATGCGTTCGCTGGCCGGGGCTTTGGCGGGCTCTGCGCGCGCGACGTCCAGAAACTGATAAACGTTGGGGGACATAAAACGCTTCTCCAGTAGGGAGGGGATAAACGGCTTCTGCTGCGCGCGCGGACGGGGCCTCAGGCGGCGATGCGCATCAGCCCCAGCAGGGTTTCCAGTTCGGCGGCCTTGGGCTTCACCAGCCAGAATTGCCCCAGCAGGCGGTAGAAGTGATCGAGCAGTTCGCGACCCCACGCGCTGCGGGTCTCGGCGACGAACTCGCGAATGAGCGACTGCAGGTGCGTGGCGTAGTCGTCCATATGCTCGGTATCGATCCGGTGAATGTCGACCAGCCCATGGTTATAGCAGTCGACAAACTCGTTTTCGGCGTCGTAGACGTAGGCGAAGCCGCCGGTCATCCCGGCGCCGAAGTTATAGCCGGTTTGGCCCAGCACCACGACCACCCCGCCGGTCATGTACTCGCAGCCATGATCGCCAACGCCTTCGACAATGGCCAGCGCGCCGGAATTCCGCACGCAGAAGCGCTCACCCGCCTGTCCTGCCGCGAACAGCTTGCCGCCGGTGGCGCCATACAGACAGGTGTTGCCGATAATGGGCGTTTGCTGGCTTTTAAAGGCGCTGCCTTCGGGCGGATACACCACAATTTTGCCGCCTGCCATGCCTTTGCCGACGTAATCGTTGGCGTCGCCTTCCAGAATCAGATTCAGACCGCCGGCGTTCCACGCGCCAAAACTCTGGCCGGCGGTTCCGCGCATGCGCACCGTCACCGGCGCGTCCTGCATGCCGGCGTTACCGTGACGTCGCGCGATTTCTCCCGACAGGCGCGCGCCAATCGAGCGATGCGTGTTGTTGATTTCATAGAAAAATTCGCCGCCGGTCTTGCGCTCCAGCGCATCGCGGGCGTCGCAGACCATTTGCTCGGCCAGTTCGGCCTTATCAAACGGCGGATTGCAGGCGACCATACAATGACGCGGCCGTCCTTCGAGATCGCGCGGAATCGTCAGCAATGGCGACAGATCCAGACGCCGCTGACGCTCGGTTTCGCCGGGCAGGCGCATCAACAGATCGCGCCGACCCACGAGATCTTCGAGCTGATGCGCGCCAAGTTGCGCCATCAGTTCGCGAATCTCCTGGGCGACAAAGCGGAAGTACGCCTCGACCATCTCGGGCAGGCCCTTGAAATGGCGGCCGCGCAACACCGGATTCTGCGTCGCCACGCCTGTTGCGCAGTTATTCAGATGGCAAATGCGCAGGAACTTGCAGCCCAGCGAAATCAGCGGAGCGGTTCCAAACCCGAACGATTCGGCGCCCAGTAGGGCGGCCTTGACGACGTCCAGACCGGTTTTTAGCCCGCCGTCGACTTGCAGGCGCACTTTGTCGCGCAGATCATTGGCCTGCAGGATTTGATGCGCTTCCGCCACGCCCAGTTCCCACGGCACGCCCGCATAACGCACAGAGGTCAGAGGGCTGGCGCCTGTGCCGCCGTCGTAACCCGAAATCGTGATTAAATCCGCATAGGTCTTGGCGACGCCTGCGGCGATCGTCCCGACGCCGGGCTCGGCCACCAGTTTGACCGACACCATCGCGCGCGGATTCACCTGCTTGAGATCGAAGATGAGTTGAGCCAGATCTTCAATCGAGTAGATGTCATGATGCGGCGGCGGCGAGATCAGCGGCGTGCCGGGCAGCGTATAGCGCAGCCGGGCGATGAGTTCATTGACCTTATGGCCGGGCAACTGTCCGCCTTCACCGGGCTTGGCGCCTTGCGCAATTTTAATCTGCAGGACGTCGGCGTTGACCAGATACGCCGGCGTGACCCCAAAGCGCCCCGAAGCGACCTGTTTGATTTTGGAGACCTTCTCGGTGCCAAAGCGCGTATCGTCTTCGCCGCCTTCGCCCGAATTGGACATCCCGCCCAGACGGTTCATGGCGATGGCGAGCGACTCATGGGCCTCCGGCGACAGCGAGCCCAGCGACATGGCCGCCGTATTAAAGCGCGGAAAAATCGCTTCGGCGGGCTCGACTTCATCGAGAGGAATCGGCGTCTGATCGCCGCGCAGCGTGAGCAAATCGCGCAGGCTCATCGGGGGGCGGCGGTTCACCAGGTCGGCGAAGCGTCTGTAATCCTCGGGCTCTTCGGTGCGCACGGCGCGTTGCAGGGCCATCACCACATCGGGGTTGAAGGCGTGATACTCGCTGCCGGGACGATATTTAATCAGGCCGCCGGCGCGAATGGGCGCGCCCAGACTCCAGGCTTCTTTGGCCAGTTGCCGCTGCTCGGCTTCGAGATCGTCAAAATTCGCTCCCTGCAAGCGGCTGACCACGCCGGGAAAGCACAGATCGATCACCTCGTCATGCAGGCCAATGGCTTCAAACAGGCGGGCGCCGCGGTAGCTGTTGATGGTGGAAATCCCCATTTTGGAGAGGATTTTATACAGGCCTTTCTGAATGCCCTGGCGGTAGTTTTTCATCAGGCCGACGGTGTTTTTCCACTGAATCTCTTTGCGCTGGGCCATGTGATACAGGGTTTGATAGGCCAGATACGGATAAATGGCCGTGGCGCCAAAGCCAATCAGGGCGGCGAAGTGATGGGGATCGCGCGCCGTGGCGGTTTCCACGATGATATTGGCGTCGCAGCGCAGGCCTTTTTCGCACAGGCGCGCATGCACCGCGCCCACGCCCAGCAGGGCATGGATCGGAATGCGATTGCGCGAGACCCGGCGATCGGTCAGGATTAAAATCACCTTGCCGTTGCGCACGGCGCGTTCGGCCTGATCGCAGACGGTTTCAATCGCGGCGCGAAGCGATCCACTGGTCGGGTAAGTTAAATCGATGGTTTCATAGGCGTAATGCGGGTCATCGAGCTGAAGCACGGCGCGGAACATGCTGCGCGACAGAATGGGGGAGCGAATATCGATGCGCGCCGCGTTTTCCGCCACTTCCGCAAACGGATTGCGCTCGCGGCCCAGAATCGTGCGCAGCGACATCACCATTTGCTCGCGAATCGGGTCGATCGGCGGATTGGTCACTTGCGCAAACTGTTGGCGGAAGTATTCATACAGCGGACGGATCTGGCGCGACAGCACCGGCGTGGGCGTGTCATCGCCCATCGAGGCGACGGTCTCCTGCCCGGTTTCGCCCAGCGGGCGCAGCACCTCGCTGCGCTCTTCCAGCGTCAGCAGAAACTGTTTTTGATACACCTGCCATTCATGATCAAAAATCGGGTCGCAGCCTGGCTCTTCTTCCTCAAAATTAGGCTCCAGCACGCGGACGTACTCATCGAGCCACTGCTTGTACGGATTCCGGTTTTTCAGGCGCGTGTTGACGTCTTCGGGCAATAACAGCTCACCGGTGGTCATATCGACGGCCATCATTTCGCCGGGGCGCAGGCGGCCTTTGGCCAGCACGTCACTGGGCGCGTAATCATACACGCCGATTTCTGAAGCGATGGTGATGTGGCGATCCCGCGTAATCACGTAACGCGCCGGGCGCAGACCGTTGCGGTCCATCGCGCAGGCGGCGTAGCGGCCATCGGTAATGACCAGACCCGCCGGACCATCCCACGGGTCCATGTGCAGCGAGTAATAGCTATAGAGCGAGCGCAGATCCGGGTCCATGGCTTCCATATTTTGCCAGGCGGGCGGGGCGAGAACGCGCGTCGCCAGAAACAGATCCATCCCGCCCACCACCAGCGCTTCGAGCATATTGTCCAGACTCATCGAGTCGGAGCCGTCCACGCTGACCAGCGGCAGCAACGAGGTCATATCGGGAATCAGGGGCGAGTCGTACTTGGTTTCGCGCGACACGGCCCAGTTGCGGTTGCCGCTCACCGTGTTGATTTCGCCGTTATGGGCCAGCATCCGGAACGGTTGGGCGAGCCGCCATTCCGGGAATGTGTTGGTCGAAAAGCGTTGATGATACAGGCACAGCGACGACACAAAGCGCTCATCGCGCAAATCCGGGTAGAAGACGGGCAGATTGGCGGGCATCACCATGCCTTTGTACGACACCGTGCGGCACGACAGACTGGTGACGTAAAACACCGAATCTTTAGGCGTAATGGCCTTTTTGGCGCGACGACGGGCAATATAGAGCAGCCTGTCGAAGGCGGGCTCATCCAGCGTCGGGGCCAGCGCCGCCGAGGGGGCGACAAAAATCTGAACAAACTGCGGCAGGGTTTTCAGCGCCTGTTCGCCGCAGGCGTCCGGCTCTACAGGCACCGGCCGTTCCCAGACGCATTCAAGTCCCTGTTCGCGCAATTCTTTTTTGAGGCGAGAGAGGGCATTGGAGGCCAGCAGTTTATCCGGATTCAAAAACAGGGCGCCCACGGCGAACATCGCCGGGAGGGTCACGCCGTCGGCTTCGGCCAGCGCGCGAAAAAACTGATCGGGAATGCGAAACAGCAAGCCGCAGCCATCGCCGGTTTTACCGTCGGGGGCGATTGCGCCGCGATGCGCCAGGCGCGTGAGCGAGGTAATAGCCGTTTGCACCAGCCAGTGCGAGGCCTGATTGTCCATCTGGGCGATGAGACCAAAGCCGCAGCTGGCTTTTTCAAACTCAGGGCGATACAAAGCGCCCCTGTCGGCGCAGGCGGGATTGCGCATCACGCATTCCTCTCAATTGGCGGCAAGAACGAATGAAGAGAACGTCGTAAACCGTCCCGAACTCGAAAAACCTCTCACCAGAGGGTCGGGTAACGACGGGCGGAGAGCGACGCGCGCGTCCCCATCTTCCAAATCGGCTGCGGGCGGGCCAACCCGCAAGACCCCGCCCATTATATCGCTATCGGCGTAGTTTTAAAAGTCCTGATTTTGCGCGCGCGCCGCCCGGATGTTACCCGCCGGCTTTTGATGGCGGACAGAGAAGTGGAGCGCCGCACGCCTTTCTTCCTGCTATACTGGTCGCGACATTGTCCTTCCCGAACCGGGGCGCCGGCGATACCGGCTGAGAGCGCTTTGCAGCAAGCGTAACCCGTTGAACTTGATCTGGGTCATACCAGCGAAAGGAGTTGCTCCGTGTCCTTGATTCCGTCTGCCGCTTTGCCCGGCGCCGTTCGACGCGCCGCAAAGCCGTTTTCAGGCCTGTCGAACTGGCGTCGCAAGCCGGTGGAAGACAAGCTTCTGTTGCTTGGCGGCCTGACCTATGTGCCTGCCGCGCTGCTGACCCCGGCGGTGACCAACGCGCATCTCAGGGCCAAAGGCGTTCCTGCCGCCGATCGCCGCCTGCTGACCCGTCAGGAAATAATCCGTCAGGGCGTCAGTTCCGCTATCTGGCTGGCGAGCTATTACGGGGCGCTGGCGCTGACCGGGCGGCTGCTGCCCAAGAACGCCGCGCGCTCGTTGTGGCAGTTCGCCGGATCGGTCGTGGCGGCCACGCTTGGCCATGGCGTGCTCCGTCCGGTGCTCACCAATGAATTGCTGGTCCGCGCCAGCTATGGCCCCCAGGCCCCGGCGCCTCTTTCGCGATCCCCTGTTGCGACATCGCCCGCGCTGTTTCCGCGCAGCGAGACGCTCAGGCCGGCGCCGACGGCGAGACCGCAGGCGGCTTTTTCAGCGCTGTCCACGCCCAGCCAATTGCAAATCCCGTCAGGCTGGCCCCCACCCCCAGCAGCGTGGCATACGGCCAGCCCGGCCATTGCGCCGGCATGGCGATAAGGCCGTATTGCGACAACGCGTTCAACGCCATCATCGCGCCGCCGGCGCCCATTGCCAGCAAGCCCGCGAGGCGCGGCGGATGTTTCAGATACAAAATGCCGACAATTGGCACAAACATCGCCGAAGCGTAAATATCGGCGGAAATCCATAAAATCTGGATGATATTCTGGAACTTCAGCGCCAGCGCGATGGCGGGCGCGCACACCAGCGCCGTTGACAGGCGGCTGGCCAGCAGCAATTCGCGCGTGGAAGCGTTGGGGCGTATAAAGCCCTGATAAATGTCGCGCGTCAGCGTGAGGCTGCCGACATTGAGAGACGAGTCCATCGTCGATGAAATCGCGGCCAGCACCCCGGCCAGCGCCAGTCCGCCCAGCAGCGGATGCGGCAGCTTCTGGGCCAGATCCATCAAGACGCGCTCGCTGTTGGGAATAATCTGCGCGCTGAGAATGCCGATGCTGGCGACCATGGCAAAGAGCCCGATCAGCAGCAAGGTCGCTCCCAGCGCGCCGCGAAAGGCGAGCCCCTCGTTTCGCGTGGCCGACATGCGCTGCCACATTTCGGGCGCAACGCTCCAGGCCATCACAAACGCGGCCGTCAGCGCCAGATGATACCCCCAGGGTCGTCCAAACTCCCCAAGGCCCGCCCACGTCACGGATCCCCCGAGCGCCGCGCCCGGATCGGGAGAAGCCCCCAGACAATAGGCCAGTAAAATGCCCAGGGCGAGGACAATCATCGCCATCTGCGCCATATCCGTGATGACCACCGTGAAGAAGCCGCCCATCATCACGTAACTGACCACCAGCGCCGAAAATATCAGCGTGGCGGCGGTCGGATCCAGCCCCAGCACGCTTTGGAAAAGCATCGAAGCGGCCACCAGTTGCGATCCGAGAAACGTGGACACGGCCATCAGAATCACCAGCGCCAGTCCCAGCCGTCCGACCCGTCCATAATGCCGCTCCACGGCTTCCGGCTGCGACAGCGATTCCTGTCGCGCCACGCGCCGCGAAAAGGCGAACGTAATTAACGCGCACGACAGCGCCGAAGGAATCGCCAGCTCCCAGGCCCCCGCCCAGCCCTTATGATGAAACAGCGTCATCGAGGCGATGGTCGAACCTGCGCCGAACCACGACGCGGCAAAACACAACGCCACCGGAAACGCGCCCAGCGAGCGCCCGGCCAGGAAAAAATCGCGCAGCGTCTCAATGCGGCGTCGAAAGCGGCGCGCCGTCCATAAAATGGCGGCGTAAAAAACGACAATAACGAGCAGCACGGACGCGGGCCGGCCTTATTTAATGAGCGCCTGAAGCGCCTTAAAGGGCGGACAGTTGGCCGTGCGCGTCCACTCAAACAAGGCCATTTCGCTGGTAAAGGGGATCGCCCCGGCTTGCGTCATGCGCCATAGCGCGGCTTTCAAGTTGCGTTTCTGGCGAGACGACACCGCGTCGTGCGCCAGAAAAACGGTCTTGCCCAGTTCTAACAGTTGCAACGTCGTCTGCGTGACGCAGATATGCGCCTCAATGCCGCAGACAATCACTTGGGAGCGTCCGCAGGCCTGCAACGCGTCGGTGAAGCCCGGCGCCTCCACGGCCCCGAAAGCGGTTTTTTCCAGCACGATGGCCCTGTCGGGTAAGGCGTCGCGCAAATCATGCACCGTGGCGCCCAGGCCTTGTGGGTACTGCTCGGTGACCATCACCGGCACGGATAAAATACGGGCCGCTTCCAGTAAAATACGGGTCTGTTTGAGAATGCGATCGCGATGCTCCATCAGCGGCAGCAGTTTTTCCTGCATATCGATGACGAGCAACGCGCTCTGCTCCAGTGAGAGCAGCGATGAGGGCATAACGGCGATACCTCCTGAAAGAGCGTCTGAAAGACGTGATTCTGAAAAGACGTGATTCTGAGAAGACATGATGATGACAGGCGCGGTCAAAAATAGCGCGGTCTTTAGAAAGCGCGCGCGCGCGTCGGTTGATACTCAGCGTCGGGGGAAGTCCCCATTATGGCGGATTTCCCTCCCGTCTGACAACACCGCTGCCGATACCGCTCTCACCTGCCTATTTCTCCCACGCACAGGCTACGGGCATCGGGTCGTGACAGTCCGCTTATTGATAAATCTTACCTGCATGAATCTTCCCTGCATGAATCTTCTCCGCACGCGTCGCCGCGCCGCGCCGCTGGAGGCGTCGCTTTGTCTGTGTCTGGGCGCGTCGCTTTGCGTTGCTCTGGGCGCCATGGCCCAGCAAGCGCCCGATCCCTCGCCCTCGCCCGCAGAACCCTCGCGTCAGGAGATCCAGGCGTTTTTCGAGTCCCAGCGGGCCAATTCAGCGCGTTCGCAGGCGTGGGCGCGGCAGTATCAGGGGCGCGTGATTCACTGGGAGGGCGTGGTGTATCATCTGCGCCGCCAGACGCGCTCGCATCGCGTGGAGATTCTGGTGCGCGCGCTGCCGCAGAGTTTTCTGTACGACACCATCGTCGCGCTGGAAGGCGATGCCGAGGCCTTGCGGCTCGATCCGCGCATCCGCCCCGGCGCGCGTATTCGCTTTTCGGGCAAATTGGCCCATGGACTCGACATTTGGGGCGTCAAGCAAGTCACCGTGGTGGCGCCGACTCCCGAGGCGATCCGTTGGGAAGGCCCGTCTTAAGCGAGCTTGGCGCGCCTAATTGGCTTTGTTTTTAATTGGATTTTTCAGCGTGATGACCACCATGTCTCGGCCATATTGAGCCGAATAGGCTTGACCAGACCTCTGCAAGCCTTCCAAATACCTCGCCACGTCCCCCTTGCCAGTTTCCTTGTTATAAAACGCTCTGGGAGGGCCGACTATTGCTCTGTAAGTAGTCGCATTATTAACCGTCACCTGTCCTGATCTCCTCACATGCGAGCGAGTCGCCACGCTCAAAGGGAATGCGAGCAGTATAGCAGATGAACGCCGATTTGCCTAATAACGGGGCGGGTTCAGGCTTGCAGGACCTTTTGCAGGCGCTCGAAGGCCCAGTCCAGCTCCTGCTGGGTAATGACCAGCGGCGGCGAGATGCGCAGGACGTTGTCATGGGTCTCTTTGCACAGAACGCCTTCGGCCTTGAGGGTTTCGCAGTAGGGGCGGACCTTGATGTCGAATTCCATGCCGATCATTAGCCCGCGACCGCGCACTTCGCGCAGATGCGGATTCTGAATCGTCCGCAGGCGCGCGATAAAGGCCTCGCCGAGTTCGGCGGCGCGCTGGGGTAGATTCTCCTCGCGCAGCACCTGCAACGACGCGCGCGCAACGGCGCAGCCCAGCGGATTGCCGCCAAACGTGCTGCCATGATCGCCGGGCTTGAAGACGCCGAGAATCTCGCGGCTCGACAGCACGGCGGAGACGGGATAAAACCCGCCGGAAAGCGCCTTGCCGATGACCACCGCATCCGGGCGCACGCCTTCGTATTCAAAGGCGAAGAGTTTGCCCGCGCGGCCCAGCCCGCACTGGATTTCATCGGCGATAAACAGCACATTGGCCTGTTGGCACAGCTCAGCGGCGGCTTTGAGGTAGCCTGCGGGCGGAATTTTAATGCCCGCCTCGCCCTGAATCGGCTCGACCAGAAACGCGCAGGTGTTGGGCGTGATGGCCTTGGCCAGCGCTTCGACGTCGCCGTAGGGAATCACGGTAAAGCCGGGCGTGTAGGGGCCAAACCCGTCGCGGTACTGCGGCTCGGTGGAAAAACTGATGATCGTGGTCGTGCGCCCGTGGAAATTATCTGCGCAGACAATAATTTCGGCCTTGTTCTCCGGGATGCCCTTGACCTTATAGCCCCACTTGCGCGCCATTTTGATGGCGGTTTCGCAGGCCTCGGCGCCCGAATTCATGGGCAGGGCCCATTCATAGCCGGTCAGGTCGGACAATTCGCGGTAGAACAACGGCAGCTGATCATTGCGAAACGCGCGCGAGGTCAGCGTCACGCGGCGCGCCTGCGCCAGAAACGCCTCCAGAATCTGCGGGTGACAATGGCCCTGATTGACGGCGGAATACGCGCTGAGGCAATCGAGATACCGGTTGCCTTCGACGTCGTACACCCAGCAGCCTTCGCCGCGTTCGATGACGATATCCAGCGGGTGGTAATTATGCGCCCCCCAGCGATCTTCCATCTCAATGAACGATTGGGTCCTGGCGGCGTGGGATTCACTCATGGGCGGACGTCTCCTGTCGACTCACAGCGGTAACGCAAGGGATGAAACGCTTGGGGCTGGCGGCAAACGCCCTGGATCTCTTCGAGCAGCGCCGGGCCGTTGGCGGCCAGAATATCAATGCGGCGCCGGGCGATGTCGAGCGCCTCCAGCGAAAAATCAGCGACCGCCCCGCCGGCGGCTTCAACCAGCAGGACGCCGGCGGCGACGTCCCAGGGCGAGAGACGCTGTTCCCAAAAGCCGTCGAGCCGTCCGGCGGCGACATAGGCCAGATCCAGAGCGGCGCTCCCGGCGCGACGCACGCCGTGGCAACGATTCATAAAGGCCAGAAACAAGCCCATATTATCCTGCGGCGACGATTGCAAATCGTACGGAAACCCGGTCGCCAGCAAGGCCCGCGACAGCGACGTCACGGCGCTGACGGCCAGCGGCCTTGTTTGCGGCTCTTCTGGCGTTAAGCCCGTCGCGGCGGCCCCACGCGTGAGCGTTGCGCCTTGCGCGCGCGCGGCCGTAAACAGCTCGTCTTTCATCGGGTCGTAGACAACGCCTGCCATCAGGCGGCCCGCCTCGGCGTAGGCGATTGAGACGGCAAAATGCGGAAACCCGTGCGCAAAATTCGTCGTGCCGTCCAGCGGATCGACAATCCAGACGCCATTGAGCGCAAGCGCCCCGGCACCCTCGCTGCCTTCTTCAAAGGTTTCTTCGGTAATCATGCGCGCGGCAGCCAGCGCCTGACGCGCCTCGCCCGCTTGCAGGCGCTCGCGAATCAGCGCGTCGCAGGCGAGATCGACTGACGTCACCAGATCCAGCGCCGTCGATTTCTCGGACACTGAGAACGCCTGCTGATACTGCGCGCGTTGAAGCGCCCCGGCGGCAAGAGCCGCCTCAATGGCAATGTGAAGGCGCTGCGTCGATGCGCAACAGACCGTGTCCATAAACGCCTGCCATGTCCTTTCTCGTGGAATCGCCTTCTGACACTAGCAACAGCCTGACCGAAAATCAATCGGCGGCTTGCGCGCTCTGGCGTGTATTATAATGAAGAAGACGCGCGCGCTGGCGTTATTTTCATTCAGCGCCGATGCGCGATTCTCAAAATCGCCTTCCGGGGATTTCCGGGATAGAGGAGCCGCCGTGTTCGGACCGTCGCAACCGGGCGCGAACCGATCGAGCCAGATTACCACCCTGCTGTACGGCCTGGATCAGGCCGCCGTCAGGCTGGGTTTATCCGAGACCGTTCTGGTGCGCCTGTCGCAATACTTCCGTACGCCGCAATCGGCTTACGAGGACGTGGGCAGCCTGTCTTTCAAGGGCGAGCTGCTGTTCAGCGACGCCGACCTGCTGTTTTTCTCGCGGGTGCGCGATCGCATCGTGATGGGCGACTCGCTGGAGACCATCAAGTCGCAGGTGCGTCGCGCCCCGGCCGATGCGCACGGTCTCAGCGAAGTTTCCCCCGCCCATGCCCCCTCGCAAGTCTCGCCGCGCCCGGTTTTTTCCGGGGCGTTTCCCTGGGCGGCTGCGGGCGAGGCGCTTGAACCTGCTCCTGCGCCGCTTCCCGCGCCCCCGCTGCGCGAGCTGGGACGACAATCGTTTGCGCGTTACAAGCAGACCCGCGCCCAAGGCGGTCGCGCTATTTTTGCGGCGATGGCCAATCGTCTCGGCGGCGCCGCGTCGGCAGACGGCAAACCGGCCGTTAAGAACGCCTCGCGCGTGTTTTCAGTCGGCGTGCTGACCGACACCCTGCGCGAGCTGTTTCCGAAAAAGCCGGTGACGGAAGACCCCATGGCCATGGGCGATCTGGGACTGGATCCGCGCTACGTGTACGCGCGCGGTCGCGTCTGGCCCCGTCAGCAATCGCCCAACGAAGCCTGTCACGATGCGGATTCAGATGGCCGCCCGCTGGGCTCGCCGTTGTCTGTGCGGCGTAAAGCGCCTGCGCTGGCCGCCTTAAGCGATCCATCCGGGTTGAGCGAACCGGCAGAAGCCTTGAAGCAGGCCGCCTTGCGCCTGCGCGAAAAAGCCCTGCGGCCTAAACCCTGAAGCGCGGGCCGCGAGCCTAACGCCGCTTTACGCGTCTAGCAGTTATCCAGACCACAGGCCTTGTCGGGGTCGGGCTTGGCTTTGCGCACAACGGTAATGCTTTCGGCGTCGACCCACGGGTCGCGCAAGGCCGCGCTAAACACATGGCCTTTGACGGAAATCACGTCGCCGGCTTCCAGATTCATCACCGATTCGCTTTTTTCGCGCGGATAAAACAGCTTGAGTTCCGACAGCGGAATTTTATGATGCGTAATGTCCGGTCGAATAATCAGCAGGCTGACGTACTGCTTGGAGGCGCGCATGGCGGGCTTGTAATCGAGCCCCAGGCTGGAAAAGCTGCTAAAGGCGCCTTCGAAGACGACGCGCTTGCTGACGTATTTTTCAGGATTCTGCGCCAGGTCCAGCGCCGTCACCGGCTGGTAGGCCTTATCAGGGATTGCTTTGGCGGCGGGCCTGTCTTTAACCGCAGGCCGAACTGCCAGCGAAGGCGCGGGCGCCATCAGCATCGCGCCGCTCAGGGCGCCAATGGTCACAAGCGCAGACAGCGCCGAAAGGCAGGATCGTTTCATGCGAGGCGGGTTCCTTCGAAATTAACGGGGCCGACATTAACAGGGGCGTCACAACGGCGAGCAATGCCTGAATGCGGCTATTCTACCGCGACGGACGTCCGGCGTCATATTCTTTCATCAGGGGCGCGGGCGCGCGAACGGGGCGTTTGGTTCTGGATCGCGCACGCGCAGGCGCAGCAGGCGCGATCGGGCTTGCGGTCATGACGCTGGCCGGGGGCGGGGGCGTCTTGGTCGGGGTCATCACTTTGCCTTCCACCGAGGCGTTGATGCGCAGGGCTTCGCCCATGCTGCGCGCAAGTTCGGCGGCGGTATTGGCCGTGTAATACTTGCCAAAGGTCGACAGCGCGATGCATCGCAACTGATTCCCGGCTTCCAGCCCTTGAAGGCCAAAGCCGACCACGTCAATCTTGACGTCCACGCCGCCGCGCGCCATGGCAACCGCCACCTGACACGGGTCCGCGCTACAGTTTTCCAGCCCGTCGCTGACCAGAATAATCCGCTTGCGCCCGCTCAGGCCCACGAAGTCCTCGGCCAGCGAGCGTTGCAGGGTGTAGGTAATCGGCGTCACCCCCACCGGCTGCACCGGAATAATCTGGTTGGCGATGGCGCTGCGGTTGCCCGCCGCAATGGGGGCCAGCACCTGCGTCGCGCGGCAGGCCGTAAACGAGTTCTGAGACGTCCCATACACCCGCAGCCCCACGTTGACGTTGGGCGGAAGCTGGCGCAACAGGCTCCAGAGGGTGCGTTTGGCCGCCATCATTTTGCTTTCGCCGTCGGCCAGCCGCTCGGTCATCGAGTACGACGCGTCGAGGATGATCATCACGTTTTCGCTTGCCGCGCTCGCCTCGCCTGTCAGGATCGCGTCCGCAGGCGGCGATTGCGCGTATGCCGGCGACGCTCCGCCCGCCGGGTCGAGCCGCGTCAGCGTCATCAGCGCCATAACGGCCATAAAAGCCATAGAAACGACTGGATGTCGTTCGATTCGCCCGAGCGCATTAAAATGTCTGAATCGCCTGAGCTCACTCATGGGGCGCTGGCGCCTCCCGTCTTGCTGGCAACTGCCTCAAGGGTATTCTATCGAGGGTATTGTACCGTGTGGCGCGCGCGGCTTGCGAAAAAAAGCAAAAAAAAATCTCTTGCTGAGGGGGTAAAGCGCAAGAGATATACGGATAGAGAGAGAGGCAGTATGAGAGATAGAGTTGATATGCTGTTGTGTGGTTGGATATTGGGATCGTATGGGGTTGAAAATCAGTTTGAACTTCTCCTCTACTAAATCCCCCTCAAAGATGCCAATTGCGTCAAACGTCGTAATTCTTTGCAAAACATTACAAATGCGCTATTCTGGCAGGCAGGGCGGTATTTCTTCGATAACCCTGCGACCCTTTTACGGACTCTTTCCCGGAACCTTTGCCCTGCGGAGGCGTCCTGCGACATAGCATCCTGCGAGCGAATTCACGAGCCCTGCCTGTTTAACAGCGATACCCAACCGGAGGAACGTACTGATGCGCGTTAATATCACCTTGAGAGCGCTGTCTGTGGCAGCGTTAATGGCCGCTTTCATTCTGCCGGCCGGCATGGTCTGGGCGGATCCGCCTTATTCCTATTATGACCGGGGCTATCCCTATGAGCGTCCCCTGCTGCATAACCCGATTATTCGCCAGTCGCTGATTGGCGCGGGCGTAGGAGCCGTTACCGGCGCCGTCAGCCGCGATGGCTCACTGGTGCGCAGCGCCGGCGTGGGGGCTGTCACGGGCGCCGCGACGGGCGCCATCGATTACACCGGCGTGCTGGACGGTCGTCCTATGGTGCGTCGCGCGGCCAAAGGCGCTGTCATCGGAACCGGCGCCAGCGCGGCGATGCGTCGCGACAAGCTGAAAGGCGCGGTCGTGGGGGCTGGCGCCGGGGCGGCGTATCACCTGATAAAAGGCCGTTATTACTAACGCGCCTGGGACTCGTCCTCTCTTGAACAGGAGGGCTTTCAGGCTGCCGCTTCGCCGCGTGCGTTGGGCGCGGGTTTGGGATATGATGCCCCGACTCTATGGACGTGATGCGCGGCGAGGGCGGCCCTGATGAAAACCTTTCTGTTAATTCTCATGAGCATTGGCATCGGCATTGCCGGTCAGTTTTGCCTCAAGCACGGGGTCATGGACAGTTCCGGGCGGATGGAGCTGGCCTCTGCCGGGCAAGCCGTCTCGCAGATTCTGATGGTGTTTCGCAACCCCTTCATCTGGTTCGGGCTGTCGCTGTACGCCGTCGGCGCCGTGATGTGGATGATGGTGCTGTCGCGCGCTGATATCAGTTACGCCTACCCGATGCTGGGCATTGCCTACGTGATTGCCGTGGCGCTGGCGTTTTTCGTTCGCCACGAGCCGGTAACGACTTTTCGATGGGCGGGCGTGCTTCTCATTGCCTGCGGCGTACTGCTGATCGGCGCTGAAAGCCATTTGCGAAGCTGGTGGTCGTCGCTGGTCGCTCCCAAAACGCTTTCTCAGGCAGATGTCGCCGCTGACGCGTCCGCGATGAACGCTCCGGCCCCATGACCTCGACCCCGGCGGCGGCGGATGGCTCGCAGGCCGACAGACGCGCCTGTCTGGAGCGACTGCGCGGCGGCGTCATCGTCTCGGTGCAGGCGCAATCCCATGAACCGTTCTACGCCGATGCGCCGTTTTGCGCGCTGGCGCAATCGGTCCTCGACGGCGGGGCCTTGGGCCTGCGGCTGGCGGGCGCGCGCCATATCGCTCTGATGCGCGCGGCGCACCCGGATCTGACGATCATTGGCCTGAGCAAACCCGACCCGATTCCCGCCGACGCGCGCGATCGCGTGTATATTACGCCCGGCTTTGCCGATGTCGCCGAGTTGGCCAGGGCCGGGGCCTCGATCGTGGCGCTGGATGCCACGGATCGCCCGCGCCCAGAGGGCGAAACCGTTTCAGATATTGTCGCGCGCGCGCGCCAGTGTTTTCCCGCGCTGGGCTTAATGGCCGATTGCGCCTGTATGGCAGACGTGAGGCGCGCAAACGTCCTGGGCTTCGACCTGATTTCTACCACGCTCAGCGGCTATACGAACGCCACGCAGGCGCGCGACAACGGCGCGCCGGATTTCGATCTGTTGCGCGAGGCCGTGGCCGCCGCCGGCGCGCCGGTTGCCTGCGAAGGTCGCCTGTGGGAGCCGTCGCAGGTGGCTGAGGCTTTTGCGCTGGGGGCCTGCTGCGTGGTCATCGGCTCTGCGCTCACGCGCCCGCATCTGGCCACGCGCCGTTTCGTGAACGCGTCGCCCCTCGGCGCCGTATAATATATCAGGCCAGAGGGCGCTTGCCGTCGCAGCCGCCTGTCAACGGAGGAGATACCATCCCGCATGAACGCGTCCTTCCCACCGCCCGGCGATTTAACGGAAAAACGCGCCCTGATTCTCGCAGCGCCGGATTTTGAAGATTCTGAACTGCTGTATCCGCGTCTGCGTCTAATCGAGGCGGGCGTGCAAACGCGCGTGGCCGGTCTGGGCGAACGTTCGTACCGGGGCAAACACGGCTTGCTCGTCGATGTGGACGCCAATGTGGAAGATGTCGTGGTCGGTCACTGGGATCTCGTCGTCATCCCCGGCGGATGGGCCCCGGATCGCCTGCGCATGAGCGAAACGGTCCTCAATATCGTGCGGCGCGCCGTTTCCGCCAATAATCATGTGGCGGCCATTTGCCATGGCGGCTGGGTGCTGGCCTCGGCAGGCGTGGCCCAGGACCGTATGGTCACCAGCTATCGCTCGATTAAAGATGACATGACCAATGCGGGCGGGCGCTGGGTGGACGAAGCCGTCGTCGTCGACGGTCCGCTGATTACCTCTCGCACCCCTGACGACTTGCCCGCCTTCTGCCGCGCGATGCTGGCCGCCCTGGCCGCGCCGCCTCTGTCATGAGCGCCTCTGCTGACCCGACGCTCTCGGTTCTGTTCGTGTGCACGGGCAATATCTGCCGATCGCCGTCGGCTGAAGGCGTGTTTCGCGCCTTACTGGTCAAGCGTCATCTCGATGGGCGGATTCGCGTCGATTCCGCCGCCACCGACGACTACCACGTGGGCTCTGCGCCCGATCCGCGCTCGGTGGAAGCCGCCGCGCGCCGGGGCTACGACTTGCGCGGCCAGCGCGCGCGTCTGGTAACGCCGGGCGATATCGAAGCCTTCGATTACATTCTGGCCATGGACAGCGGCCATCGCCGCCGTTTGCGCCAGATGGCTCCTGAGGCCTTACGTCCGCGCATCGGCATGTTTCTCGAATACGCCCCCGATCTGCGGCTAACCGACGTCCCGGATCCCTACTACGGCGGCGAAGCCGGATTCGAGCGCGTGCTGGATATGCTGGAGTCCGCTTCGGAAGGCTTTCTCGAGTACCTGCTCACCGCCTACCCCGACCGCCTGATCGCCCGCTGAATCCTGCCCGCTCGCTTTTGGCCCGGCTCTGGGCCGCTTTTCGTCCAAAAGAAAAAGCGTCTTTTTTCCCCAAAAAAGACGCAATTCAGAAGAGACGAGAGAAGAAGACTGTCTATGCGTCTCTGCGACGCGCAGAGACGAAAAATCGCGATGCGTTTGCGTTTAATCCCCCTAAAAACCCCCTGAAATCTGTGAATGCCAGACGAGCGCTTACGCCCGCTTGAGCAAGACCCCCACGGCGCGCACCGGCGCCAGAAACGTATCGCCAACCCCTTTGGCCAGCGTCAGCGCGCATTCGCGCAAGACGTCGCGGCTCTGAGCGGCCAGCGCGGCGTTTCCGCCGTTGGCGAAAATCCCGATGGCCAGGATCGACGTGAGAATGCCGACCAGTCCGACAACCACCGCCACCGGCCCGGCAATCAGGGCTTCGGTCAGACGGACGACCGTCCGGCGCGAGTGAGCGGGCGATTTGCAAACCGTCTGCGAGCGCTCGGCTTCCGCGCTTTGACGCGGCTGCGGCGTCGGGCGCGTCAGCGACGCCATCGGTTCGCCCATCAGCCGCCCGGCTTGGGCTTGCTGGCGTTCAATGAATGCGATGAGTTCGATTTCGGAGCCGCCATCATAACGACGGCGATCAAACTGAAGCGTCAAGACTTCCAAATTCACATGACGACGATTCGAATGACGTTCCATATCCCCGGTCCTCCTGAATACAACCCCTACCGCGTGACAATTCCCCGATAAGCGCTCACCGGGGCAAAGCCCCGTTGGGTGGCTGTGAGCGATTTGATTTTTGAGAGAGAGAGAATTTGAGAGAGAGACAGTGTGTGATGTGAGAGAGAGACGAGATGAGAAGTGCATTTACCTTGTGCTTGCATAAAAACAAACACGTGCGGCTTGATGTTAATACTTTACGAAAAATTAACATTTTGACCCGATCGCCGCACCCACGCGATTCTTAAGACAAGCTGAAGCCTGCCTGCGTTCCGCAATTCGCTCTATATACATGTTTTTATTTTTATGTGTCTGTTTTTTGTGGATGAGCGCAGGAGCGCTCGGGGGAAGCGTCACGTCAGGGGAAATTCGCTGTCATGCTTGCAAGCCGCGCAATGGGGCGCGCCGATGGGAGGAAACCGTCATGGGGTTAAGTTTTTTCAATCCGTGGAAGCCGATTAAGGATACCAACCGCGCCACGGGCATGGATATCCAGTTGCCGCGCCCGGAAAAAGGCATGAAGACCGATGCCCAACTGGCCGCCAAAGATGCCCGCAACAACGACGATGCCGCCCGCTACGACACGCCTGCGAGCGCCCGTTACTATGAGGACGCGCTGGCCGCTCGCAATCTTTCCAGCCCCGCTGCGCTGCCGGCGTCGTCGACGCAACTCTCTGCGCTGAGTCCGAGGGCCGGCGAAAACAAGGTCGGCGCGCCCAATAGCTGGCATGCGATCAAGGCCTTTCGCGGCATTACGTCAGAAAACGACGCCGCCAGGGAAATCCGGCTCGATACGGTGAGCGATCGCGCGCCTGCGCTCTCCTCGCCATCGACTTATGGCGCAGCCACGACGTACGATTCGCCCGGCCTGATGGACGATTCCCTGAGCAATCGCCCCGCCATGGCGCGGATGATGATGAGTATGATGCGCCTCTTAATCGGCGTCTTAATGACTGCCGCAGGCGGCGGCGCCATGTCCGGCCTGTCTGGCCTGTCCGGCCTGGGCGGAGGCGGTTACGGCGCCGGCATGGGCGACCCGTTTATGTCGATGGGCGGCCTGTCCGGCCTGTCTGGCATGGGCGGAGGCGGTTATGGCGCTGGCATGGGCGACCCGTTTATGTCGATGGGCGGCCTGTCCGGCCTGTCTGGCATGGGCGGAGGCGGTTATGGCGCCGGCATGGGCGATCCGTTTATGTCGATGGGCGGCCTGTCCGGCCTGTCCAGCATGAGCGGAGGCGCTTATGGCGCTGGCATGGGCGATCCGTTCATGTCGATGGGCGGCCTGTCCGGTCTGTCCAGCATGAGCGGAGGCGCTTATGGCGCTGGCATGGGCGATCCGTTTATGTCGATGGGCGGCCTGTCCGGCCTGTCCAGCTTGGGCGGATACGGCGCCGGCATGGGGGATCTCAGTGGCCTGATGGGGCTACCCTATGGACGGTTTTAAGCCGGATGACTCGGCAAAACGGCGCGCGCTTCTTAAAATTTAAGAAAGAATCCGCGTGAATCGCCCCAAACGGGCAATTTCCAAACGTCGGATGTTTTTAAGCCATAACCGACCCGCATTGCGCCCCCGCGTCTCACGCATCGCAGGGCGCCCACAGGAGGAAGCCAATGAGTCGAACCGCTGCGCCTCGTAAGTCCACTCTCTTGCTGCGTCCCAGCGATTTGGATCGCTTTCCGCTGGCTTTTGAGCGCCGCGCCGCCGAGGTCGCGCGTCTCGATCGTCTGTTGGCCGACACGCCCGCGTCGCCGCCGCCAGACGCGCCGCCCGCCACCGAATAAGGCGCGCGCCGTTCAGCCACGCGCATCAAATGTTCACAACCGGGTTTAATGCCATGAGTAGGGGTTGCCCGTGAGGGCAGGTTTAGGGGGATTCAGATTATGACAGCAGGGGTTTCAACCAACGCCGCCGCGCGCGCCAGCGCCACGCGACAGCCTCAAAAACCTCAGACAGAGGCTGAAAAAAAGATCGCAGGTCAACGCGCCTTTGTCGAAAAATGGATTCATGACGAAGTGACCAATCGCTGGCGTACCAGCAGTTTGGTCCCGGAAGGAAGGGGTAAAAACAAAGGCACGACGTCCTTTATGCCCACGCAAAGTCTGGGGTAAAACGTCGCGTTGCGCTCTCAGTCGCGCCTGTATTTAAGAAGCCGCGTTCAGGGCCAGATCCACAGGGAGATCGTTGACCAGACGCTCGATGTCGGCGAGCGAGGACACGTGCGTCATGCGCTCGCGCAGGCGGCTCGCGCCGGGAAATCCCTTGACGTACCACGTCAGATGCTTTCGCATTTCGCGCGCGCCGACCGCCTCGCCGTGGGCGGCGCAATGCAGGCGCGCATGGTCCAGACATGCCGCCAGACGCTCTTGCGGCGTGCGGGTGATTTGCGCTTCGCCGCTTCGCAGCGCGCGATCAATGTCACCAACGCGCCAGGGCGCGCCCAGAGCGGCGCGGCCAATCATCACGCCGTCAACGCCGTAGTCGCGCATCACGCGGCGGGCGTCGTCGGCGCTGGTAATGTCGCCGTTGGCGATGACAGGAATCCGCAAGCCGCGCTTCAGCTCGCCGAAGGCCTCCCAGCGACAGCCCGGCGCATAGCCCTGGCTGCGGGTGCGCGCGTGCAGCGTGACCATTTGCGCGCCAGCGGCCTCGCACATCTGCCCAAAGGCCAGATAATTCATCGATTGGGCGTCCCAGCCCAGGCGAAACTTGACCGTCACCGGCGTATCGAAATTCGCTACGAGCGCCGCTACCAGCGCAGAGGCCCGATCCGGGTCGCGCATCAGTGAGCAGCCTTCAAAATTCCCCGTGATTTTTTTGACCGGGCAGCCCATGTTTAAATCCAGCACGTCGGGGCGCTTGCTCACGACAATGGCTTCTGCTGCGCGCAGCAGCGCATCGACGTTGTTGGCGGCCAGTTGATACGCGATCGGCGGGTCATGCTCGGTTTTTGCCAGAATCCGGTCGTCGATGCGCCGCGAGTACACGATGCCGTTGGCGCTGATCATTTCGGTAAAAATCAGCGAATCCGGCGCCCAGTGGCGCGCCAGCGTGCGAAAGGCGGCGTCGGTCACCCCAGCCATCGGGGCCAACGCGACGCGGCTGGCGAGCGTCAGCGGGCCAATGCGCAGAGGGGCGGCGGCGTCGTTGCGCGAAAAATCAACAGGGGTCATCGGGCGCTCGTTTTAGGGTCGATCACGGGGTGAACGCGACACGGTCAGTCCCACAGAATCCCGTCCAGAATCCGGTGGGAATCGCGATTTTATCACGTCCGGCGCCCATGCGGCGATGGGACGGCGACGTTGTTGCTGCTATAATGCTCGCGCGTCGACGTCGGGAAATCCGGTGCAATTCCGGAGCTGTGCCGCAACTGTCAGTCGCCTGCGGAAGGGCCGCGCGCTTGCGCCCCCACCCCTTTCCGCCGCGTGATGAGTCAGAACGCCGCGCCGCCGCGCTTTCCTCTCTCTCTCTGTTTTCCCATTGCCCTGCATTGATTCTGCGCCCTCTGCTTGCGAGCACAAGAGACCGCCCTGCCCTTATGTCACTTTCTGCCTGCGTTCCCGCGCCTGCCTTCGCCCGATTTGAAGGCCCTGCGCGCGCGTTGTCCTCTGCTTCCGCTTCTTTTTCAGACCCGTCTTATTCGCCTGCGCCTTCTGACACGGAGCCGGATCAGGCCTTCGTCTCGGGCGATTTTATCCCGGTGCGCCGTGCGCTGGCCGCTTTTGGGCTGGGACTGGGCGCGACCCTGCTGGCCAGAAAACCCTTCCGCGCCGGATTTCAGCGCCTGTCGACGCTCTTCCCGCGCCCGGTGACCCCGTACAACAAGAGCCTGACGCTGCTGCTGTTTCAGAATCCGCTCGCCTCGCTGTCGATGCAGGCCATGGAAGCGCCGCGCTTTGTCGCGCCGCTGGCCCTCTACAGCGGCGCGACCGCTGCGGGCTATCTGGCCACCACGGCCGTTCAGGGCTATCAAGAGGCGTGGGTGCGCCGTCAGGAAACCGGCATCCGCGTGCGGCTGCTCTCTCGCCTGCAGGGAACCTTTGCGCAAAGTCTGCGCGACAAGCAGGCCTTTGACGATCGCCTGCTCGATGAGGCCAGAACGCGCCTTCGCGAGCTCTTAACGCGCAATCAGGCGCCGATCCCCCCTATTCTGCAGCCCGCTTCATGGGCGGAATCCTCCGACGCGCAGCGCCGCTCAGCCTATCAGCCCACCCATCGCCAATGGCCGATGCCCGGCGTGCGTTTTGGAAACAGCGTCAGTGAGACGCCGCCAGCGCGTCAACCCGTCGGGACGCTCGACGCCGCCTTTGCTCTTGCCGGCGCCCTTACCGGCGTGATTCTCCATGGGTTTCTCAACGCCGTCGAGCGTTTTCGCGCCGATCTGATCCGCTATGAGCGCACCGGCGAAGCTGGTCTGCAACCACACGCCGGGCTGGAACAACACGCCGCCGATCTCGAGAAACGCGCTCCCGCCGCCGCCCCGCTGCGCGCCATCGAAAAAACCCTCTCGCACACCGACGCCGCCGCGCTGGTGATGCTGGCGGATCGCCTGCAAAGCAAGTGGCTGGTGCTGGGCTACGGCGCGCTGGTGGGTATTGCCGCGCTTGGCAAGCTGGCGGTCGACGGTCTTCGCGAAATCCGTGTGACGCAAGCCAATGCGGCGACTGAGTACCGTTATCAGCGGGCCAACTGGCTGCAACTCGATCCGGGATATCACCGCATCGCCGAAACCGAAACCCTTAACCGGGATCTGCGCCTGTTGCAAGACGATCTGCCTTCGCTCAAGCGCGATCCCGCCCTGCTCAAGCAGCGCGTTCAGACGATTCTCGCCAATGTGGGTCGCAATTCGGCGCCGCCGTATTTCCCGATGACGCCGATGGTCGGCATCGTGCCGGCGCGCAGTTAAGCGCTCGCGTTAAATCCCGCTAAAAATTCTAGGATTTTCGTTATCGAGCCCGCCTCTCGGGGGCCGTTCCCGCCCCCGAACCCCCACCCTGTCTTGATTGGAGGGCTTTGCCCTCCAGACCCGTTTCTCATGAGCCGCGGCTCTGGGGGGTGTTTTCGTCCCAGAGCCCTTATCCTGTCTTGATTGGAGGGCTTTTCCCTCCAGGCCCGTTTCTCATGAGCCGCGGCTCTGGGGGGTATTTTCGCCCCAGAGCCCTTATCCTGTCTTGATTGGAGGGCTTTGCCCTCCAGACCCGTTTCTCATGAGCCGCGGCTCTGGGGGGTATTTTCGCCCCAGAGCCCTTATCCTGTCTTGATTGGAGGGCTTTGCCCTCCAGACCCGTTTCTCATGAGCCGCGGCTCTGGGGGGTGTTTTCGTCCCAGAGCCCTTATCCTGTCTTGATTGGAGGGCTTCGCCCTCCAGACCCGTTTCTCATGAGCCGCGCCTCTGGGGGGTGTTTTTGCCCCCGAACCCCCACCCTGTCTTGATCGGAGGGCTTTGCCCTCCAGATTCGTTTGGCCGCCTCTGCCTGCGTCGACGAAGGGCGCAGAAAATGCCGCTATTTTAGCCCCTGCGGCGCCGGTTTGCGCCAGGCGATCGCGCGGCGCTGGGCGGCGGCAATCTGCTTGGCCGACATATCGCGCACGATGGTCTTCAGCCAGCTTTCGGCCTCGGCGTTGCCGTTGCGCGAGGCCACGTCCAGCCAGGCGTAACCCTGCACGTAGTCCTGATCCACGCCTTGCCCCAGCAGATAGAACGTCCCCAGCGCCATCTGGGCGTAATCGTTGCCCTGCTCAGCGGCTTTGCGGTACCACTTGGCGGCATCCTCGTACTGGGGCGCGCCGCCGTCGAGGCCTTCTTCGTACATCAGGCCCAACTTGAGCTGCGCTTCGTCGTAGCCTTGGGCCGCGGCTTTTTGCGCGTAACGCACCGAGTCCTGAATGCTTTTCGTCACGCCCTCGCCAGATTCCAGCATCACCGAGGCGCGCAACTGCGCAATTGCCAGACCGCGATCCGCCGCCTGCTTAAAATACCGGAATGCTTCCGCTGCATTGGCCGCCATGCCGGATCCCGCCTGCGCAAGGGCTCCATAAGCGTATTGCGCCAGCGCAAACCCCTGATCCGCCGCCTTGCGGTACCACTGCGCGGCTTGCTGCGGATTTTTCTCCACGCCTTGGCCCGCTTCGTACAGCATGCCGACCTTGAGCTGGGCTTCGGGCATGCCGGTTTCGGCTGCGCGCAGATAGCGCCGGAACGCCTGAGCCGGGTCGCGCGTCACGCCCAGCCCTTTTTCCACCAGATAGGCGACGCTGAACAGCGCGTCCTGATGCCCCTGATCCGCCGCGCGCTGAAACCAGCGCATGGCCTCCTCGTAGCGTTTGCCTTTTTCGTAGGCGACGCCCAGCAGGTATTGAATCTCCGGGTCGCCGCGCGTGGCCCGCGGCAGCAGAAACGGCGCGACTTCCTGATAATGTCCGGCCAGCGCCTGTTGGGTGAGCTGGTTTTTGCGCGCCTCGCTCAGCGCTTGTGCGCCGACCGGCCCGGCGTTGAGGGCCATGAGGCTCGCCGCCAGCAGCAGCGCGCCCGAAAGTTGGATGAAAGCCCAGCGGTTACCCGTCACGCGCGTCAATCTCCCGCCCTTATTAAACGGTATTTTCAGCAGGGATGCAAGCGCGAGGCCGCGTGACCGCGTTCGTCGCCTCCCCGCGCCCCGAACATTCATCCAAGGCGCGGCGCGTCTGTCGATCCCCCGCCGAACGCGCAGAAAAGAGCGCAAGCGGGCGGGGTTATGGGGTTTGGGCCCTGCGGTTGGCCAATTGCTGGACGTAGCCCGAAAGACGTGTTTGAGCTTCGTATGCCTCAATAATAGGCGCGACCAACGCCGGTAGCGCCAAGGGACCATCGCTCTGCTGTAAGATCTGTAAGGTTTTGTCCACTTGACTGGAATAAGGGTCTGTTTCGCGAAAGCCCTTGATAACCTGCTCAACGCAATGCTGAAGAGAGCCCTGTTCTTGGGGCGTGAACGACAGAATGCCCTCTTTGATGAATTGAGACGCCCTCAGGATAAACTGCGCCAAACTATCGCAAGCGTGATTATTTCGCTCCAATGATAGAGGCGCGCTATTAACCGGGTCTTCCTTGCCCGGCTTGTTTCTTTGATTCCTGACGCGCTCTGCCAGAGCGCTTCTCAGGGAATTTACGCGCTCATTCTGCGCGGCTGTAAGCCCCATCCCGAACCGGGCGCATGCAGGGCGTGTGGAGGTGGAAAAACAAGTGGGCTTCATTGCAAAAACGCCAAGCGTCTAAATGGAATCGTGATTAGAAGGCGCAGGTCTTCCTGTTCCATGGAACGCTCTCCAGCGTCTGAATTGCGCAGCGTGTAACAAATGTTTGAAAATGCAATTTCCCGCAGGCGTGAGGCCCCAAACGCCCGCCGCGCCCTGAAAATTCATCCAAGGCGCGGCGCTTCTGTCGAACCCCCGCCGAGCGCCCCGCGCGGCTCGCTATTGAGCGCGCAGGACGCATCCCCAGCGGGTGGGGTTATTGGGGTTTAGCAGGGGAAATCGCTTCCTTGGCTCGCTTGCCACGCTTGGAAGCCTTCAGGATTTCCTCAAACGCCTTAGTAATTGGTTCTACTAAAACTGTAGGTATGGTTACGGCGTCAGCCTGTAGGCGCTTTAAAAGAGGGCGAATGCGGACGCCTTCGTCGGCTGTGGTTGAAACGTCTTCCGATTTAAGCCGCTTTAGAGTTTGGGCAATTTGCTTCTGAATGGTGAGGGCCTGCTCTATACTTGGCGATACTTGCGACCCATTCAAGAGCTTCGCCCCGCGAATAATGGCGCCGAACAAATCGGGAAAATAATTGTGAACCGTAGGAAGCGGTTTAATAATCTCGTTAACAAGCTGCTGTTGCTTGTGCCCTAGCAGTAAGCCATTTATTTTTACATTTTGATTGGGCTAAAACGCCATTCCAAAACGAGCGCTGGTAGTGCGCGAAAGCGGCCCGGACGTTGAAAAAGTAATAGCATTCATCGAAAAAACTCCATGAGTTGAGAGAAAATGGGAATATCTGCCGGAAGACTCAAACCCTTCCTGTTTCATCAAACCCATCCAGCGCGCGAATGGCTTTTTAATGAATCTTTACAAAAGGCTAGACAGCGCTTTGAAAATACGATATACTTTTTATATCTGATATGCGTTGTGACAAAATTTTCCAAGGGGGAACTGATCGATTATGTGGGCGCGTTCGCCTTCCTTTCGGTATGCGCCGTTTTTGATGGCGCTGCTGACGAATCTGGGGCTCTTCGGCGCCCTGATGGACGCGCTGTACGCAGATTCTCAGGAGAAAGTCCGCGCGTGGGCGAGTTATTTCAGTCGCTACTGCTTTCCGGTGCTGATGGACCGCCATATCCGCCAACAATCGGCCCAAAAGCCTGAGCCGGCGGACAAAGACACGGCCGAGGGCGCGCTGGCGCTGGTGAATCGTCTGCTGGCGATGCTGCAAGAGCCAAAAGACGCGACGCACCCGCCGAACCTGTCCGCCGGGCGCGCGGCGCGCGACATCGAAGCGGCCCTGTCCGGGCAGCGGCCTTGTGGACGCGGGTTTCCAGACGATCATGCCGACGACCGCTTCTTCAGCGCTCAGTGGGGCGATCCGCCTCCCAATCCGCGCGCCTCACGCGGAAAATCCCCGCACTTTCCGCGCCTGCGGCTGATTGAACTCTTGCAGCGCCAGCGAATTCTGCTCAGCAATCCGGCGTGGGGCATGCCCAATTACGCGGGCTGGTGGGACGACCCGGCGATTGCCCCTGAACGCCTCGACGATATCGCCCGCGCCTTGCAGCCGCGCTCAAAACCGACGCTGTTACCGGCCCTGATGCGCGCTGCAGGCCCAGAGCCGCCATCCGATCCGTCTGATCAGCCTGAAAAACCCTTGACCGAGCGCTTGTTTTCCATCAGCGATCGGGATCGCCGCCTCTTGCGGCAATTAAAGCCCGAACTGGGTAACCCGGCGCCGCGCCGTCAGGCCGAAGACGCCCGTCATCCGCCGTAAGGCCGGGCGCCGAGAGCCCCTTTTAATCCTCCAAAGGGACGCCCTGCGTCCCTATTGGCGCAGGCGCGCGCACAATTTCCCGGCCTATCTGGACAGCTCGCGATCAAAGACCACGGCGGCCACGACCACGCTGATCAACGCCATGGCGCAGAGCCCCAGCCACGACGCCCCATGAAAAACCCCGGTTATAAACGCGTGGCGCCCGCCTTCAAACAGGGCTGTGGTCGGCAGCCAGCGCACCAGCGGCTGGGCCCACTCAGGAAACGCGCTCGTCGGAAAAAACAGGCCGCCCAGATACAGCAGCGGCGTAATGACAATCGCCTGCGACTGCGCAATTTGATCCGGCTTGCGAAAGAACGTCCCGACCATCGTCCCAAAGCAGGTAAACAGAATCGAGCCCGGAAACAGATACGCCAGATATGCCCCCAGCGCGCCGACGCTCAGGGCGTAGGGGCTCAGCAGGTACAGGATCAGCGCCACCAACGCGCCTTTGGCCAGCGCCATCGTAAACGCGCCCAGAATCTCGCCGATGATAATGTCCACTGTGGCGATCGGCTTGATGCGGAACTCGTGAATCATGCGGTTGTGCCAGCGTCCCAGCCACAGATTCCAGGCGCCGATCTTGAAGGCTTCCAGCAGAATCGTCATCGTAATCAGGCCCGGCGTAATAAAGGCCATGTACGGCATGCCGTCCACGTTCTGAATCTGGCCGCGCAGCCCCATGCCGAACGCCAGATAGAACGACACCGGAATCGCAATCGTGGTCAGCGATTCCAGCACCCAGCTATCGGTCTCGATGGCCACGACCTTGCGAAAAATCGGCAGCGCCCCGCGCCGAAAATGCAAGCCGCTCATGCGCCTTCCCCCGTCAACGACGCCCCGGACGCCACCGCCAGAAAGACATCTTCCAGATCCGCCTCCAGCGCCCCCACGCGCAAGAGCGCATCAGGCTCAATGAGCGTCAGCAGGGCCGAGAGATCCGCGCTGTCGGCCAGCTTCATTTCCAGGCGATACGGATCGTCGCCGACGCACAGCGTCACCCGCATCCTTTCGCCGCCCGAGGCCCCGCCCGCGCCGGCATTCGCATTCAGCGCGGCATCGATGCGCGCCGCCAATGCGCGCGCCTGAGGCGTTCGCAGCAGGAGTTCATAGCGATTCAGGGGCGTCACGCGGCGTTTGAGGGCCTGCGGCGAGCCGCTCATAACCGCCCGGCCGCGATGCATCATCAGAATGCAATCGCTCAGGACGTCGGCCTCTTCCATGTAGTGGGTTGTCAGAATAATGGCCGTATTGTCGCGAATATCCGCAATCGTCTGCCAGAGCTGTCGGCGGGCGACCGGATCCAGCCCGGTGGTGGGCTCATCCAGAAATAACAGGCGCGGATGGTGAATTAACGCGCGAATCAAAGAAATACGCCGTTGCATCCCGCCAGAAAGCTCGTCGCATTTGGCATGGCGGCGGTCATATAAATCCACTTGGCGTAACAGGGCTTCAATGCGCGGCGTATACGTCTCGCGCGCCATGCCATGGAGTTCGGCGTGCAGCGCCAGATTCTGCCACACCGTAAAATACGTCTCAAAGTGATTGTCTTGTGAGACCACCCCAATTTGCGAGCGGATGGCCATGGCGTTTCGGCGGATGTCGTGTCCCAGAATGCGGGCGTCGCCTTCATCCGGGCGGGTCATTGTGGTGAGGATCTTCAGCAGCGTGGTTTTGCCGGCGCCGTTAGGGCCCAGCACGCAAAACACGGATCGGGCCGGGGCCTCAAACGACACGCCGTCCAGCGCCAACACGCCCTTATAGCGTTTGACCAGCCCGTGGGCTTCAATCGCCGGCGCTTCCGCCTGAGCGGATGGATCGGCAACGGCAGGCGAAACAGACATACGGCGGCGGGCGTCCTTTCCGGCGGCAAACGTCTTGCAGGCCGTCTCTCCAGTGTAGGCCCTTCGCCCGGCCGGGGCAAGGCAGGCGGCCTGTTCACAAAAACCGGGAATTTCAAGAGGTTTTGCGAGGTTGTTAAGATTTTGTTTATAATCTTTTGGCCTCTCTGGGCCTCATTCTGGCCATATATTCTAAAAACAGTTGTTTAAAATCCGTCAACAGTCGCGTTTTCAGGGGTTTTATGCTGATGTGGACAGGCTGAAGTAGATACCAAAAACGCCAAAAACCGCCGGATCCGCGACCCGAGCCCGGACGCTTTATCTGGACGCTGCGAGTCGTTTCTCCGGCAGAGACCCGGCGTCATACCGCCGCTTCATCACCGCAACGACTGTTTGCGCTTGCCATCGGCTTGCTAAGAGGGGAATTGAACCGTCTGAGCGCTTTCGCTCGACGTGTTTTAACCAGCACGATTCTAGAGGGGGAAACCATACCGAACCTGGCTTTTAGCCAGGTTTTTCTATTGGGCGGGCTTGCGCGGGCGGGGCCGTTGGGCTGGCGGGCGGCGCATTGCCCCCCGGCCCAAAATTTACTAAAGTGTTGAGAGGAATCGCCGATAGAGGGGTATCCCCCTTTTCACCCCAATCCCCCTCACCACGCGTATTGCGGCAATGCTGGCGCGAGAAGGAGACAGTATGCAAACGCCTCCGGGCATGCCTTCCTCGTATGACGCTCATGCGTCCGATTCGCCGTTTGACGCCGCCGCCCAGCGCCGCGATCCGCTCGAAGCCATCTACGCCCTCAACGTGGGGGACTTCCTGACCGAAGACTTCATGTCGGCCGACCTGCTCGATAAGATCGCCGACAGCGTGGGCTCGTGCCCCGACAAGCTCAGGCGCCAGCTCGACGAGATGATTCAAATCTACTCGCTCGAAAAAACCCTCGGCGTGATGGGCTTTCAACCCGACGAAAGCTTTGTCCTGTACGATTCCATTGCCTCCACTCTGGCGCGGATGTTTCAGGCTGACGCCTGCCATCTGTTCCAGATTACGCGACGCGAAAGCGGCGAAGAAGGCCTGAGCCTGACCGGCACCTCCAAAGACTTCACGGGCCCCGGCCGCTGGCAGGTCGGTCTGGAGTTGAAGCCCGACAGCCTGTTTCTCCCTGCATGGGAAGACGGACGCCCCATAACGCTGCTCAACGTGCAGGAAGACCCCCGCTGGGAGCCGATACCGCGTTTGGGGCAGGAAAACGTCCGGGCCCTGCTCGCCATGCCCATGACCGAGGCCGGAAAACGCTTGGGCTTGCTGACGCTGGAGCGTTACGAGGCGCATCCGTTCAGCTCCGAGCTGCTGTCGCTGGCCGATGCCACGGCCAAACTCTTTGTCGTGGCCATGCGCTTGCAGCAATTGTCAGCCCGCGCACAGGCAGAAATCCTGCAGGGCGCAGATCAGACCCGCCTCGATGAGCTGAGAAGCCTGCGCGCGCAAATGACCGAGAATATCGCGGATCTGGGCGCGCATCAGCAACGCTTTGTCGAGTGCCTCGGCGCTGCTATCGACGCGCGCTGCCGCTTTATGCGCGGCCATGCCCGCCAGGTCGCCGAAATCGCCCGCCGTATCGCGGAAACGATGGATTTGAACGAGAAAACCGTCGATCTGGCCTATTACGCCGGACTGTTGGGCGCGATCGGTAAGATGGAAATCCCGCGTCAGGTGCTGGTCAAAGAAGAAGGCCTCCAGCGCGAGGAATGGGAGGCCCTGCGCGGTCATCCCAACGTCGGCGCGTCTCTGCTGGCGCAGATTCACTTCCTGTCGGACGTTGTGCCGTACGTCACGTACCAGAATGCTCGCTGGGACGGCAGCGGCAGCCCCGCCGGACTCGCAGGCCGCGATATTCCGCTGGGATCCCGGATTCTGGCGGTGGCCGACGCCTATGCGGCCATGTCCGCCGACCGACCGTATCGCGGCGACGGCCTGGCCCACGAGGACGCGCTGCGCTTGCTGGCGCGCGAGGCGGGCGTTAAATGGGATCCCGCCGTGGTGCGGGCGCTGGCGGCCCTCCCGGCCCCGGATCGGTTATAAGCAGGCGGTCGCTTTGGGCCGCGTAATCGTCCAGGCGCGCCGCCCATAACGCTTGAAAGCGCGGGCATTGCGTGATACGCGCCTCAGGAATCCGCTCGGCTGTTGGCCACGCGGCTTCAAACGCTTGCGAAAAAGCTCTGGCAAATGCATCCAGCGGGATGCCGCCGGGTAAAAAGATGGTTCCCTGCTGAAGCAAGCCCCCAGCGCGCCGAAGCTGAGCGCTGCCCGAGATTTTACGGCCCGAGCCGTCCAGCAAATCTGTTTGCGTGCGGGTTTCAAAGCAGGCAGGCGAGCGCATATACGCGCCGCTGGGGCGATGGCCGGCGGGCGCTGTTGGGGCTGATTGGGATGTCTGAATCGCTTCTGCCGTCTGGGCCTTCACCCCCAGCGCTTCGAGCGCATGCGCTTCAATCCGGCAGAAAACCCGGTAACTGTCAGCGACGCTCAGGCGCAGGCAGGCCGGCGCATTGCTGATAACGCTGAAAGATGCGTCCCCGTCGTGTAGAATCGCCCGCCCGCCGGTGGGGCGGCGGGTCCATTGCAGTTCGCCCCGCGCCAGCCGTTGGGCAAAGCGCGCGCGCAAGGCGCTCACGTCTTTGACCGGCTGATGCGTCCCCAGCGACAGCGTCGGCTCTCGCCATGCGTAGGCCCGCGCCAGCGCCAGCGAGGGCCATAGCGATTGCTCGCGCGCCCAATCGAGCAGCGCATCATCGTAAGCCATGGCGCGCCAGCCGTCCCAGACGCCCGCGCCCAGCCAACAGGTCGCCCACGCCCCCTCGCGTCCAATCGCGGGGAGCGCACAGGCAGGGTCGTTAGTCGGCAAACAGATCCCGCGCCTGACGCCATGCCTCGCTCATCCGGGCGTCAAAGCGCTGGATGGCCGCCGGTTCGTTGGTAGACGCCTGGCAGGAGACGACAAAGGCATTCGGCGGTTGATCCCCCCACGCCAGAATCATCCGGTCGCCTTCCACATCCTGAAGGTGCGGAAGCCGCTGCTTCAATTCCTCGAACGTCGCAATGGATTCAATCATGTGAAGGCCTCAAATCGCGCGCCGCATCTTACGAAATCACGTTTCATCTCTCAGTTTAGCGGATGTTTCGGCAAATCGCGGCGTTGCTTTGAGACTATTTTACATTTTTTTATAATTCTGCGCCTCCTCGGCCTGGCGGAAATCCGATGCTCGCGTCCTTTTTTTCGCGTCTTTCCTAAGAAATCGCTTAAAGACGCGTCTTTGCAGGCGCTTGCGATGAAATCCTCCCAGACCGGTTGAAAAACAGCGCGCGCGCGATGGCGACGCCCCTTCTCCTGCGTCCCGCTCCGTCATCTTTTGATTGCGGATTGCGGCCATGGTCTGCTACGATAAGGCACTAGCTCATGTCTCAAGGGGTCTGTTTCCTGACTGCAGGGTCAGGCATCGGCGTATTGGCTGGCTGCGTTCCGCCGTAAACGGTATTCGGCGGCGCCAGAGAACGCCGAAGAAGGCTGATGAGAGCCGGCAGGGTCTTCTGGCATGCGGCTTGCTCCTGACGGGATGGGGCCAATATCCTCCCGGCGGGGCGTGATGGGGCGTGCAGCGCGCTTTCAAACGGGCGCTGGACGGGAGAAAGCTCAGGAAAGCGAGTGACGCGCGAATGGCGCAATCACTGAAGAAGCGCGAGCAGGTGGATAGCAGTAGCAGCGAGCGGTTGATCCGCTTTCTGGATGAAACGCGCCTGCACAAGAAAGACTTCGCCGAGATGATTGGCGTGACGCTCTCGTACGTCTATAGCCTGATTGACCATGAGATCCCTTTTTCCACGCGCTCAGTGACCATTGAGCGCATTGCCGTGGTGATGGGCGCGTCTCCCGAGTCTTACCCCGAATACCGCCTGCCGGAAGAACCCCGGCTGATGGATCCGGGCATTGAATTCCTGAAAGAGCGCCAAATCCGTTGCGGGCTGTCGAACGTGCAGTTCCTCAAGCGCTTTCCGCGCCAGAACCGCGTGGAAATTGTCGATATGTGGCGCGGGGCCCTGCCCTTTCCGATGGACTGGCTCAAGCTTTCGGCCATTGCCGCCACGCTGGAGCTTAATAAAGAAGACGTTTACCCCTACTGGCAGGCCCGCCTGCAACAGTATCTCACCGCCGGCGGCTTTGACCCCCTGTCCAATATCGGCCTGATGAACGCCATGTTCCAGGGCGCGCGGCATTATCTCAAGCTATAGCGCGATGCTGGCCGGGTATGCACAAAAGCGACGATTGTCGTTTTAATGCCGATAGGATCCCCTTTTGTGAAGGGGCTCTGGTGGGGGGCCGCCGCAGGTCGCATAACGACGTCTCAATGGCGGCAGAATTGATAGGGGGTTGCGTCAATGGATGCGAGCATGTGCCATACGGGAGTTTTTCAAACGCCTAACGATGCGCTCGCCAGCGCCGTGATTTCGAAAAACACCGGCGGGGCCCTGCGCGGCTATCCCTCCAGTCGAGAGCTGTCCTTCGACGAGGCCGGCGGTTGGCGAAAGACCGTCTACGCAGACGGCGCCATCGAGGTGCGCGAATCGCGCTTTAAAGACGGCCAGTGTGAGAGCGAGAACACGGTCACGCAGAACGGCGGCGCCGTCTTTCGCTTTAAGTCTCCCCGCTAGCGTCGCGGCGTTCGCGTCGCAAGGGGGGCGCCTGGCCCGCTTGCGCCCGCGCGCGGCCCCCCGTTGACGAACGGGCTGCTTTTGCGTTTTCATAGACGCTAGTCGGTGTCCATGTTCATCGAACGGATTCATGCGCAGTCCCGGCGCATCCGGTTTTTCGCGCCGGCCCTGTCTTTCGGGCGCAGGCCCGTCTTCGCCCCGTCTCTCGATGCTGCAACCTGTAGGAGCTGCCTCCCTTGCCAACGATTTCGCAACTGGTGAAAAAAGCCCGCCAGAAGGCTCACGCCAAAACCGCTTCGCCCGCCCTGCAAAGCAACCCGCAGAAACGCGGCGTCTGCACCCGCGTCTATACCACGACGCCTAAAAAACCGAATTCGGCGTTGCGCAAAGTCGCCCGCGTTCGCCTGACCAATGGCTATGAAGTCTCCACCTACATTCCGGGCATTGGCCATAACCTGCAAGAGCACTCCGTGATTCTCATTCGCGGCGGTCGGGTTAAGGATCTGCCCGGCGTGCGGTATCACACGATTCGCGGCGCGCTGGATCTTGCCGGCGCCAAAGGCCGGATGCAGGGCCGCAGCAAGTACGGCGCCAAGAAGGGCGCTGCCGCGCAAGCCGCCGCTGCCGGCAAAAAACGCAAATAAATAAGGAGTCTCCAGTCGCATGCCTCGTCGTAATCGCCCCCAACGCCGCCAGATCGCCCCAGACGCCGTCTACGCCGATCCCCAGGTCGCCAAGTTTATTAACCGCCTGATGCAGCGCGGCAAAAAGAGCGTCGCCGAGCGTATCTTCTACGACGCGCTGGAACGGCTCGACGGCAAGGCCAACGAGGCCCCGCTGGAAATTTTCCGCAAGGCCCTGGGCAAAGCCAAGCCGCTGGTGCGGGTCAAAGCGCGTCGCGTCGGCGGATCCACCTATCAGGTGCCGATGGAAGTGCGCGAAGAGGAAGGCGTGGCCATTGGTTCGCGCTGGCTCATCGAATACGCCAAGAAGCGCAACGGCAAATCAATGGCCGAGCGTCTGTCGGCTGAACTGCTCGAAACTTATCTCGGGTCGACCAGCGCCACGATGAAAAAACGCGATGAAGTCCACCGCATGGCCGAAGCCAACAAGGCTTTTGCCCACTACCGCTTCTAAGATTCGGCGCTTTCGACGAAACCCGGCTTTATCGCCGGGTTTGTCCGTTTTATGATACTGCGACCCCTCCCGGGTCACTTTCCCCGCTAGAAGTAACTTGTAAGGAATCCCCGCCGTGGCCAGAAAAACCCCCATCGAACGCTACCGCAACATTGGCATCGCCGCGCACATCGACGCCGGTAAGACGACGACCACTGAGCGGATTCTCTACTACACCGGCAAAGTCCACAAAATCGGCGAAGTCCACGAAGGCACCGCCGTCACCGACTGGATGGAGCAGGAGCGCGAGCGCGGCATCACCATCACCTCGGCTGCTATCACGGCCTACTGGGGCAAACACCAGATCAATATCATCGACACGCCCGGTCACGTGGATTTCACCATCGAAGTCGAGCGCTCGCTGCGCGTTCTCGACGGCGTGGTCGCTGTTTTCTGCGCGGTTGGCGGCGTTCAGTCGCAATCTGAGACGGTTTGGCGCCAGGCGACGCGCTATAACGTTCCGCGCATCGTCTTTGTCAACAAAATGGATCGCGTCGGCGCCAATTTCGAGCGCGTGGTCGATCAAATCCGCTCGCGCCTGCGCGCCAACGCCCACCCGATTCAACTGCCCATTGGCTCGGAAGACGGCTTCAAGGGCATTATCGATCTCGTGGAAATGAACGCCATCCAGTACGCCGATGACGTCGGCACGAAAATCGAATCGACGGAGATCCCCGCCGAGTATCTCGAACGCGCCCAAAAGGCGCACGAGTCGCTGGTCGAAGCCATCGTCGAGCATGACGATGACTTGATGGAGCGCTATCTGGGCGGCGAAACCATCGCGGTGGAAGACCTCAAGCGGGTTCTGCGAAAAGCCACGTGCGAAGTCAAAATCGTACCGGTCATCTGCGGCACGGCGTTCAAGAACAAGGGCGTTCAGCCGCTGCTCGACGCCGTGGTGGATTACCTGCCCTCTCCCATCGACGTGCCGTCCATCAAGGGCGTTAATCCTGACGGCAGCGAGGCGATTCGCCACAGCGACGATAAAGAGCCTTTCTCAGCGCTGGCCTTCAAGATTGCAACTGATCCCTTTGTTGGCCGACTCACGTTTTGCCGCTGCTATAGCGGGCGGATGGAAGGCGGCAGCTACGTCATCAACGCGACCAAGGGCAAAAAAGAGCGCGTCAGCCGTCTGCTGCAAATGGAAGCCAACGATCGCATTGAGATTCCCGAAGTCAATGCGGGCGATATCTTTGCTGTTGTGGGCTTGAAAGACACGACCACCGGCGATACGCTCTGCGTGGAAAGCGCGCCGGTAATCCTGGAGTCGATTTTTATTCCTGAGCCCGTTATTGAGGTTGCTGTAGAGCCCAAAACCAAGGCGGATCAAGAAAAACTCTCCAACTCGCTGGCAAAACTGGCGGAAGAAGATCCCACATTCCGCGTCCGCGTCGACCAGGAAACCGGCCAGACCGTCATTGCGGGGATGGGCGAGCTGCACCTGGAGATCATCGTGGACCGCCTGCTGCGCGAGTTTAAGGTGGATGCCAACGTCGGTAAGCCTCAGGTCGCCTACCGCGAATCCATCACCAAGCAGGTGGAAGTCGAAGGCAAGTACATTCGCCAGTCCGGCGGTCGTGGTCAGTACGGCCACGTCTGGATTCGCCTTGAGCCGCAGGACGAAGGCGCCGGGTTCTCCTTCGAAAACAAGATCGTCGGCGGCGTTGTGCCCCGCGAGTACGTGCCTGCGGTCCAGAAAGGGATCGAAGAGGCGCTGTTGGGCGGCGTTATCGCCGGTTACGAAGTCATCGACTTCAAGGCCACGCTGTTTGACGGCAGTTACCACGATGTTGACTCGAACGAATCGGCCTTTAAAATCGCCGGATCGATGGCCTTTAAAGAGGGCGTCCGCAAGGCCGCGCCGCAACTGCTTGAACCGGTCATGAAAGTCGAAATCGAAGTGCCCGAGAACTTCCTGGGTGATGTTATCGGCGATCTGTCGGGCCGCCGCGGGCGTATCGAAGGGATGGAAGCGCTGGAAGGCGCGGGCATCCAGAAAGTACGCGCCATGGTCCCGCTGTCGGAGATGTTTGGCTACGCCACCGATATCCGCAGCAAGACGCAGGGTCGCGGCACGTTCACGATGGAATTCTCGCGCTACGAGCCGATGCCCAACAATATTGCCGAACCGCTGATTGCCAAATTCAAGGGGCAGGCGGCGTCGGCGACCTAATCGCCCTCGGGCTGCAATTCTCTCTGGAAGCGGGCGCGATGCAAGTGGCGCCCGTTTCCGCGTCTGGGGATATTTCTGCGCGCTGAGATGTCGCAGGCCTTCCCGACGCCCCCGCTTGGCGGTATGATACAGCTCTGATGAGACTGAGACGCCTTCTTCGCCTGCCCCGCCCTTCTGCCGCTGCCGATGCCCGTGCGGTTGCGGCGTGGATCTCTCCTGCCGCCTGCGGCGCGCTGACGCTGGCGATGCTCCTGACGCTGGGCGTCAGCGGGTGCGGCGGGTCTCGTAAAGTGGAATTCTGGCAGGATCCCGACCCGATTCGCGCGCCATCGGCCCAACCGCCCATTGTCGGCGCGTTTCCGCCTACGACGACGCCTCCGCCCGCCGGCCCGAATCCGCCGCCGGACTTTAAGACGCCTGACTCTAAAATGCCCGCCGAGGGGGGGCTGACGTCTCCCTTGCAAACGCCCGGCGCGCCGCCGCCTGCGCCGGGCGAAATCGCCCCGCCTGCCGCAGATTCTCCCCCTTCGGGGCCATCATCGCCGCCGCAGACGTCCGGCGCGTCGTCTACGGCTGTCGTTGCGCCTGCGCGTCCGGCCTCCGGCGTGAATGCCCCTCGGGCGCCGTTTTCGCGCGTGCGCCCCGCGATCTCCGGCCAAACGCCGCGAAGCGCGGCCTCGCAGGCGCCTGCGCAGGTGTCGCCTCAGTCTGCGTCTCAAGTGCAGAGAAGCCCGATGCAGCCGCCGGTCCGCGCGACGATTCAAGCGCCGGTGACGATCCCCAGCGCTCCTCCCACGGCTTCTGGGGCTGCCGCCAGCGCGTTGAGAGCTCCCATTGCGCCGGGCGCGCCTGCGCCGTCCTCAGTCTTGCCGCCGGTATCGCGTCCTGAGGCGGTTATCACCCGTCCGGCGCAGCCGTCGCCGCAACGCCCTCCGCAAACAACCATGCCGCGCCCGCTGCCCTCTCCGCGAGGCGAAGCCCTGCCGGCGCCGCCCCGGCCCGTGATTGCGCCGCCCAAGCCCAGTTCGTCTGCGGCGTCGCCGGATACCCTGCCGCCGCCGCCGAAACCCGCCGAGCCTTAAGTAAAGCGCGCGCGGCGTGAGTAGACGCTTCATGCCCGCGTCCCGGCCTTGTGGGGGCGTGCGCCATGCGCCTTTTATGCTATTGTGTGAGGATCTTCGCGATTCGTTGAGAGGCAAGCCCCGGAGAAACCTGCGTCATGACCCTTTCGTCCCCGCCGCCTGCGGAACTGACCGCGGCCGCCCGTCAGGCCCTGAATGATTTAGCCGAACGCTACGGGGTGGAAACCGCTTACGTCAACATCTGGGGCGAGACCCACGAGGCGCCTCAAGCCACGCTTCAGGCGATTCTTGGCGCGTTTGGCGTGAAAACCGATTCTGAAAGCGATATCCGCGCCGCGCTGGCCGCCTGCCGCGAATCCGACTGGAGCCGGATGCTGGATCCGGTGCTGGTGACGCCGCTTGCGCAGTGGCCTGCGCCGATTATCATTCGCCTGCCGCAACATGCCACCGACGAAACCCTGCGCTGGAAACTCATTGAAGAAGACGGTCGCACGCATCACGGCGATTTTATGGCCAGCGATCTGGCGTATCACGCCGGGCACAGCGACGCCAACGGTCGGCGGATGGAAGCGTTTGAGTGGCGCCCGCCGGTGGCGCGTCTGGAGCCTGGCTATCATTTGCTGAGCGTCGAGCGCAGCGGTCTGCCGTCCTCAGAAATGGCGGTTATCGTCACCCCTGACGCCTGTTACCTGCCCGACGCCTTCGAGCGCCCCGCCCCTGCGCCGATGCGCCTGTGGGGTTTCGCCACGCAAGCCTACGCCCTGCGCTCGCAGCGCAATTGGGGCATCGGCGACTTCACCGACCTGAAAACCCTGATGAACTGGTGTGGCTCGCAAGGGGCTTCGATCATCGGGGTGAATCCGCTGCACGAGCTGTTTCCGCACCATGCGTCGCATATCAGCCCGTATTCGCCGTCGAGTCGCGCGTTTTTTAACACGCTGTATCTCGATGTCGAGGTCATTGCCGATTTTCAGGACTGTTCGCCTGCGCAGGAGACGGTCCGCGCGCCGGAGTTTCAGGCCCGCTTGCGTGCGCTGCGCGAGGCCGAGCTGGTGGATCACGCCGCCGTCGCAGAACTCAAGCGCCCGGTGATGGAGCGGCTGTATCGGCATTTTCGCGAACGGCATCTTGAGCCGAAAACCGCGCGCGGCCAGGCATTTTTAAGCTGGTGCGCGCAACAGGGCCCGTTCCTGGAAAAAATCTGCGTCTTTCAAACCCTGCAAGAGCATTTCTACTTAAAAGATCCCATGCTCTGGTCGTGGCAGCGCTGGCCCCGAGAGTATCAGAACGCGTCGAGTCCGGCGGTCAGCGAGTATGCGGCGGCCAATCGCGAGCGCGTCCAGTATTATCAATACCTGCAATGGCAGGCCGATTGCCAGTTGGCGGCTATTAAACAGGTCGCCCAGACGCATCAGATGCCCGGCGGTCTCTATATGGATCTGGCCGTCGGCAACGAAATCACCGGCGCGGAAGTCTGGCTCGATCAGGACCTCTATGAGCTGGGCATGGACGTGGGCGCGCCTCCCGACGAATGTAACCAGAAAGGCCAGAACTGGGGCCTGCCGCCCTATCATCCCGTGCGGCTGCGCGAGGTGGCGTATTACCCGTGGATTCGCGTCCTGCGCCAGAACATGCGTCATGCCGGGGCGCTGCGCCTCGATCACATCATGGGCCTGATGCGGCTGTTCTGGAGCCCCAAAGGCCAGGACGCCACCCATGGCGCTTACGTTCGCTATCCGTTCGAGGATCTGCTGGGGATTCTGGCGCTGGAGAGTCATCGCAACCAGTGCTTCGTCATTGGCGAAGACCTGGGGACCGTCCCGCCGCTGGTGGAAGCGCGTATGCGCCACTGGAAGATTCTGTCCTACAAGCTGCTGATTTTTGAGCGTCACGGCGAAGGCCGCTTCACCAGCCCGTCCGATTACGCCCCGCAGGCGCTGGCCGCCATCAGTACCCACGACTTGCCGACCATTGCCGGGTATTGGGAAGGCGAAGACATCCGCACCCGGTACCGCCTCGATCTCTTCCCCAGCGAGGAGTTTCATGCCCGCCAGCTTAAAGAACGCCTGCTGGAGCGCGCCGGATTGCTCGACGCCCTGACCTGCGAAGGCCTGCTGCCGCCTGAGCTGATGGGCTATTCGCTCGACCGCCTGCCCGAGAAGATGACTGAGCCGCTGATGCTGGCCATTCATGAATATCTCGCCAAAACCCGTTGCCATATTATGATGGCGCAACTGGAAGATGTGTTTCTTCAGCCCCTGCAGGCCAACTTGCCCGGCACGGTGGACCAGCATCCCAATTGGCGCCGCAAAATCAATGTGAATCTGGAAGACTGGGAGCAGTCATCGGCCATGACTGCCCTCTCGCGCGTCCTGTCGCGCTATATGGGGCCCTATCGCCCGTAGTCTCCATCGTTTAAAGGCGCTTGCCACCCGCCCCTTCTCTGGACCTTTTGGCGGGCCTTTTAGCGGGCGCGTCCTCGAACGAGGCGAGGGCGGCGGGCCATGACTTCATTTGTTCGCACGATCCCGCCACGGGCGAAACTCGCTTCAATAGAGTGAGACGTCCGCTGGCCTGCATCCGTGTGAGAAAGCGCATCGCTTTTCGGACGATAAAACGAGTGGCGTGGGAATGGAAGAGCGCACCATCGAAGCTGAAACCCTTGAGATTGACCTGCGTCAATTGGGCGCCCTGCTGGCGCGCAATCGCCGTCTGCTACTGGCCGGGGTGGGCGTCAGCCTGCTGCTGGGGCTTCTGATTGCGTTTCTGGCTTACCACGACAAGTACAAAGCCGAAGCGACGGTGATTCTCAATCCCATTGATATTCCCAATATTCTGACCAACTACCGCAATAGCAACAACTTTTTTCAGGGATTCTCGCCGCGCAGCAACCCGGAAAAGAATCAGGAAGAATTGCTGAAAAGCCGCAAGCTGGCAAGCAAAGTCTCGCTGGCCCTGCGCGAAGACGCGCGCCGGGGCGGAATCCGCCTGCGGGGGCCGCTGCCCAACGCCGAGAAGCTCACGCAAATGCTGGGCGTCAAGCAATCGCCCGCCTCTGATTTCATCCGCATCAGCGTCACGTCGCCTTATCGCGACGACGCCCCCGTGATTGCCCGCAAGTTTATTGAGGTCTACGAGCGCGAATCGCTTGATATCAGCCGCGAGCCGCTCCTGCAACAGAAGCAGACGCTGAGTGCGCAACGAAACGCCACGCGCGCGCAGCTCGACGCGCTCGAAACCCAGATTCGCCAGTATCAGGAAGCCAATAACATTGTGGATCTCGAAACGCGCAGCCGCGTGCTGGTCCAGAAACTCGAAGCGCTCAACAGCAGTTATAAAGACGTCACCGCGACGCTGGGAGAAAAACGGGCGGAAGCCGCGCGCCTGCAAGCGCAGCTCAAACTCGATGCGGTAAGCGGCCTGCGTTCGGTTGCCATCGGCCAGGATGCGCTGATGACCGACCTGCAAAGCCAGTTATACAAAGCGCAAAACGAATACGATCTGCAAGCCCTGACCTTCTCGCCCACCAACCCGGATATGCGCCGCCTGGGCGAGAAAATCGCCGTCCTCAAAGAACAGACGCGCGACGCCCGCATTCGCACCGTCGGTTTGAGCGGGGCGCGTATGAAAACGCCGATGGCCATCCACGACCCCATCCGCGCGGATTTGGTCAGCCGGCTGGCGGTTCGCGACGCCGAAGCCTCAGCCCTCAGCAGCAAGGCAGGTATTCTTGCTGAGCAGGAACGACAATCGCGCAGCGAGCTGGCCCAATTGCCGCGCACGCAACTGGAGTTCGCCAAGCTGCTGCTGCAAAAACGCAATCTGGAAGAAATCCTGACCCGCCTCGACGCCAAGCTGACCGAGGTGGATATTCAGTTTACGGGCCTGAGCGCCGTCATTCAGCGCGTCGATGACCCGGCGACGCCTGATTTTCCCGTTTTCCCGAGTCGTCTGCATATCCTGGCGCTGGTCACCCTGTTGGGCAGCGCGCTGTCGTGTGCGGCGATTCTGCTGGTGAAAAGTCGTCGCCAATGGGGCCTAAACGCGCGGGCTCTGGAGAACGCCGCCGGCGCCAGCGCGCTGTCGACCATTCCGTGGGTGTCGCAAGCCTACTGGGACCGCCTGCGCCAGCGTCATACGCTGGAAACGCTGGCCACGCCGTCTCATCAGCCGACAGTTAAAGCATATCAGCGCCTGGCGCTCAATCTCAAAGTCGATCGCCAGCAAACGGGCCGCAACGCGCTGGTACTGGCCGCGACTGAAGAGACGTCCGCCCAGTCGGTGGTTCTGGCCAACGTGGCCTACTGTCTGGCGCAAGGCGGACAACGCGTGGTGATGGTCGATGCGCGGCTGCAACACCCCGTCCTGCACGAGACGCTGGGCCATGCGCTCTGCTACGAGCAAGGTCTGAGCGAACTGGTCAACGATCTGGCTGAAGCCGCCCATCGCGATCCCGACGTCTCGCCTGAAACCCTCTGGCCGCTGATTGAGCGCGCGCTGACGCCGTCGGACATCCACCCGGACTTGTTGTATCTCAATGCGGGCGTGGCGCTGGAAAACACGTTTGCGTTTCTCAATTCGCCGGCGCTGGCCCTCTTGGCCAAAACGCTGAAATCGCGCTTTGACTGGGCGCTGTTTGACGCCGCCCCGCTGCTCAGCGGCCCTGACGCCTGCATTCTGCTCAATGCGACCGATGGCCTGCTGTTATTGGTGGAGCAACGCGCGCGTCAAGAGCAAATCGCCGCCGCCGCGCGGCAAGTGGCGCAAATTCATGGGGAAATCGTCGGCCTGGTCCTGCGCGAAGAAACGCGCTAATGAAAGGCGTATAACCCCTCAGATAGAAAGCTGGCGATCAGGCATGGCGAAACGCCGGCTCGCGCCGTTCCAGAAACGCGTTCAGTCCTTCGCGCGCATCGGCTGAGGCAAAGAGCAGGCTGAATAAATCGCGGTCGCTGGCCAGCGCAGCGCTGAGCGGGGCTTCAAAGGCCTGTCGCGCGGCGGCCTTCAGGGCCATCACCGCCGTCAGCGGCTGATGCGCAATCGCCTGGGCCAGCGCCTGAGCGCTCGTCAACGTCTCGGCATCCGGCGAGAGCTGACTGACCAGCCCCATCGCCAGCGCTTCTTGCGCGCTGAAGCGCCGTCCGCTTAACAGCAGCTCCATCGCTCGCGCCTTGCCTGCGGCCCGCATCAGACGTTGAATGCCGCCTGCGCCGGGAATCAGTCCCAGCGCAATCTCCGGCAACGCGAAGCGCGCCGTGTCGCTGGCGATGATGATATCGCACATCAATGCCAGCTCCAGTCCGCCGCCAAGCGCATAGCCCCGAACAGCCGCAATCACGGGTTTGCGCGTCTGCGAGACGCACTCCCACAAGGCGATTGGCGCGCGCTGAATCATCGACACCGGGGAGGCGCCCATCAGTTCAATAATATCGGCCCCGGCGGAAAAACAGCCCTCGTCGCCCGTCAACACGATGCAGCCGACGGCGGGCGCGTCATCGGCCTGACGCAGGGCGGCGGCGAGCTCGCCGATGAGTTCGTTGCTGAGCGCATTGCGCGCCTGGGGGCGGTTCAGGCGCACGGTAAGGACGCGATCCGCGCATTGCGCGTCGAGATTCTGATAGGCGGCTTCCGGCACCGGCTCTCTCCTTCTATAAATACAGATAGCGACACAGAACGCATGGCAGGCAACGGGCCTGACTCATCAAAACGCGCCTGACTCCGATGGAAACAGGCGCGTTTGAAAAAACTCTCCGCTGAAAATCCTAGCGCTTGGAGTATTGGCAGGCCTTGCGCGCGCGGTGCAGACCATACTTTTTGCGCTCTTTGCTGCGGGCGTCGCGGGTCATAAAGCCTTCGCTGCGCATAATGGTCTCGTAATCGGGGTTGATGGCCGACAGGGCGCGGGCCAGTCCCATGCGAACGGCGTCCGCCTGTCCGGCCTTGCCGCCGCCGTACACGTCGGCCAACACGTCATAGCGGCTTTCGACGCCTGCGGCCACCAGCGGCTGCATGACGGGCGCCTGCAGGGCCTTGCGGAACCCGAGGTATTCTTCCATCAGACGACCATTAATCAGCACGCGACCGCTGCCGGGCTTCACCCGAACGCGGGCGACGGCTTCCTTGCGCCGACCGGTGCCCCGGACGCCGACTTGCGGATATTGCGCTTTGCGTTCTGCCATTAGCGGGCGACCTCCAGATGCGGATACGGAACCGGTTGCTGAGCGGCATGCGGATGCTGCGACCCGGCGTAGATATTGAGCTTGCGTAACTGCTGACGGCCCAGCGTGGTGTGGGGCAGCATGCCGCGCACCGCGATTTCCAGCACGCGCTCAGGATGGGCGGCAAACATGTCTTTGTACTGCACCTGACGAAAACCGCCAGGGAAGCCGCTGTGGCGGCGATAGTATTTCTGCGTGGGCTTTTTGCCCGTCACGCGGATCTTGTCGGCGTTGATGACGACGACAAAATCGCCGGTATCGATGTTCGGCGTGAATTGGGCCTTGCGCTTGCCGCGCAGGATCAGGGCAATTTCAGTCGCCAGACGTCCCAGCGTCTGACCGTCGGCGTCGATTAACCACCAGGCGCGCTCGACTTCCAGGGGTTTTGCGGAAAAGGTTTTCATGGAGAGACAGACTCCTTGATCAAGGTTTCGCGTAGTCGGCGAACCAGGGGGTTGTGGGGAAAAAGGTCGTAATCGGGAGCGTAGGACACCGCCATCAGGGAAAGGCCTTCCGGGCGGGCGCAGGGAGCCAGTGAGGCGGCCCGCGTCCGGTCGGGCGCGCCGAGTAAATCGAGGAGAATATCGGGCGCGTACCGGTCGGCGTCCTCTGGACCGGCGCCGCCAATGGCGATAAGCAGTCCCATGAGGTTCCTCACCATTTTATACAGAAAACGCGCGGCGACAATATCAAAATTGATTAAATCCTCATTTTGCCAGACAGCAGCGTACGCCACGCGGCATTGATCGTCTTGCGTCAGCGATCCCGGCGCTTGAAAGCTGCCGAATGCGTGCGTCCCAACCAGATAGCGCGCGGCGGCGTCCATACGCGCGACATCCAGCGCGCGGCGCTCCAGACAGACGTTAAAGGGCGCGGTTGCCGATCGTTGGCGTCGATTGAGCAGCGTATAACGATACCAGCGCCACCGGGCCCGCGCGCGCGCATGAAAATCCATCCCGACGTTGAGAGCGACTTCGCGCACGCTGATATCTGCTGGCAGGTGGGCATTGAGAGCGTTTGCCAGATCGCGGATGCTCGACACCGCCTCGGCGGGCGCGCTCATGTGAGCGACTTGCCCCAGCGCGTGAACGCCGGCGTCCGTACGACCCGCCAGCGTAATGGCCCCTGTCAACGGCAGGTGAAGCGCCGCGCACGCGCGCCGCAGTTCGCCTTCAATTGTCGGATGCCGGTCGGCGTCGCGCCGCTGAAACTGACTGCCGTGATAGGCCGTCCCGTTGTATTCCAGCCAGCAGGCGTGGCGCTGAATCGTCACGTCCGCCTTATCCATGCGCAACGCATGTCATAGACGGGCGCTTTTCGTAGACGCAATCGCCGAAAAAATACCGACCGCAAAGCCGACGCCATCCGTCATACGCTCCAGCGGATTTAGTCGGTGAATTCAATCACCGCCATCGGCGCTGCGTCGCCGCGACGCGGGGGGGCTGGGATAATGCGCGTGTAGCCGCCCTGGCGATTGGCAAAGCGAGGGCCAACGGTTTTAAACAGACGCCGCAAGACCGTTTCCGGCATTTCTTTGCCGTTGCCTGAGGGGATCATCCGGCCCGTTTTTTGCGGGAAGATCAGACGCGCGGCTTGACGAATCGCGTGCAGATCGCCGCGCTTGGCAAGCGTCACGAGCTTGTCGGCCACTTCACGCAGCGCCTTGGCCCGCGGCATCGTGATGACGATTTGATCGTGGGTCAGCAGGCTGGTGGCCAAACTCCGCATCATGGCCCGGCGCTGATCGGCGGGACGTCCGAGCTTGTGAACGCGTTTGCGGTGTCTCATGGCGAGGATGATCCTTGTTTAAGCGTGAAATCGAAACCGTGAATAAAATACAAACAGGAAAAAAAGCGGCTTAGTGATACGACTCCATCTCCACGTCCACTGGACTGGGCTTGAGATCCAGTCCAAAGGCGCGCAGACGCTCAATCACTTCGTCGGACGACTTTTTGCCGAAGTTTTTAATGGCCAGCAGATCGGCTTCGGATTTTTGCAGCAACTCGGCGATGCTGTTGATATTGGCGCGCTTGAGGCAGTTGAAGGCGCGCACCGACAGTTCCAGATCCTCAATGGTGATGCTGGTAGACGATTCGCTGTCGCCGCGCGGCTTGTCGTCTTCGCGCGTCTGCGGGGCCAGCGTGGTGGGAATGCCCGACAGCGACGCGACCGGCAGCAAGTGCTCAATCAGGATATTGGCGGCCTGACTCAGACCGGTGCTCACGTCGAGACTGCCGTTTGACCAGATCTCAAGCACCAGCTTGTCGTAATCAGTGCGCTGGCCCACGCGGGTTTCTTCCACGTTGTAGGCCACGCGGCGAACGGGCATAAAGGCCGCATCGAGCATCAGCGTATCGACGGCCTTGTTCTTGCCGGCGAGATTCTGCTCGGCGGGCACGTAGCCGTTGCCGGTTTCACTGGTCAGATCGGCATGAAAGCCGCCGCCGTCGGCGACGGTGCAGATATGCCAATCCGGGTTGACGATGCGCACGTCGGCCGGCGCTTCAATATCGCCTGCCACCACCGGGCCGGGACGATCCACGTCGATGCGCAGATACTGCGGCTCAGGGCTGTCAGATTTCAGTACGACGCCCTTGAGGTTGAGCATCACGTCCAGCACGTCTTCGACGACGCCCGGAATCGCGGTGAACTCATGGGTAACGCCTTCGACGCGCACCGAAGTGATAGCCGCGCCCGACAGGCTCGACAACAGCACGCGGCGCAGCGAGTTGCCCAACGTCGTGCCATAACCGCGCTCCAGAGGCTCAATGACGAACTTGCCGTAAATCGATCCGTCCGAATCTGTGGTCGTGTTGACGCACTTAATATTGAGTTGATGCTCCATGGTGGCTCACAGACCTCCGCAAAAAAACCAATACTGATAAAACGGGGCGCGTCTAGCGCGAATAAAATTCAATAATCAGGTGCTCATTGAGCGTCGGGTCGATTTCCTCGCGCATGGGGACGGCGGCAAAGCGCACGGCCAGCGCGGCGGCGTCAACTTCCAGCCATGAGGGCGTGACCGGCGAGCGGCCTTCCTGCAACGAGCGGAACAACGCCTTGCTGCGCTCGCGCACGGTGATGATATCGCCGATTTTCATCTGGTAGGACGGCACGTTGACCTTGCGGCCGTTCACCAGAATATGGCAATGCGAGATCAGCTGACGCGATTGCGGACGCGACTGCGCCAGACCCGAGCGGTACAAAATGTTATCGAGCCGCGATTCGAGGCTTTGCAGCAACAGGGTGCCGGTGACGCCTTTTTTGCGCACCGCCTTTTTATAAGCCGTACGGAACGGCTTTTCGAGGATGCCGTAAATACGGCGCACTTTTTGCTTCTCTTTGAGCTGAACGGCGTATTCGGAGAGCTTTTTACGCGCCTGGCCGTGCTGGCCGGAGGGATAGGCGCGGCGCAGGTTTTCCGACTTGGGATACCCGTCCAGCGTACCGCCGGTATTGCGAGCCAGCTTGCGAATCGATTCTCTGTAGCGTGCCAAGACCTGAACTCCTTACTTAGCGGTTACACGCGGCGGCGCTTGGGTGGACGGCAGCCGTTGTGCGGAATGGGGGTGACATCTTTAATGAGGGTGATTTCCAGCCCCGTGACCTGAAGCGCGCGAATGGCCGTCTCGCGACCCGCGCCCGGCCCGCTGACGAAGACCTGCGCCGAGCGCATGCCTTGTTCCATCGAGCTTTTGGCGACGTTTTCGGCGGCCTGCTGGGCGGCGAACGGCGTGCCTTTGCGCGCGCCCTTAAAGCCGCTGGCTCCGGCGCTCGACCAGGCGATGACGTTGCCTTGCGGATCCGTCGAGCTGACGATCGTGTTATTGAACGTCGACTGGACGTAAACCACGCCCTGAACGACGTTTTTCTTTTCCTTGCGCTTTTTCGTTGCGCCGGCTTTCTGCTTGGCCATAAGAAACGCGATATCTCCAGCGGGTTAGGGGAAACTTGAAAGCGAACAGTCTGTCAGGCTCTTGAGGACTGAAACGTTCGGCCTTCTTCTACGGTCAGGCCTTTTTAGGCTTTCTTTTTCATGGGGGCGGCGCGGCGGCCGCGACGGGTGCGGGCGTTGGTTTTGGTGCGCTGGCCGCGAACCGGCAGCCCTTTGCGGTGCCGTTGCCCGCGATAGCAGTTAATCTCGATGAGGCGCTTAACGTTGAGGCCTTCCACGCGGCGCAGATCGCCTTCTACCTGATAGCGGGCCTCAATGGCTTCTTTCAGGGCGATGACTTCCGACTCGCTGAGCGCGTCGACGCGGGTGTCGGGATCGATGCGCGTGGC